>JAQWMI010000014.1 GCA_029246865.1 Alphaproteobacteria bacterium
TTTGTATCCTTTAATAAAATATTAGTGATACCTTCTGGAAGTATAAATTGTTTTTCTTTTTCAAATAATGAATCGTTTTCGATAAGTATTTTTTCATGAACATCTATCCAATAAAACTTACCATGACGCCAATCCCAAAGCGGCCTTTGTCCTAAGACACTTTTATAGGAATTGAATATTGTTTTTGGTTGATCATATTTAATTTTCACAATTGTATTATACAAATAAAATTAAAAGGAAAAAGGACTGATGAGTTGTTTTATTGGAGAAGGGCATCTGGAGGAATGCCCTTCTATTATTAATTAATTATATTTATAAAAGTTATTTTGAATTAACGATCTTTAGTTGATCAAAGTTTTCTGCAGCATCTAGACCTTTTTTAAGATCTGCAATTATGTCATCAGCGTGTTCTAAACCAACACAAAGACGCACATAACCTGGTGTCACACCTGTTTGTAATTGTTCTTCTGCTGATAGTTGTGAGTGAGTAGTTGATGCAGGATGAATTGCCAAACTTCTAGCATCTCCAATATTTGCAACATGGTAGTGAAGTTCTAAAGCATTAATGAAAGCTTTTCCGGCCTCTACTCCTTTGCTTAATTCAATTCCAATCATGGATCCAAAACCATTTTTATAGTATTTCTCAGTTCTTTTCTTATTTTCACCTTCATGGAACTTTGGAAATATAACTTTACTGATCGATTTATGGCTTTTTAAAAACTCAGCAACTTTAACTGCATTTTCATTGTGCTGTTTTAATCTTAGAGGCAGTGTTTCTAGACCTTGAATAAAATTAAAAGAATTAGTTGGGGCAATGGATCCACCAAGATCTCTTAATACAACAACTCTTGCTCTTATAACAAATGCCAACTGTGCTCCAAACATTTGAGGAATAGCTGAGGCCCATTCTACACCATGATAACTTCCGTCTGGTTCATTTAATAATGGCTGTCTTTCTGGAACTGCTGTCCAATCAAAATTAGCACCATCAACTATAGCACCACCAATAGAAGTTCCATGACCACCAATCCACTTAGTTAAAGAATAAGTTACAATAGCCGCTCCATGCTGAAGGGGCTTAATATTAATTGGACCAGCTGTGTTATCTATTATTAGAGGTATTCCTAATGGCCTACCTATGTTTGCAACTTCTTCGATAGGAAACAAATTTAATTTTGGATTTGGTAATGACTCACCAAAATAAGCTCTAGTTTTGTCATCTGTTAATTTTCTAAAATTTTCTGGATCTGAAGGATCAGCAAATCTAACCTCAATGCCTAAATTTTTAAAAGTATTAGCAAATAAATTCCATGTGCCTCCATAAAGATCTGTAGAGCTTACAATATTATCACCAGCTTTTGCTAAATTTTGAATAGCATACGCATTTGCTGTCGAACCTGAACTAACAGCTAAAGCTGCGGCACCACCATCAAGAGCAGCCAAACGTTCTTCAAGAACGGCATTTGTTGGATTCATAATACGTGTGTAAATATTACCGAGTTCTTTTAAAGCAAATAAATTTGAGGCATGTTCCGTGCTATCAAACTCATAAGCAGTTGTTTGGTAAATAGGAACTGCAACTGCATTAGTAGCGGTATCCTTACGATATGTGCCACCATGTAAAACTAACGTTTCAGGATGTTTTGAGTCTGTAGTCATAAGAAGCCTTTCATTAATAATTTTGTTCTTTATAAAGAACTTTGTTTGTTATGTCAAACACAATTTATATACTTATAAATCCATAGATTGATGAAATGAGTAATTGTGCTAAGTTTATCGCTCTTTAATACTTAATATGAATAAATTAATTATACAAAATAAGCTGATTTTATTAATTTTTGGCATCTTATTTGCCCTGATTAGTTGCGAGAGTACCAATCAAACATCAAGTCAAATTAAGAAAATTACACAAAAAACAACTAAAATTATCGACTTGGGTCCTAAATTTGAATTAGTAACAACCTACCAAAACAAGCAAATTGATCTTTTTAAAAGAGATTTTGGTAATTTTGACTTAATAAGAAAGGATGGTGATCTAAACTTTCAAAGACTAGATAAGGGGAGTTGTAGGGTTTTTGTTCAGAGTTCCGACTCATCAGGTTATATTAATAATATTCTTGTCTTTCATATTAAAAAAAAGATTTTTTACCCACAGTTTAATCTAAAGAAATGTATTGGATGAATCTTTGATGAAAAATTTATTTAAATATCTTGTAATATTTTTTTTGTATTGTGGGAGTATCCACTCTCATCATCCAGGTAATACTGTAGAGGTAGGTGAACCTTACCCAGAAATTTTTATCTCAATATATGAAGATAGTTATGATGGTTATAATATTAAAATTCATGTGAAGAATTTTAAGTTTACTCCTGAAGAAATTTCATACGAGCCAAAAGAAAAAGAAGGCTACGCCTTAGTTCAAGTCAATGAAATTCCTATAGGTAGATCTTATTTGAGTGGTTTCATGTCCCTGATAGATTTTTCAATTTAGAAAAAAATACAATTAAAGTTGCCATAAAAAATGTTAATCATCAAAGTTTAGTTGCAGATCATAAGATTATTTCTCAGGAAATAATTGTTGAAAAATAATTTAATGCATAGAAGAAAATATTTTATTACAAATCCAGAATATTGAATTAAAATTATTTGGATCTCCTCCTCCAGCTTCAAAAATCGACCTTGCATCCTCTATTTGACCAGTAGTAAAATAATAAAAATTTAAACTTGCAAAAAAGCAAATCAACATTGAGAAAATTGATGCAAATAAAATTGCTTTTCGATTCATTTTTTTAAATTTTGATAAACTTTAATTGATCAGAATCTAACATTTCTAATTCTCCCGAACCTATATCGTGCCATAAACCATGGATAACTAATTTTTCTTTATCCAATGCCTTTTTAATAAAAGGAAAATCAATCAAATTATTAATTGATGTTTTTATACTTTCTTTTTCTAAGGCTTTAATTTGACTTACATCGGCACCTTCTTTTAAAATATTATCATAGGCAGGCTTTAGAATGCTCAACCATTTATGAACAAAGATACTTTCCTGTTGATTGCTAGAGCCTTTGCAGAGATGAAATCCCCCATTAATTCCTCCACAATTTGAATGGCCCAATACGATTAGATGAGAAACTTCTAGTGAAGTGACGCCATATTCAATAGCAGCTGACGTGCCATGATGATCTCCATTTGGCTTATAGGGTGGTATCAAATTGGCAATATTTCTATGAATAAAAAATTCTCCTGTATCGGCACCAAACATTGAAGTAGCGTGTACCCTTGAATCGCAACAAGAAATTACCATTACTCTTGGACTTTGCCCCACATCCGCCATTCTTGCAAACCAACTTTTATTTTCTTCAAACCCAGTTGCTTTCCAGCCTTTGTATCTTTTTATAAGATATGCTGGAAGATTTTTAACATAGCTATTCATCTATAGACTTAATTATTAACATATTTGATCAATATAATTAATATTAATTTAATTTGTATAGGGTGGTTCTTGTTGAATAATTATTTTATTACCATTAATAACTGCTGAGCTTCGATGTTTTCTCCAGCTTTAACTAAAAGTTTTTCTAATTTTCCAGCACGATCAGAGTAAATTACAGTTTCCATCTTCATGGCTTCAATAGTACAAAGTTTAACACCTTTGGAAATTGTCATACCTTCTGAGATGGAAATATCAACTAAAAGTCCAGGAATTGGCGCACCAACATGACTCTCATTACTTGGATCAGCAACTTCCTTCAGCAGTTCATCTACATTAATGGATTTATCTTTGATATCTACTGATCTTGGCTGACCATTCAGTTCGAAGTAAATTGTTCTATAGCCTTTTTCATTTGGCTCGCTTTGAGTAAAATATCGAATGATAAGAGTTTTACCTGTCTCAATAGAAATATAAATTTCTTCTCCGGAATTCATTCCAAAAAAATAATTAGGAGTTGGTATCATGCTAGTATCTCCATAGATTTTTTTATGTTTCATATATTCGTCATACACTTCAGGAAAGAAAATATAGGACAGTGTATCTTTTTCAGAAATAGCTTCAGAATATTTTTTTTCTAATTCTTTTTGCTTCTTTTTAATATCAAGTGGTTTCATCTTTGATCCAAACCTATAATTAATTGGTTTTTGACCTTTTAGGATTTTCTTCTGAAGAACCTTTGGAAAACCTTTATGTGGTTGACCTAAACGGCCACTGAAAAACTCAATTACAGAAGCTGGAAAACCAACATCTTTTTTGGGATCTAAAACATCCTCAATAGTAATATTATTTGCTAACATATAGATTGCCATGTCACCTACTACTTTTGATATTGGTGTTACTTTAATTACATCACCAAAAATTCTATTAACTTCTGCATACATTGACGCGAGCTCTGGCCATCTTGTGTCGGTTATTCCCATTGATCGCGCTTGTTCTCTTAAATTAGTGTACTGACCCCCTGGCATTTGATGAAGATAAACCTCAGACATGCTGGTCCTAGTTTTGCTCTCAAAAGGTTGATAATGCTTACGAACATCCTCCCAGTAATTTGCTGCAGAACGAACTACAGCCGAAGAAATTTTAGGATCTCTAGGAGTTCCATCCAATGATTCAACTACTGCACCAAAACTTGGCTGGGAAGTGAATCCTGCCCATGAGTCAATTGCTGCATCCACAATATCTACACCTGCCTCACTAGCTGCCAATAAAGTGGCCACACCATTACCACTGGTGTCATGAGTGTGAAAATGTATAGGTACTTTGATATTTTTTTTCAGTTCTTTAAATAATACTTTAGCTGCTTTTGGTTTGCATAATCCTGCCATGTCTTTGATTGCAAGAAAATGTATACCCATCTTTTCTAATTTAATTGCCATATTCATATAGTAATCAAGTGTGTATTTTTTTTCATTTGGAGAAGACAAATCACCAGAGTAGCAAATTGAAGCTTCACAAATTTTGTCAGTTTTTAAAACTTCATCAATTGAAATTTTCATATTCTCAATCCAGTTTAAAGCATCAAAAATTCTAAAGACATCGATACCTGACTGTGCAGCAACCTGAATAAATCTTCTGAGAACATTATCTGGATAATTTGTGTATCCTAATGCATTTGAACCCCTAAATAACATTTGTAATAATGCTGAGGGCATTTGTTCTCTCAATTTTTCTAATCTCAACCAGGGATCCTCATGTAGGAATCTGAGAGCTACATCAAAAGTTGCACCACCCCAACACTCCACAGAAAAAAGATTCTTAAATCTTTCTTCATATAAGTCTGTAATACCCAACATATCATTTGTTCTCATTCTTGTTGCAATCAATGATTGATGTGCGTCTCTAAATGTAGTGTCTGTAATTAATAATTTTTTCTCTTTCATAACACTTTGAGAAACAGCTTTAGGTCCTTGTGAATCAAGAATTTGTTTATAAGTTTTTCCTGATGAGCTTTGGGCTTTTATTGATCTTGCAATTCCATAATCAGAAAGATTAGCGGGAATAGTCTCTCTTAGTTTAGGTCTATTACTTACTTCAGGATTACCATTCACTATCACTTCAGCTAGAAAGCTTAATACTTTTGTAGCTCTATCTTTTCTTGAACTAAAAGTGAATAAATCTTTCGCACTATCAATATATTTTGTGTGATATTGAAAGCTTTCAAAACAATCATGATTAATAAGCTTGAGCAGAAAAGGGATATTTGTCTTAACGCCTCTAACTCTGAATTCTCGAAGTGCTCTGTCCATTCTCTTTGTTGCCTCTAATGGTGTTTGTCCTTTTGCTGTAACTTTAACTAACAAAGAATCATAATAGGGTGTAATTACAGTTCCTGTCGCGGCCGTACCTGCATCAAGTCTAATGCCTAAACCACTAGCAGATCTATAAACAGATATTTTACCGTAATCAGGCGCAAAATCATTTGCTGCATCCTCAGTTGTTACTCTAGATTGTATTGCGTGACCTTTGATATGAATGTCTTTTTGGTCAGGAACTCCACAAAAATTATCACCAATTTTTGCTCCGGCCGCTAATAAGAATTGGGCCTTAACTATATCTATTCCTGTGATTTCCTCGGTAACTGTATGTTCAACTTGAACTCTTGGATTAACTTCAATAAAGAAAAATTCTTTAGTTTTTGCATCCATTAAAAATTCTACAGTACCTGCACATGAATAGTTAACCTGTTTTCCAATTTTAACACCAGCATCACAAATAGCTGATCTTTGGTTAGCAGTAAGATAAGCAGCAGGCGCTCGCTCAACAACTTTTTGGTGACGTCTTTGCAGTGAGCAGTCTCTTTCAAATAGGTGTACAATATTTCCGTGTGTATCTCCGATAATTTGAACTTCTACGTGGTAAGCTTTTTCAATTAATTTTTCAAAAAATACATCATCTTTGCCAAAAGCACTTTTAGCTTCTCTTCTAGCAGAGCTAATACTTTTTTCTAGTTCACTTTCTTTTTTGATGACACGCATACCTCGCCCACCTCCACCCCATGATGCTTTTAACATAATTGGGTAACCAATTTTTTTTGCTAAAACTTTGCAAGATTTAATATCCTTAGGAAGGGGTCCTGTAGATGGAATGGTCGCAACTTTTGATTTGTTAGCTATTTTTTTTGCTTCAACCTTGTTACCAAGTGAACGCATAATTTTTGCAGATGGACCAATAAACAAAATATTATTTTTAACACACTCATCAACAAAATCTGGATTTTCTGACAGAAAACCATAGCCAGGATGAATTGCATCACATCCAGAATCTACAGCTATTTTAACAATACCTTTATAATCAAGATAGGCTTGGATTGGTCCTTTACCTGATCCGACTAAATAACTTTCATCAGTTTTAAAACGATGTAAGGCAAATCTATCCTCGTATGAATAAATAGACACGGTTTGAAATCCAAGTTCTGTTGCTGCCCTAGATATACGAATAGCTATTTCACTTCTATTAGCTATAAGAATTTTATTAATTTTTTTCATTGTTCTGAGTGAGATTATTTTTATACAATATTTATGTTTATTTCTACAGATTTACTTAAAGCTATTTTCTGTTTTAATATTATATCTTACTTAAAACTTTTTGAACAGTCTCTCCGATTACAGAAGGGTTTTTAGCCACCGTTACTCCTGCTGCTTCTAGTATTTCAACTTTTTCTGATGCGGCTTCTCCATAAGCCGTAACTATTGCGCCCGCGTGTCCCATTTTTCTTCCTTTTGGAGCGGTAAGACCTGCAATATAAGCAACAATTGGTTTTGACATATTTTCTTTAGCAAATTGAGCCGCCTCTGCTTCTTGAGGACCTCCAATTTCACCAATCATTAAAATAACTTTGGTTTCATCGTCTTTTTCAAATTTTTCCAAGATATCTTTGAAAGAACTACCATTAATTGGGTCGCCTCCTATACCAACACTTGTAGATATACCTATCCCAAGAGCTTTCATTTGTGCGGCAGACTCATAACCGAGCGTGCCCGATCTTCCAATGACACCAACATTTCCTTCTTTATATATATGCCCAGGCATAATCCCCAATAAACTTTTACCTGGACTAATAATGCCTGCACAGTTTGGACCCACGAGAGTCATTTTTTCATCTTTAGAATATCTTTTCATATATCTTTTTACTTTAATCATATCATGTGCGGGGATTCCATCTGTGATCGCTACACATGTCTTTATTCCAGCATCTGCAGCTTCCATAGCAGAATCTGCAGCAAATTGAGGTGGCACAAATAATATACTAGAATCTGCTCCTGTTAGCTCCACAGCTTCTTTCACTGTATTAAATACTGGTTTGTCTAAATGCTTTGATCCTCCTTTACCTGGGGTCACGCCACCGACTAGATTAGTTCCGTAATCGATCATTTCTTGTGCATGAAATGATCCAATTTTTCCAGTAAAGCCTTGAATAATTACTTTTGAATTTTTATTAATTAAAACTGTCATTTAAGCCACCTCTCCTTCGATTGCATTCACTGCTTTTTTTGCTGCATCAAAAAGGGTAGTTGCTTCCACATATTTAATATTGCTATCTCTTAATATCTGCTGACCCTTTTCAAAATTTGTACCAGCCAATCTAAGTACCAATGGTTGCTTCACATCAACTTCTTGAACAGCTTTAACAATTCCTTCTGCGATCCAATCACATCGATTTATACCTGCAAATATATTTACTAAAATTACTTTTACATTTGGATCTTGTGAAACAAGTCTAAATGCCTTTACAATTTTTTCTGGCGTTGCGCCCCCTCCAACATCTAAAAAGTTTGCCGGTTCTCCTCCTGCTAATTTAATCATATCCATTGAAGCCATAGCTAACCCAGCTCCATTGATAATATTTCCAATATTACCTTCAAGACCAACATAGCTTAGATCTCTATCTGAAGCGTATGTTTCCTGTGGATCCTCTTGAGACTTGTCTCTTAATTCAGAAATTTCTGGTATTCTAAATAGCGCATTATCATCAAAGGACATTTTGCAATCAAGAGCCACAATATGATCGTCAGCAGTTAAAACTAATGGGTTGATTTCAACCATTGTAGCATCATGTTGGCTAAAAGCCTTACTACAACCCATAATCGCATCAGCACATCGCGTTATTGACTTAGCATCAAGACCTAAACCAAAAGCAATTTCTCTGGCTTGAAAGTTTTGCATTCCTACTGAGGCTTCAATTTTTGCCCTAATAATAGTTTCAGGTTTGTCTTTTGATATATCTTCAACACTCATGCCTCCTTCAGAAGAAGCCACAACCATAATACACTCTGAGCTTCTATCAAAAACTAGGCCTAAATAAAATTCCTTTTTTATATCCGTAGCTTCCTCAACATAAATTCTTTGAACTACTTTTCCTTTTGGACCTGTTTGATGAGTAACTAAAGTTTTTCCAAGTAATTTATTGGCTGCTTCAGATACCTCTTCTAGAGTTTCACAGATAATTATTCCGCCAGCCTTGCCTCTTGCACCAGAATGAATTTGTGCTTTAACCACCCACTTATTTCCACCAATATCTCTTGCTTGATATTCGGCATGTTCTGGACTATAAGCTATTCCTCCCTTTGGGATTAAAATATTAAAATCACTTAAAATTTTCTTTGCTTGATATTCATGAATGTCCATAATTGCATCTCCTTTTATTTTATTTTTTTGATTTAATTAAATTGTCTATATTAACGATATTTTCTGCCATTCTTTCAGAAGCGGCATCAATCATTCTTCCATCAAGCTGTGCTGCACCTTTTCCTTGTGAAGCAGCTTTAGCTAACTCATCAATAATTCTTTTGGCTTTATGAACTTCAGACTCTGGCGGAGAAAAAACATTATTAGCATATTGAATTTGTGATGGGTGAATTGCCCATTTTCCTTCAATGCCAATTGCTGCCCCTCTTTTAGCTGCATTAATATATCCATCTGGATCATTGAAATCTCCAAACGGTCCGTCTATAGCTCTTAATCCAAAAGCCCTGCAAGTTGCAACTAATTTTGAGAGTCCATGATGCCATTGGTCCCCAGGATAATCTGGATTTAGCCCTCCAATGACAACAGTTCTAGCTCTAAGGCTAGCTGCATAATCAGCTACACCAAAGTGTAAAGCTTCTAACCTACTTGAAGACTTAGCTATTTGCTCAATATTGACCATGCCAAGAGCAGTCTCAATGAGACATTCAATTCCAATTTTATTATTTAAATTCATTTCGTCTTCTAGTTGACTTAAGAGGCAATCAACCATGTAAACATCGTCTCTAACACCGACTTTTGGTATTAAAATTGTATCAATGTGTTGACCGGCTTGTGTTACAATATCAATAAGATCTTTGTACATATAATGTGTATCAAGACCATTAATTCTAACTGAAATAGTTTTACCATTTTTTTTCCAGTCAATATCTTTGAGCCCTTGAATAATATTTTGTCTTGCTGTCAATTTATCATTAGGAGAAACTGCATCTTCAAGATCTAGAAAGATATAATCTGCATCTGAATTTAAAGCCTTTTCAAACATTTGTGGAGAGGAGCCTGGAACAGCAAGTTCGCTTCTTTGTAGTCTAGCTTTTGCGTTTTTATATAAAGTATAACTCATTGATAAACTCCATTATTAAATTTGATAATAATGTATTCAAATTTAAAATAAAAAAAATAAAAAAATAAAAAAATAAAAATTACTGGTATACGTTATACAACAAAATTGTATTTTAACCTATATGAGTCAATAATTATGAAGAGAAAAATTTATTTTTTATCATGCCTTATTCACAATAATTATTTTTTTTCTTTTAGGGTAGCAAGTCGTACAAATTTCACATTCTATGCCATAGCAACTTCTAGCCTTACAATACTCTCTGCCATAAAAGATAATTTGTAAATGTAACTTGTTCCAAATGGTTTCAGAAAATAGTTTTTTTAAGTCCTTTTCTGTTCGTGTTACATTTTTACCATTTGTTAGTCCCCATCTCTGTGCTAATCGATGAATATGTGTATCCACAGGAAAAGCTGGATGACCAAAGCCTTGAGACATAACTACACTTGCAGTTTTATGACCAACTCCAGGAAGTTTTTCTAGCTCTTCAAAACTCTCAGGAACATTTCCATTAAAATTTTTTATAAGAATTTTAGACAAATTATATATCGCTTTAGATTTTTGAGGAGCCAACCCACATGGTCTAATAATCTTATAAATTTGATTAATAGAAACTTTACTCATTTCGTAAGCATTGCCACCTATTGAGAAAAGTGATGGGGTTACTTGATTTACCCTTTCGTCTGTGCATTGAGCACTTAAAAGAACAGCAATCAATAATTCGAAAATACTGTTATGTTTCAGAGGTATAGGGACTGTTGGGTAAAGTTTATTTAGTGTTTTCTCAACTATAAGAGCTCTCTCATTTTTTTTCATCTGGTATCATTATACATACGTAAAATTTTTAAATAAAATAATTTATGAGAAAAAATATTTATATCACTCCAAACAAAAGTCTTAGTGGGAAACAAATTATTATGTTCTTACTACTAATAGGCTTTTTAATTCTCTTTATAGGTATTAGGTTTGTATTTGTAGGGGCGTGGCCAATAATTATCTTTGGTATTGCTGAATTCACTATACTTGTAGTTTGTACATATTTTTTTTATCAAAACTCAAAAAAGGGTGAGAAAATATCTTTAACTAATTCAAAAATTATACTAAATAATACATTAGAAGATAAAGAAGAAAAAGTTCTAGAACATAACCTTGCTTGGACTAAAGTTAAAAATGAAAATGACTCACTTAGCTTAAATTACTCTGGGAAGAAAACTTTATTTGCAAGGTTTCTAAATAATCAAAGAAGAGTAAAATTAAAGAAAATTATTGATCGATATAAATCAAGATTTCAATAAATCTTTAAAATTATAATAACCGTTTTTTTGTAATGACAACCATATGGAAGCATTAACAGCACCATCAGAGAAAATTTTTCTATTAAATGCCCTATGAGTAACTTCAATACTTTCGTGTTCACCATGAAATATTACAGTGTGCTCACCAGCTATATTGCCACCTCTTATTGAAGAAAACCCAATATCTGTTTTTTTTCTCTCGGAGACTTGTAGTTGTCTATCAAAAACGAAGTCTTTGTTTGTGCGTCCGAGTTGGTCGGCTATTTCTTCGCCAAGTTTAATAGCTGTTCCACTTGGGGCATCTTTTTTAAACTTATGATGCGACTCAATTATTTCAATATCATAATCTTTTAACTTTGCAGCGGTATCACGAGCAACTTGGAAAAAAGAATTTACTCCTAGACTCATATTTGGTGCGTAAAAAATTTTTGTGGCTTTGCTAGTTTGCTGTAAAAGGTTAAAGTGTTTTTGTTCTAAACCTGTTGTTCCAACAACCAGTGCCGCTTTATGAGCAATGGCACTTTCTGTAAACATAAATAAAGCGCTAGGAGATGTAAAATCTATGACAACGTCGGCTCGATCAAACGCGTCATCACTAGTTATTGCAATATCAGATTTTAATTTAAGAGATACCAAATGATCTTCTGATATTGGGCTTTTATCAAAGATACCTACTATTTCAACTACATCATTTAATTGAGCTGATTCAATTAAATTTTTTCCCATCCTACCTAGTACGCCAGCGATTGCTATTTTAGTTTTAACCATAATTATTAAGTTTATATATCAATAGTGGATATCTTTAATAGCTAAAATTTTATTAATTTATGATAATATAAGAAGGTGATTATCAGAATAGCTATAATTTTTGGACTGATCTTATTAACAGCCTTACTTATTTATAATAAGAAGATAAGGGAAGCTTTCACCTTATCTTTGATTCCTTTAATTGTTCTAATTGTTGGTTTATTTTCCTATTTAGCCTATTATATGATTTCAACCAATTATTTTGGTTAATTAGAAATAGTAGTCTGACCTGATTGTATCCATCCAATAATTCCTGCATCAATTTCGAAGATTTGACCATTGTAACCATCGTTTGTTAATATTTCAGCGGCAACCTTTGAGCGTTTTCCTGATCTGCAGTGAATAATAATATCAGCATTCTGACCAAACTTAGAAACAAGTAATTCTTTAGAGATAGTATTTAAAGGAATTAAATGTGAATTAGGAATTCTTGATTCATTAAATTCAGACTCTTCCCTTACATCCACAATAATTAAACCTTCTTCAATTTTTGATTTAGACTCTTCAATTGATAAAGATGTGTACATTGACTTACTATAGATAGTTGTATTTGTGAAAAATACAAAGAAAATAAACGGAATAAATTTATATTTATTGAATATATTTATAATTAACTTGAACATTTATAGGGTTTTATACTACTAGGTTTTTATGTCCACTTGTAAAAAATCAAGGGAGTAATAGTTTTAAATTTTAAAAGGAGTAATGATGGGTCTTTTAGTTGAGGGAAAATGGCAGGATAAATGGTATGACACAAAAGCTAACGGTGGAAAATTTATTAGAACAGAGGCTCAATTTAGAAACACCATCAATCAAGAAGGTATATATAAACCTGAGAGTAATCGTTATCATCTTTATGTTTCACTTGCATGCCCCTGGGCCCATAGAACATTAATATATAGATCATTAAAAAGTTTAGAAAAACATATTTCTGTAAGTATTGTAAATCCATACATGCTTGAAAATGGATGGACTTTTGAAAGTTATTCTGGCTCGACAAAAGATCATTTATTTAATTTGAAATACCTCTACGAAGTTTATTTAAAAGCAGACTCCAATTATTCAGGAAGAGTAACCGTCCCTGTTCTTTGGGATAAAAAAAATAATACGATTGTAAGCAATGAATCTGCAGAAATAATCAGAATGTTTAATAGTGAATTTAATGACTTAACCAATAATACAAAAGATTTTTATCCATTAAATCAAAGAAATGAAATAGATAATATAAATAAATATATTTATACAGCCATTAATAATGGGGTTTATAAAACTGGTATTGCTACTGATCAAATAGTATATGAGGAGGAAGTAAAAAAACTTTTTGAGGGATTGGATTATGTTGAGAGCTTACTTGAAAAAAATAAATTTCTACTTGGAGATGAGATATTAGAGTGTGATTTGAGACTAATACCTACTCTCCTACGCTTTGATCCTGTATATGTTGGTCACTTCAAATGTAATCTTAAGAGAATTTGGGATTATCCAAAAATGAGAGAATATTTAGAAAACTTTAAGAAAATTGATGGGATGATGGAGCTAACAAATATAGATCACATTAAAACTCACTATTACGGTAGTCATAAAGAAATTAATCCTTCTGGAATTATACCCCTTGGTCCAATTAGTTTCTAAATCTTGAATGACAGCTTTTACAAGATGAGTATAAATTATTAAAATAAATTTTTAGTTGATCAATATCTTCAGCTTTTACTGACTCAATAGCCAAACCAGCATTTATAGCGTGCTCATTTGCAAGAGCATTAAAAACATCTCGATTATCAATGATATCTGTGCTTGCCTTAGTCACGCCCTGGAAAGAGTCATCAGGAAACAATGATGGATAATCAATAAAAATATTTTCAATTTTAGAGAAAATCTCAACTGTCTCATCATCAAGTTGGGATTTTTTAATCTTTTTATTAGCCAAACTCATAAGTTTATTGAGTTTTTGCATTGATGTCATTCTTTCTTCAACGACTTTTGAGTCTATAAGATCCGTATTTTCATGACCAATTAAGGGAGAATGAATGAAAAATAATATTATTAAAAACTTCATACTAATTAATACTTCCTAAATAACTAATTGGTTTACATTTTTTCACATTACTTATCAAAAAATAACTCCTTTTTACCTTGATACAATATTTTCCCTTTATCCAATAAGATTATAAAATCAGCTAATTTTGCAGCTAAGTTATAATCATGTAAAGTAAGAATAATTGTTTTTTTTTGCTTTTTTTGATCCATGATTAATTGAGCTAATATTTTTTCACTTTCTATGTCTAAATTTTGATTTGGCTCATCCATTATAATGACCTCAGGGTCAATGCTCATAACTCTAGACAAAAATAATTTTTGCTTTTCTCCACCAGATAGATTTTTAATATTTTGTTGGTGTAATTGGTTTAAATGAAATGCATCGTACCATGTCAGGTTTGCCTCGTAGTTTTTTATTTTTTTAAGAATAGAAAAATTATAAAAAACATTTCCATCAAAAATAATAGGTTTTTGAAATAGCATGGGAATTGGTTTTTGATTAATAGAAACTATTTGTCCAGCAGTAATTTTTTGTAATAAATTAATAGTTCTTAAAATTGTTGTTTTACCAGAACCATTTTTACCTAAAAAAATAGTTGTCTTATTTTGAGGAATGACAAAAGAGATGTTATCTAAAATAACTTTTTTGTTAATTATCAGATTAACATTCTTGAGTGAAGAAAAATTCACAATATTTTTCTCCTATTTATAATAAAGGATAGGATAAAAGATATTACTATGAGGATACTCCCAAGACCTATTGCTACGTCTAAATTACCTTTTGAAGTCTCTAATGCTATTGATGCTGTAACATTTCTTGTTATATGATCAATTGACCCTCCTACAATTGCTGCTGCACCATATTCACTTATCGCTCTTCCAAAACCAATTAAAGCTATAGTTATATAAAGCGTAATTTTGTTTCTGATTAAAAGAATAAGTATATTTTTAAAGTTTGCTCCATAGGAAATGAGTTCTTCTCTGTAACTGTTAAAATCCTCTTCAATATTTTTGAGTATCAGTGATATCATAATTGGAATAATGATGATTGATTGAGCAATTATCATTGCAATGGGCGTATAGAGAATTCCCGTCCATCCTAACGGACCAGTGCGGCTAATAAATAAATAAACCAATAAACCCGCACAAACTGGGGGTATAGACGTTAGAGCATGAATACACGCTACTATAAATTGACGTCCATAAAAACTATTAATACCAATCATAACTCCAATTGGAAGACTTATCATTAGTGATATTAGGGTAGAACCTACACTTACATTGAGAGATATTAGGACTGCCTCAAATACTCTATCTAAAACGTACATTATTTTAAATTATATTAGGTAAGATGGGATTATCATATGACTAATATTTATTTGTATGTATAAAATAACTGTTTTTCAGAAACTCTAAAATCTTCAATTAGTCTCTTTCCTTTTTTACTTAGAATCCATTCAATAAATTGATTAGCTTTTGTAAATTCCACATGTGGAAATTTATCTGGGTTTAAAGCAATTATTCCATAAGGATTAAATAAAAGATTATCATTTTCATATAATATATCTAGTAGGGCCTTATTTTGAAATGCAATCCAGCTACCGCGATCAGTTAAAGTGTAACCATTCATTTCTGATGAAATGTTTAATGTAGAGAGCATACCTGAACCAGTTTTTACATAATTAGTATATTGATCTGGATCAAGATTATAATTAGCCCATAGTGATAACTCCTTTACATGAGTTCCTGAATTATCATCTCTTGATATAAAGGTATAATTTCCTTTGAGGATTTTTTTTAGGATCGTACTTAAATCTTGTAAATTTTTTATTTGAGCCGGATCTGATTTAGGACCCACAATAATAAAATCATTATACATTAAGTCAAAACGCTCAATACCAAATCCATTTTCAATAAATTCCATTTCATCTTTTTTTGAATGTACCAATAATAAATCCGCATCCCCTCTCATAGCATTTTTAATTGCTTGACCTGTTCCAACTGCAACGGCTCTTATCTCAATTCCAGATTCTTTATAAAATATGTCACCCACATAGTCTAAGAAGCCTGTACTAGCTGTGCTGGTTGTGGATTGCACAATAATAAATTCTCTTGAGTGTAATGGGTTAGCTATTATTAAAAATAAAATTAATAGATAGTTAAATTTGTTTTTCATATTTTTATATAGTTATCTAATAAATTACTAAAAAATCTAATAAAATCTTGTTATAAGGAAATTTGTATAAGTTATTAGTTTTAGTCGTAATAAAACATAGGAGCTTTTTTAAAAGTTTTCCATGCGTCAGGATCGTGACCTGTAACAATAATTGCTTTATTTTCAGCCGCAACTTTTTTTAATTTAGCCACTGAACTTGCCGAGTCTACTGAAGAACATACCAAACCTGGTAATGCCTTATCATTCCAATGATCCATAGTATAGGCAGCATCAATTGTTAATAAAACTGGACCCGTATTAGGAAGATTAATTAGAAATGATTGATGACCTGGTGAATGACCAGGTGTAAATATAATTTTTATTGCGCCATCACCATATAAGTCATAAAAGTCAGTTTTTTTATCTTCAAGGAAATGCCACTTAAGATTAGGTTTATCAAAATCTTGCCTTATATAAGCTGCTTTAGCGAACCAATCAGGATTGTAAGCATATTCGTGCTCTTTTCTTTGCACAACATGAGTTGCATTAGGAAACCTACCAATACCACCAGAGTGATCAAGATGCAGGTGTGATTGAAGAAGATAGCGAACATCATTAATATTTTGACCAATGTTTGATAATTGATCTATGCAATTTTCATGTTTTGCCATTACAGGCTCATAAGCAGCAACAACCGAACCCCAATGTGCGTGCATATCAACTGAAACTTCTTTTGCATTGCCTCCATCAATTACAACATCTCCTTTTGGGTGTTTAATAAGAAACCAAGGAACTGGTATTTCAAAATCTTCATTAGATTGATTCATTTTAATATATTTTAATTTTGTTTTCAGTGTTCCGGTTTGAAACATATAGAGTTTAATTCCTGAGGAAGTCCCAGAGATAATGTTAGGGCTATTATTTTTTTTTGATTCTTGAATTGCTTCTTTGATGGAGTAATTATCTTTTTTTTCTACTTTTTTATTTTCAATAATCTTAGCAAATTGCTCAAGATCTGATTTTTTATATTTAGTAGTCATGATTTAAATTCTATCTCTACAAAACTATATTCATAGTTATTATTATTTATAACATTGTGGTTAACACCTTTATTTCTAAAATAACTCTCGCCTTTAAGAAGTTTAGAAATAGTTTCTTCACCATTGTTATTGATGATTTTTAGATCTCCGTCTAACATGGGAACAACAACATAATCAAACTCATGAACATGTTGGCCAGTTTCTTCTCCAATACCAAAAGACCACTTAGTAACTCTAGTCCTTTCGTTATCAATCATAACTTTGGGTGTTGCCATATGGCTAGATATTTCTACAGGGTACGTTTTCGGCCTTTTCAGCCTTGAGATCTTCGGCAGCTTTTGTTGCCAATTCAACTGAATTAAAAACTTTATCTGGGAAAAGTACAAAAGGTTTGGCTCTATCTGCACTGAGCTGACCAACACACCATGTTTTATTTGGCTCTATACACATTACCATATAAGTACCAGGTATAGGACCATACTGTCTATTATTGAGAGCGAACAAACATTCAGCCATATCATTTAGCTTGTCCACGTCTAAGTTTTGTAGGGCTTTTTTTTCTAATTCATTGATGGGTGTATCTAGAGCACCTAGTGTTTCTTTACCCCATGGTATTTCTTGCATTTTATGTCTTGTCATTAAGGTAAAGGTCCTTCTTTTAAAAATCCATTAAGAACATTTTCCATAAGTAACGAGACATTATTGTTATAATTATTATGAGATAAACTTCCGCACCATGCTAGAGAACCTGGGGCAAACATTGCTCCGTCATTAGGGGTTTTGTAGTAAATCATATCTGCTCTAACCATGGGATTTTCATGACCGCCACCATGATATCCTCTTACAGAAAAATGAATTTCTTCATTTACTTGTAGCATCATATTAGAGTGATCTTGTGATCTTGCTAAATAAAATGCATTGTGAGGTGTGCCCATTTCTAAGTCATATCTGTCTAACTCTAGACCCGCAGCTCCACCGCCAACAAGACCAAAGTCTCCTATAACTTCATCTGCACCAATACCATTAAACATCCAAGAACACTCTGGCTTGAAACTATCTTCTTCTCTCTTATAATAAGAGGAGACATCAAAGCCGTAGGATGTAAATGTTAATCCACAAACTTTAGACGGTACTCTTCCTCTAGCTCTCCACATTCCACCAAATTTTCCATCAAAAGCTCCGTTATATTCACCAGGATTTGATGTCCAAGCTCTTGTACCTGCTTCCCCTTTTCTCACTTCAATAATGTTAGAGTTATCTGGATGATATTCACTAATCCAGTAAAAGCCATCTGATCCAAGATAGAAGCATCTTCCACCATTAATTTGGTAAGATTCTAATGCGTCCATATATTTTTCTGATGAATATTCAGGGTGACTTCCTGTTAGTACAACCTGATATCTGTTAAGGAGGTTTACGCCTTCGTGTTCAAGATCTTCGTCTGTTAATACGTCAAATTCAAAACCTTTTTCTTCTAACCAATCAGTTAAATGTAAGTCTGCGTTTAACTGCCATAGTGATGGGGACAGCCAATGTCTATATTTTGGTCTCATATTTAATATAGGTCTGAGTCTAGAACATATAGCAACACCATGACCGTCTGAGTGGAGTGAATAAGTAGATAAACCATATTCTCTATGTTCATTAAGATACAAATCTGAGGGGTTCATCACAGGAACCTTTCCTCCTAATAATTGGGCTACTACAGAATTGGTTGCTAAGTTGTCATTAGAATAAGCCATATAACTATTTGTTGGCATTAAAAATAAAATTTTTGCTGTAGCTTTTCCTTTTGGTGGCTTTATACATATAGGAATAAAATCCTCATACTCAGACTCTTCTCTACCATCAACTCTTAGTCTAGCAGCATAAACGCCACTTTTAATATTTTCTGGAACCTTGAAAGTAAAATCTACATCCCATCTTGAATCATCAACGTCATCATCATGAAAGTGGATTGCACCGTACTCAACAGGCTTATGATGATAAACCATTTCATCAGCAGTCCAGTTATGTCCTGTCATACCTCTATTTGGCATATTTACAATAAAACCATGATGATTGTTAGGAGAGGTATCTACAACTTTTGTTGAAGCAATATTTTTAGTAATGTTTGCGTGAAAGTCCCATGCTGCGATTACTTTAGATCTTACATAAGTATTACATTCATCATAGCTTGATGCTAGAGATTCAATTTCTGCCTTCGATAAAGCAAAACTAGATAATCTTGGTCTATCTATTTTACCATTGTAACAAACAGCTTGTTCGGGCAATTCTATTGGTTCAAGAATTTCTTTATAATGTCCAGATTGCGTTAAATGCCTATTAGATCTGTTGTGTTTGCAACTAGCAGCAATTAAAATAGGAGAGTCATTTTGAGCAGGCATTATTGAACTTGTAGTTTCAATAATTGCTGTCGTTTCATCATAAGGGTGTAATATAGCCATTCCAAGACCGCCATTTGTGGAAGTAACTCTTGGCTCTTGGTATAAAGTAATTCTCTTAGTTTTTGCATCAAATGTTACAGCAACTAGATACCAAACTTTTCTTAATAGTTTTTTATCCGTAGAAATTTTTGTTACCTGACTTCCATCACCAATTTCAACTGAGAGACATCCATCTTCATCAACAAAAAGACCAAAACCTTTTTTATCTTTTTCATTCCATTTTGTTATAATTCCCTGTCTGCCTTTATCAGGTGTTGTTGGGAATATATAGGCTTGAAGAGTAAAACTATCGACATTTAAATTTTCATGTTGTGGAACTACAATATAGGAACCACCATGGATCTTTTGAATTTTTCCTTGGTAAGTCCCGTTGCAGTTGGCGTCTATTTCTTCCTCTTTATATCCTGGTCCGTCAGGATTTGTATCGCCATGTATTAATCTTACGATTTGGGCTTCGTACTTATCGTTATGTTCTGCATTTATATAAAATTTTATTTCTTCGCCTGGATGTGCTGAGTACTTATCACTGTAACCTGTAATTTTTAACATTTTTATTCTCCGCTATATTGTTCTAAAAGTTTATTAACTCTTTTTAAAAAAATAGCATGCTCACATGCCTCTTGAGATGAATAAGATTCGTCTGTAATTTCCACAGGCTCTCCTCTTACACCAGTTGTAATAGCTATTCGATAATCTTCATGCATTTTTAAACATACTATTAATAGTTTTCCATTTAAAGGACCTCTTCTTAGCTTATCTAATAATGCAATTAAATCTTTACTGTGTTGAACCATCCCGTGGTCTTTTGTTGGGGCTCTTCCAATAGGAGTCGCTCGATGTTCTTCAATTAGTTCTTTCAGTTTTTGAGGATCTCTCAACATGGGTAAAATATATTTCTTGGTTATAAAATCATCAGTGTGTTTGTGTCCTTTATTTAAAGCGACGTTAGAGGGATCTTTATAACTATAATCTGCCATTTTTGTATATTAAATCTTGTTACCACAAAGGGCATTTTTATGTTCCAATATGTGAAACGTAATAGAAGAAAAAACCCCAAGAATAATGAAATTATTGCTCATGTATCTGAATTTATAACGCATAAACGGATAAAATTACAGTAGCAACTGCAAGCGCAATTAATATAAGAGGCCAACCATATCCTCCTCCTAATTTATCAATATAGTTACCTTTATCTTCAACATCATCTGGAGCAGAAAATTCATCACCATTTAAAATAGGTTTTTTAGGCAGAGTTGATAAATCCATTTTGTTTGCTAAAAACCAAATTAAAAGAACTCCTATAGCCCACCAAATAATTTGGTAAGCCCATAACGAAGGAAGTCCCATTGTCCATTGAGCAAAACCATCTCCAGCAATACCAAATAAAAAATTTCCAAATATTAAGCCTGGTCCAATTGAAAAAAATGTCCAAATTAAAAATAAAACATATGACAAAGATTTAATTTTAACTCTTGAAGGATGAATGCCCATATGAGAATTCAGAAATTCATGTATCTCATTTCTATGGTTTTTTTCTTTATCATTTTGAGCAAAAACTGAACTCAAAAAACAAACTATAACATTAAAAAATAAACCCCATAAACCAGAGTAAATGGTGAGTGGCCATCTTCCCCATGGCAATGCATTCCCTGTTAATTTGTGTCCGAAGGTTTCTGAAAGGATGACAAATATTAATCCTGTTATTAAACCCATTGTAGCACCATTTTTAGTAATCCAAGGAAACCAAATCATACCTAGTAAAACAGGAAATAATTGAAAGCCAAAAGCAATTGCTAAGCCACCTAGTAATATTAAAGAAGTTTCAAAGTATGTAGCCAAATAAAGAGCTGCAATGCAAAGTAATAGCATCGAGAGTCTTGCAACTAAAAGCTCTCTTGACCAACTTGTATCTTTATCAATGTAAGGTTTATATAAATCTCTTGCGACCATACTTCCTGATGTCATAAGAAAAGCTGCTATAGTAGATTGTAGAGCGGCGATAATGCAAACACCAAGGAACCCAACTATTGCTGGAGAATAAATTTCAAAAGATTCGATAAAATAAAAAATTAATGACGATTGGTTTTCAGCTGACAATTCTGGCAAAATATTGCTAATAGCAAATCCATTTGCATTAACTTCTGGGTTGGCGCCTAATAAATGAGCACCAACTCCTAATAAACCAGCAAACAAGAATAAAAAGACACCCATAATTGCTCCTGAGCCCCAAACTTGATAAAAATAAAAAGATCTTGGAGATTTAACACTAAAACTCCACATTGAAAAAGTTGGTGACAGGACGATACCCATGTATGTCATTGTAAAAGATAAAATCATTACTGCAGTCCAAGGTCCGCCTGAGGGATTATTTTTTCCTATACCCGCAACCCATTGAATAACACCTGGAACAGAAAAATAACTATGCAATTCTCCACCCCCATAACCTCCAGTAGTTCCCCATGAACCGAATGAAATAAAGTTACTAGCAATTGCGAACTGTTTGAAAATATCCAACCCGCCTAGATAGTTAAGAGTCCCAAGTCCTATACTTAAGAATAATATAAAAAATAACCAAGATTGAACTACTCCGATACTGATCATTGACTTAAAGCCGCCAGATACGACATAAAATAAAACAACAGCAGTTAAAACCCACATTGCAGAGTCTCGACTTATTTCTCCAGCACTAATAAATTCTACAAGACCTCCCGTAGCACCTAGTAAAATTCCTAAAAAAGGAACTGCAAAAAATAATCCAATAATTAAGATTGTTACACGTAAAGTATTGCTTTGGTAATACTTAAAGTACATTTCGCCTGGAGTAATCAGATTAAATTTTCTGCTGAGCATCCACTGTCTTTTAAAAAAAAGAATAGAACCAATAGGGATGGTTATAACAATTGCAGATGTTGCTAAAAATGAATAGCCATCAGAGTATATCAGTGAGGGATAAGTGATGATTGTAATTCCAGCAAAAGTTGCTGCTGTAGCGGCAAAGAAAAATACCCATGGACTAATATTTCTATCAGCTAGATAATAAGACTCAGGGGTATGGTTTTTTCTAAGTGTTCTGGCACCCCAAAAGAGACAAAAACTCCAATAAATGAGAACGAAAAAGAAGAACCAAAGTAGATTAGTTAACATAATCTAAACTTAAATTAAGAATTATATCCAGTTCTTTCCTTAATGATTTTAAGAGCCTCTATAAGGTATACTCTGAACACCTCATGGTTTTCACTCATAGGAAAATGTCCAATGTCTTTCATTTCTATATAAACAGCACCTTTAATTTGTCTTGCTGTATCTTCTGTTGCCTCAGGAGGAGTTAAATAATCATAGTCACCTGTTAGCATAACAACCGGACATTTATGCCCGTCAATATTTTGAAGTTCATCTCTCAAATCATGATCAACAGAATAGAAATGTAAATCGCCCTTAAAAGCTTCTGAACCTTGAGTATAATAGTGCCAGGTCAGCCATCTATCCATATCTGGCGACATAGGAGCCATTAAATCCCACACACCACTTCCACAAACTTGTGCTGCATTAGCATGAGGGTGTCTCCACCAGTCAATATAAAAACCGGGTGAGTAATGTGCAGCTTCTACAGGTATAACAGCTTTAAATTTATTGGGGTATTTAAGGGCTAGATGTAAAGCAATATTTCCACCAAAAGATGATCCCATAAATATTGGATTATCTAGTTCGAGAGCCTTACATAATTCAAGAATAAAATTACAATAATGTTCTGCTGTAAGCTTATATTCTTCTTTCCACCATTCGGTGTTGTGAGCTGGATCTGACTTACCATGTCTTGGTAAATCATAAGCAATCACCTGATAATTTTTAGTGATCTCATCGTCTTCAAGTAGGCCTCTCCACTGATGGTTATGACAACCCGCAGTGTGTTGGCAGACTAACGGGGTACCTTTTCCATTAGAAAGATAAAAAACTTTATACTCTTGTCCATCGACTTCAATTGTTACATAACGACCAATAGGTTCATGATGCTTAACTGCCATTAGTTAACTCCTTATAATAAATACTCATTAAACTGGTACTCCTGATTTTCTTAAAAGCTCAAATTGAATTACAAAATTTCTGATGTTTTGCATGAGAACAAGATGATTGCCTTCGATTAATAAATCTCTTCTAAATGATGCCGCATAAATTCCATGAAACATTGGCTTAGGAACAGGTCTGGCAAATTCTCTCCAAGTATTAGGTGATGCTCTTAAAGCAAAATCGTAAGGGTCAAGCCCACCAGGATTTGTATTAATATTTTTTACTTTTCCATCATGCATCTCTATGAGGGCTTTTGCATCACCCATATCAAATAAAAAAGAGCATGTGTAATACTTAGCCATTGCTTTGATAGTTTCGTCAGAGTCTGTTAATTCTTTATATTTTTTTGCCCAAGATTTTATATCCATGCTCATAACTTACCTTTACTATTTTTTCTTTTTTGGATTGGTTGTTTGTGTATCATCAAATCTCATATGAGCATCCTTTTTAGGATCGTCATAATCACCTAATATATTTCTGATGTTACTTGCTTCACCAGGAGACATGCCAACTTCTTTTAATAGGGAGTCTAAAAATGGCTGCTGTGCTCTGTATCTTAAGGCAGAATTAACAACGTTGTCGGCTAGAGAACCTTTCTTAGATCCGTCACCAGTTGGACCACCTTCTCCACCTGAGCCATCACCAGTTCCTCCGCCTTGACTAAATCCTGGTAGTCCATTTACATCGACAACTTTAATTGAGTCGATACTTTGTATTGGTTTAACCCATTCACGAATAATACCCTCGATCTTCTCTGCCAACTTTAATCTCAATGCACTTCGTCTACTTGCATCGCTTCGTAAATTCTCTGCTTCATTGAGAGCTTTTTTACCAGCAGCTTCAATTTCGTATCGGAGCTTAGCGGCCATAGTGGCTAGCTTTTCTTTTTCAGCGTCTTTTGAAGCCTCAATGACACCTAAAGATTTAACCTTTTCAGCTTGCTCAATGTCTCTAGTAGTATTGACTTTTTCTTCAGCTTCTACAGCTTTAGCTCTAGCTGTTTCTTCTTCCATTTTAGATTTTAATACTGTTTTAGATTTATCAAGAATTTCAAGCTGTTTTTGTTTTTCTTCTAACTCTATTCTTTTAGCTTTTTCAATATCCAAAACTCTTGTTTCTTGTTCAGCTGCAATTTTATATGCATCAACATTTTTCTGTTGAGCAGTTTTAGCATTTTTAATTTGCTCTTCCGCCATAATATAAGCTTCTTCTGACTCATACCTATTTCTGGCCTCTTCTTTAGCTGTTTCGGTTTTTTCTGTTGCGCTTTTAACATCTACTAGTCTTTGTTTTTCTAAACGACTAAACTCAACGTCTCTCTCAAGATCAAGAATTGTTTTTTCTGTTTCAATATCTTGTTGTTTGATTTCAATTGAGGTCTTTTGTCTGAAATCATTTTGCTCTTTTCTTCTTTTTTCAATTTCTTGAATTAATTTAGTTTCTTGAAGACTTTTTTCCATTTCAACTAAATCTTTTTTATTAATTCTTGCTATTTCAATAGCTTGATCTGAAACAATCTCTGCCAATTCAGATTCTTTTGTTTTATCAGATTTGACTTTTATTGTTTCAGTCTGCTCTATAGCTTTTTGCTGTTCAATTTCCCTTTTTTGTTGATATCTAGCAAACTCCTCATCCTTTTCAATTTCTAATTCTTGTTTGGTTGATTGGAGGTTTTTATTTCTAATACTGACTTGGGTGTCTTTTTCAATATCGTTTCTTTTCTTTTTTCTTGACTGAGTTATTTCTGTAATTTGTGTCAAACCTTCAGCATCAAAAGTATTTGATGGGTCAAAAACAGATACTGGTGCTTGGTTAAGAGATGTTAATGAAACGGTTTCTAACTCTAATCCTGTGTGTTTAATTGCTTCTTCTACGTGTTTAGATACTGCCTTTACATAATCAGATCTATTTTCTTGTATTTCATCCAGTGTCATTTTTGCAGCAACAACACCAAGTGCATCAACAAAACGACCGTTAACAAGCTCTTTTAAACTATCAGGGTCTAATGTCCTTTTACCAAGTGTTTGAGCAGCTATAGAAACATTTTCTTTTTCCGGTGCTACTCTGACATAAAATTCAGCTGTCATTTCAGCTCTCATTCTGTTTTTTGTTATAAAAGATTTATTTCCTGTTCTTAAAACTTCAATACATAAAGTTTTCATGCCCACCGAGGTAATATTATGAATAATAGGTAAAACAAAAGCGCCTCCACTAATCACGACACTTTCTCCGCCCATTCCAGTACGAACGAAAGCTATTTCTTTAGAAGACCTTCTATAAAGCCAATGAAGTAGGTAAACGATAATAGCAATTGCTAATGCTATTAAAATAATTACTGCAATTATATCTGCGCCACTTGTTATATTCATACCTAAATGTTACCTCCTAATTTTGTTATTTTAAACATTAGATTTAGTATCCTGCGTTGCCGCCTTGTATATGATCATTCCAAAAATGATCTTGTTTAGAAAATCAGCTAAATTATAAATAATATTTACGCTATTAACATCTATGCCCCCACCTAGGTGTTCAATAAAGTATCCCATTGGGTAAATAGCCCATCCTATGGTTAGGATTAGTCTGTTTGAAAAGAAAGCCATTTGAATATTTTCATTACCACATTTTGCATTGGCTCTTCCTGCTTCTCCTACATAAAGCTCACCGAGGACGTATAACCAACCTACAAGACCTACTATAAAACCAAGTGTTTTACTCATATATCCTGCTGCTCCTAAAAATTCAGCTATAATAAAGACTAGCGTTCCAACTAAAAGCCTCCAAAACATTCCTTGTTTTACTTTAGTAACTGACATCAACATTGCGTAAAAAATTAATACTTGCATAGGGAAATTTAAAAACCAATCAACGTATCTTAAAAGTGTCGGTGCGGACCCACTAACAACCCAAAGGTTTTTAATGAAGAAGTAATGGACTGAAGACATTAGGCATACAACAGCAATCATAGTCATGGGCGTATGCCACCTGACATGAACTTTACTTCTCTCAAAAAAGAAGAAAAGAGTAGCTCCAATCATAGCCACTGAAATTAACCAAAATGACCCTCCGACAATGTCGTAGGGAAGTAACATCTTATTCATTAAATAAATTCCTATTCTCAATGATTATATTAATGTTCTTCATAGTTTTACAGACCTTTTTGTTCCAGAATATGAAATAAAATAAATATTATTATAATTGGTGTAATAAGACATTGTACTAAATTTGCTCCCTTATATGAGGTGCTCTTGAATAAAGTGCAACTAATGGAAGTATCAGTAAGCCAAAAATAAATTGCTGACCCTCAAAACTTAACCCTAATCCTGCTAAAAATGTGCTTATAACTTGCAATGCTAGACAGCCAATAACAGTATATCCATAGCCGCCTTCTCCACCTAATAGAGAAGTTCCTCCAACAGCAACAGCTGCAACAGTCAAAAATAAGTATTGATCTCCCACTCCAATAAAACCACCACCACTCCAACCAAGAAGCATCGCTCCAGTTGCAGCGGAGGTAAAACCACTAATAACGTAAACACCAATCCAATATGCTTTTTCAGAAATGGAGAGTCTTTCTGCAGATAATCTTTTTCCACCAACCGCGTATAAATTTCTTCCCCACTTAGTATGCCTCATACCCACAATTAAAAAAACAGCAGCAACTATCCAAATTAGAATCACAGGAGGTATAGGTAAGCCAAAAAATTTACCATTTAATGAAGCTAAATTCTTGAGCCAATCTGGAACTACTCCAAAAACCATTCCACCCGTGACTGTAGCTAAAGAAACTAAAATTTGCACTCCACCAATACACATAAATCCAACGCCCATAGTTACAATCAAAGCCTGACCTTGAAGTCTATAACTTATTAAGCCATTAAATAAGCCGACAAGAATACCAAAAACTAAAATAACAATAAATGCAAGCCAAGGAGGCACTCCAAGAGATATCATTGACATAAGACCAACATTTGAAGATCCAATTAGAAAAGGAATAGATAGGTCTAGTCCTCCTAACATCACAACTAGAGTTTGACCAATTGTTGCTAAACCTAGGAAAGCAGAAAATACAAGCATCGATTTAATATTTTGAACT
>JAQWMI010000015.1 GCA_029246865.1 Alphaproteobacteria bacterium
TTTAGTAAAGTTAGACACTGTAGCAAATATTATGGCATATGAAAGCAATGATGATCCTCCAGAACTAACAAATGGTAAAGGCATTCCAGTAGGAACAAACAAATCAATAGAAGTAGAAATATTTACGAATGCCTGAAAACATGTCATGAAAGCTAAAACAAAAACTGTATTTTTTAAAAAAAGATTATCAAGAGAATCAGATGCTTTTTTAACAAGATATAAATACATAGGATATAAAAAGACTATTATTATACCAAATAATATACCTACCTCTTCTATAATAATTGAAAAAATAAAATCATTTTGATTTTCAGGAATAGAATATTTTAACTGACCTTCTCCCAAACCTACACCAATTAAACCTCCTTTGTTAATTGCTTCCAAACTAGACTGAACTTGAATGCTAGTATTAAAAAAAAAACCAAAAATCCTATCTCTTATATAGGAGTTAAGAAATATAACTAAAGTCATAAAAAAAATTCCAATAAGAGAAAGCAGAAATAAAAATTTAATTTTTCTAATATAGAGGATTGAAACTAAAGAAAAAGAAATAAAAAAATAGATAGAAGTAGCAAAATCTGGTTGGGAAGCTATTAATGAAATAACTAGAATAGAAATTGTAAATGGAAAAAATATAATTTTATAATTTGTTTTTTTAAGACTTAAATAATAAAACCATGAAATAAAACAAATAAACGGACCTTTAATTACCTCAGATGGTTGAAGTGAGAGACCAAAATATTTAATCCATCTCTGAGAGCCGTTTTCAGCATGGCCAAAAAAATGTGTAAAAATTAATAAACTAATTAATACAAATAATGAAAAGTTTAGAATAATTTTTAGAGTATTTTTTTTTTGAAAAATAATAACAATAAATGCAGTAAGTGAAATTAAAACATAAATAATATGTTTTAATAAGTTTAAGTCAGCTCTTAGAGAAAATAGAGTAAATATACCAATGATAATTAAAGATAATGGAATAAAAATTAATTTTTTATCTATTGATTTCAAAAATAAAGAAAATAAGGAATTATCCGTAATATAATTATTATGATTCATTAATATATTTCTTAACTAATTTATTAAAATGATTTCCTCTGATAGAAAAATTTTTATAAAAATCAAAAGACTCACCACCAGGTGAAAATAAGACATGGTTTGTATTATTACTTGCATTTATTAAATGAGATAAAAAAATAACTAAATCTTTGAGGTTAAGAAATTTAACAATATTTGAATTTGAGTGATGAAAAATTTGATAAAATTTATCCACGTCCTTTCCGAAAATTAATATGGTAGAATTTTGAATTTTTGGTATTTCTAAATTATTTTTTTTAAGAAGACCTCCTAAAATAAGAATTTTTGAATTACTATTAATTAAATTAAAAGTTTTAATTGAATTTAAAATATTAGTGGATTTACTATCATTATATATCTTCAATTTTTTAGTATTAACAATAATTTGATTTCTAAAAGGAAGATTATTAATATCAATATTTTCACTTAAATTAATAGTATGCCCAAAAAAAGACATAATCTCTGAAACTAATGAGATATTTTCATTTACAAATACATTTGTTGGGCTTATTTTTTTTATTCTAAAAATTTTAAATTTCTTACTTATTTTAAGCTTTTTATCATCAATTACTTTTAAAGTGCCCGCATTAATTAAAACTCTGCCCTTAGATTTAAGAAGATTTTTAATAGATAGTTTTGTTTCGATATATTTTTTAAAGTTAAGGTGATACTTGAGGTGATCAGGATATAGGTTAGTAATGCACCCAATATTTAGTTTAAGGTATTTTATTTTATCTAATTGATAGGAACTAAGCTCAAAGATAATATAATCATAACTATTAATGATCTTACGTATATTTTTTTTTTGTAGTATTGTTGTACCTATATTTCCTAGCAATATAGATTTATTTTTTTTATTTAAAGTACTATTTAAATAATTTCCAACACTAGATTTACCTTCAGTGCCAGTTATTCCTATAGTTTTGACATTATTTTCTTTTTCAATTAAAGATCCTAAAATATCTAAATCTAGAATAATTTTATGCTTAAATTTTAATAAAATTAGGTGGTTTCTTAAAGAAATAGAGGGTGATATGCATATGTAAGAAACTTCTTCCAAAATTTTTAATAGATTTTCTTTTTTACATATTTCTTTTTTTTTTAGTAATTTAATTTTACTTTCATCGTCATCATATGCTTTAAAATTATATTTATAATTCCTTAAGAAGTTAATTACAGATGTTCCACTTACACCAAGGCCATAAACAAAAAAACTTTTATTAAAATCAATCAACTATCTAATTTTCAATAAAGATAAAGCTAATAGGCAAAATATAAAACCCACTATCCAAAATCTAATAACTATTTTTTGTTCAGATATTCCTTTTTTTTCATAATGATGATGAAGAGGTGCCATTAGGAAAAATCTTTTTTTTGTAAATCTAAAATAAATAACTTGAATTGATACAGAAATAGCTTCAATAACAAATAATCCACCTGCTATGGCTAAAACAAATTCTTGTTTTAATAATATTGATATTACAGCTAGGCTACCGCCCAATGATTGCGATCCAGTATCTCCCATAAAAATTTCAGCAGGATGTGAATTAAACCAAAGGAAAGCTAAAAGTGCTCCTATAGAAGCAGTACAAACAATAACCAACTCAGCAGAGCTTGGAACAAAATTTAATAGCAAGTATTCTGAATAAATAGCATTTCCTATAATATAAGAAAAAACTGCAAACGTTAAAAAAACAAATATTAATGGCATTGATACAAGACCATCAAGACCATCAGTTAAATTTGTTGCATTAGTCGAACCTACAATCACAAAAATAGCAAAGAAAATGTAAAAAAATCCTAATTCAAGAGAGAAATTTTTAAAAAATGGAAGATAAAGTCTGGTTAAATCAATTATGTATTGATTAATGAGATATAATAAAAATAACGTAATTATAATTTGAAATAAAAACTTTATTTTAGATGAAACACCTCTTCTATGTTTAATTTTGAGATAATCATCTGAAAAACCAACTAGTCCAAATAAAACAAAGGATAAAATTACTATGTAACTAAATTTGGAAAAAGAAGCGGTCCATAAAATCGTACTAATAACAATTGAAAAAATTATCAATACACCACCAAGTGCAGGAGTACCCTCTTTAGATAAATGGGTAACAGGGCCGTCTGATCTAATAGGTTGACCCGATGGAAAGAGTCTATTTTGTAAACTAATCCAGTATGGCATAATCAAAAAGACAATAAAAAATGAAGAGATAAGAGATAAACCAGATCTAAAAGAAATATAACCAAAAAGATTAAAAAAAGTATTAAAACTCTGAAATGAAAATAAGAAATCTGCTAACATAATTCTTTAACTATCATATCAAGTTTATTACCATGTGAACCCATAATAAATATATTCTTACATTTATTTGCTCTCTTAATTATAAGAGGTAAAGATTCATAATAATTTCTAAAAAAAATTAGGTTTTTAGACTCATACTTATTAACTAATTTATAGAATTCATCACCTATTAAAAAAATATTTTTATTATTTTTAACAATTCCAATAATTTCCTTATGATATAAAGATGAAACTTTACCAAGCTCTTTCATAGAACCAATTATAATAATATCGTGTTTATTATATAATGGTATATTTAGAAAAGACATAAGGTTTTCTCTAAGAGAGTATGGGCTTGCATTATAACTATGATCATAAATAGTATATTTTTTATTATTTTTAATAATATTTCCGTGTCCTGGCAATAAGGATTTAATATGGAAAAAATTATCTTTTAAAGAAGAACTAACAATATTTTTCATAGCTAAAAAAGTAAATAAAGCGATTTTAATATTAATAATATTATCAGACTCAGACTTTATAAAGTATTTATTATGAGAAAAATTAAAACTAATATTGGAAAATTTTTTTAATGTTTTTATTTTTAAATTATCAATATCTTTTTCCAAATTAATAAAACTAATTTTTTTATTCGACTTATATTTATTTGGAATTAAATTTATGTTTTTTCTAAAATTAATTAAACTAAAAATAAGTCTATTTGAATTAAGTAAACATAACTTATTTAACATTAAAGATTTATACGATTCAAAATTACCGATATGAGAATTCTCAATATTTGTTATTAAAACATAATGAGGATTAAGAATATTAGTAAGTTTTTTCATTTCATTTTTCTTACTAATACCTAACTCGAAAATTGCATAGGTACTATTAAATTTAATATTTAGAATATTAAATATTAATCCAAGTTCATTATTAAAATTTTTATAAGATTTAAAATGAGTAATATTTTTACTGAATAAATAATTAGATATATTTTCTTTCATTGTAGTTTTGCCAACAGAACCAGTAATAGCAATAACTTTTCCTTTGTATTTATTGAGAACTTCATGTGCTATTAACTTAATGAACTTTGTAACATTCATTGTGTAAATAACTTTTTTATTAGGATGTTTTGAATTGATTATTGCTAATAAGCAACCTTTTTGTAGTGCAGAATCAATATAATTACTTCCGTCATCATTTTTTGTTTTAATACCAATAAAAATATCACCTTTTTTTATATTTCTAGAGTCAAAGACAAATCTAGGATTCTTTTCAATAATAATTTTAACAATCTTAGAAATTAATATTTTTTGCAATTTTTATACTTTCTTCTATATCACTAAATTTATGTGTTATATTTTTATATACCTGCGTTTCTTCATGTCCTTTGCCAATTATAAATAAAATACCGTTACTTTTTTTTAATAATGCAAAACCTTTTTTAATTGCTTTTAATCTATTAGGAATATTATAAAAATTATCACAATGCTTTGTTAAGTTTTCTCTTATTAAACTTGGATTTTCATTTCTAGGGTTGTCGTCGGTAATGATTTGAAAATCACTAAAATTATTAACTAATTTTGACATTTTAGATCTTTTATTTTTATCTCTGTCACCACCACAACCAAATATCACAATTTTATTAATTGATATTTGTGCGTAAGGTTTCAATAAATTTGATATTCCATTAGGTGTGTGAGCATAATCGACTATTACTAACTTATTAAAATTATTAAAAATAATCTGATGTCTGCCTTTTATGGTTTTATTGTTTAGAATATTTTCATTTTTAAATTTTACTTTCATTAGAGTAAGTAGTGTATAATTGGTTAATAAGTTCTTAATTACAAAATTATTAGGGACATGAATTTTCTTGATTAAATTTCCATCAAATAATATTTTAGTTTTAAAAATATCCCTATTATCAATAGTGATATTTTTTTTTATTAGATAATCATCTTGGTGGATAACATCAAACTGTTTGTTAAGTTTATTACTTAATTTTTTTGGTATTTTATTTTGTATAAGTAATGTTTTACCCTTTTTTATATGATTTTTTAAAAGATCAATCTTAGCCTGATGGTAATTATTTATATTTTTATGATAATCAAGATGATCCTGAGATAAATTTGTCAATATTCCAATATCAGCTTTTATATTACCTAATCTTTTTTCAACATAGCCAATACTGGAAGCTTCTATAACTAAATATTTACATTTATAATTTTTAACTGAAGACTTTATTCCATTCATAATTGTTATTAAATCAGGTGTAGTATTGAGGGATGATTGAATTTTTTTTCCATTAGCATATAAACCAAATGTTCCTATGTAGCAGGTGTTAATCGATGATTTATTTAAGTTATTATAAAGGCTAAATGCTACAGATGTTTTACCATCAGTTCCTGTAATTAATATAATTTTAATTTTCTCCTTAAAAAATATTTTTGAGCATTTAATTGCATAACTATTTAGATCTTTAGCAAATAAATAATTTATTTTTTTATTTATCCTTATCTTATCCTTGAGGCTGTGATCACAGATTATATGGTCGCAATTTTTTTTTAAGGCAAGTGCTTGCAGCTTATTAAAATTCTCGGTTTTTTTTGTATAGGTAAAAAAAATAGATTTGCTGTCTAATTCTTGCCAGCTAGACTTTAATCCATATCCAGATTTAACTTTATTGTTAAGGTTCATTAAATAGTACTTATATCCTTATCACATGAACTTATCTCCAAAGAAAACAATATTTGGTCCATAATATTATAAAATGAATTTTTAACTGTGTTACCTGCAGTCAAATATTTAGATTTTGTTTTTTTTGGATGATTCATAAAAGTTAATGCCAAATATCTTGGTTTATTATATGGAAAATAAGATAGGTAAGTAACATTGTTATAAATTTTTGGACTCATGTCTTCATTGTCTTTAATAATACTTTTATCGTCTGCAGTTCCTGTTTTGCCTGCAACTAAGCAACTCCTGTAAAGCATATGATCAGACTCATTTGCATAAAAAAGTAATTTATTAATATTACTTGATACTGAATCTAAATTTAAATCTTTGAAATTTCTTTGTTTAGTTATGTTAACTTCAAAATCTTCTTTACCTGTAATCATTCTAGAATATGCGTTAATTAAATTAATTGGGGAGACGGATAATGCGTAACCAAATGCCAAATTATCACAGTAATTTCCTTTTCTAGTGTAGTGGAGAGGCTGAGAAGGCTCAATCGTTTTAATATTTTCCATTATAGAAACAGAATTTAGCAGACCTAGATTATTTAAATCCTTTTTAAATTGACCGCTACAATCAATTTTTCTATTAATTAATGCAGCACCAATATTTGATGATCTTTTTAAAACATCTTTTGTTTGAATTTTTTCCTTAACAGGGAATAAATCCGTAATATAACCATTACCTGTGTAACGTTTTAAAGGTTCTGTTACATCAAAGTATTCATCTAAATTTAATACATTATTATTTAATGCTGAGTAAACTGTAATTGGTTTAAAAACTGATCCAAATTCATATCTATTAGAAATTGATGGCATTACAGAATCATCGAATTTTAAATTTAAATAATTTCTATTTGCGTTATAAGTGTTGACCAATAATTCTTCTTTTAATAAATCAACTAAAATAAATAACCCATAATTTGCATCATATTTAATGAGTTCTTTATCAAGGATATCTGATGCCTCTTTCTGTAAGTCAATATTAATAGAAAGCTTTAAGAATTGATCAAATGAATTCATTTGCTTTTCGATTAAAGATTGGCCCACATTATCAATATCCATCTTACCAATTAAATTTTTTGTATAGGCATTAAATGGATAATTTCTTTTATAAAATCTATCTAACTTGATTTCAGGATTTCCTATGTACAAAGTTTCTAATATTTTTTTTTTACTTGGCGATCTATCTATAAAAAAGAAATTACTAGTAAGATTATTTATTTGCTTTGCAATTTTTGGATTTAAAATGTTTATGTCCTTAATTAAAATATTTTTATAATTATTATTAAGATTATTAAAGTTACTTACTTGAATTTTATGAGTAATTAATGTTTGAGCTAAAACATTATTATTTGTATCAAAAAGAGTTGGGTGAATGATCTCCTTTGTTTTAAGAGTTACGGACTCACTTGATTTAGATGCGATTAAAAATAATTTTATTGTAATTATTATAAAGAAAATAAATACAATCGTTTGAAAAATGGAATAATAGTTATTAGTTTTTTTTATTAAGCTGTAGTCAGCTTCGTTAATTAGATTTCTTATCATAATCTACTTTTACTATTGTCATGTTTTTGTTAAAATAATTTTCAATTATAATAAATTTTGAATTAACATACTTTTTGTCTGAACTAATTAATTTGTTATGAAGCTCTCTAGAAAAATTAATTTCTTTTTGCTGAAGTCGATTAGTCAATAAATTGATTTTACTTTCAAAAGAAAAAATATTTGCCTCTAATTCTTTTGCAATATTTTTAAATAATAAAAAAAAAATTATCGCTATCAAAATAATAAAAATTTTAAATGTATATTTAATTAGCATTTATATCTCGCTACTCTTAATTTTGCAGATCTAGCTCTTGGGTTATTTTTTAATTCATCACGATCTGCCGTAATAGGTCTTTTTGTTAATATTTCGTAGCCCCAAACTTGATTATCTTGAAAAGTAAGATCTCTTTTTAGTGAATAATTTTTAAAATGGTTTTTTACAATTCTATCTTCCAGACTATGAAAGCTAATTATGAAGATTAGTGCATTGTTATTAAGAAACTGTTTAATTTTAACTAAAAAGATTTTTAAGTTTTCTAGTTCATTATTAGCTTCTATTCTTAAGGCTTGAAAAGGCTTAGTTGCGAAATTAATCCTATTAGATCCAAAATTAACTCTTGATTTTTTTAACAATTCTATAAAATCAAAAGTAGACTTAATTTCATTAGTTTTCCTGTAGGTAATAATAAATTTTGCTAATTTTTTTGAATTAGAAATTTCCCCATATTCACTAAAAATTTTTTCTAATTTTTCTTCCGAATAATCATTCAAGATGTCATAGGCCGAAATTTCATAATCTGCATAATTCATTTTAAGAGGAACATCATTTTTAAAAGAAAGACCAACATCATTATCTTGTAGTTGATTAGAGGAGAAACCTAAATCTAATAGAACACCATCAAATTTATCGGTGATGCGATTTTTTTTAATTACTTTATCTATATCTTTAAAATTAGATTGATAAAAATCAAATTTTTTATTTATAGTCTTATTTTTGAGAGCTATACTTTCTGCTTTTTTATAATTATCTAAACCTATAACCTTGCTACCTCTTAATAAAATCTCGTTTGTATGTCCTCCAGCGCCAAATGTTCCATCTAAAAAAAAGTTGCAATTATTAAAATCTATTCTTTCAATAATTTCTTTAACCATTACTGGCTTATGTAAGTTATCCATATTACTTAATAATACTCTTCCTAGCTCTTTCTTTATTTTTAATACCCATTTTAAAGTCCCAAATTTCAAAATAATTACCTTTACCTATGTAGATTATATCTTTTGATATTTTAGAAAATTTTTTTTGGTCATCTTTCAGAATAAATCTTCCGTCACTATCAAATGAAATTTCCTCAAGATCTGAAAGTATTGCGGTTCTTAAATCATCTTTTTTTGTTGAAAAAAAATCTTCCTCCTCAACTGAATTTATAATGGAATTAATTTTTGCTTCTAAATAAATCTCTAAACAACTATTTTTTAATGATTTAAATAGGTAAATCTTTTGTTTTGAGTCTTTTATTGTATTTTTATAATTTGAAGGTATCGAAATTCTATTTTTTTTATCAATTGATCCCGGAAATGAAGATAAGAATATTGACATGGTAATTATTGGGATTATATGGGAAATTATGGAATTAGTAAATTATTTATTGGGTAGCTATAAGCTGAGTTCTGTAATTTTCTAAGAAAATCTGCAATCATTTATCTTGGCTTGATATTACTATAAAGCTCCAGCGATCAACCCAGGCCAATTGTAGAAATAATTTTAGCCTCTATTTGATCTTACTCGTGATAGGGTTTACATATTACGACAGTTTTTAGATGTCTGGTGAGCTCTTACCTCCCCTTTTCACCCTTTCCTTAATAAATTGCATAAGGTGGTTTTTTTCTGCTGCACTTTCCCTAGAGTTACCTCCGACGGAAGTTATCCGTTATCACTTTCTACGCGAGCTCAGACTTTCCTCTTCTAATTAATTAAAAGCGATTGCACGCTACCCGAAATTAACTTACATCAAAAAATTATTAAATTAAATGTTTAAAATCCCTAATAAAACTTTTAGTAATATTATCGTTGATGGACTTATAACCCAGCTTTCTTTTTACAGCTAATATACATAGATTTTTATAATTAGTGATGTAATTTTTGGAGAAACCGTATTTCATTAACATGGTGTCTAAGGAGTGGTTTTTAATTGATGACAATTTGTCATTTAATTTAATCTGATCCCATTTAAAAAATTCGCCGGGATCTTTTTTTCTATTAGGTGATATGTCTGAATGTCCTAAGATATTTCTAGGATTGATACAGTATTGAAAAGTAAGAGATGAAATTAATTTATTTAATGAAGTGTATTGCTCTTTGGTAAATGGTGTATAGCCATGATCATGCCCCTTATTCTCGAGTTCAATACCTATGGAATAATCGTTAAGTGACTTAAAGTTTTTCCACTCAGATTTACCAGCATGCCAGGCTTTTAAGTTTGGACTAAGTAAATTAAAAATAATACCTTTTTTTGATATAAGATAATGACAACTAACATTGGATTTTAAGTGTGAAAGCTTTTTAAAAGCATCTTGAAGGCTCTTCATTCCTGTATAATGAATTATAATAAATTTAACTGTTTTGTTTAAATCTCTTGTACTATAATTCATCGATGTCAAATAAGATTCTAATTATAGTAATTTGCTTACTAGCTGTATCATGCAACAGACCTACTAAAGTAATTGAGGAATCAATTAAATATGAAAATAACATTAGAGAGGATTATGAATTATTTGAAAATGCTAATCAAGAACTTCGATTAAAAAATTATGAAGAAGCGATATCAGAATTAGACAAAATTCAAATATTTTTCCCTAATAGCAAATATTCAGCAAAAGCGAGATTAATGATTTCATATATTAATTTTATAAATGGAGAATATGAAAAAACAAAAGCTTCTACTGAAAGCTTTATAAAATACTATCCGGGTAATGAAAATGTTGTTTATGCATATTATTTAAACGCAATGACAGATTATGTTCTAATTAAAAAACCAGAATTTGATCAAGAAAATACAGAAGAAACAAAAAAAAAATTAATTTTTATAAATAATGCATTTCCTGATAATAAATATAAACAAGATATAATTTTAAAATTAAATATTGTAAATAATTCATTAGCAGAGCAATTATTAGGTATTGGAAAATTTTATGAAAATAACGAAGATTATGCAATTGCTCTAAATTACTATCTTGAAATATTTAAAGATTACCAAGAAACTCTTGTAATAGAAGAAGTACTTTATCGAATTATTAAAATTTACCTTATTTTAGATGAAAAAGAATTAGCAACCAAATATGCTTCTATACTCGGATATAACTACTCAGAAAGTAAGTGGTATAAAAAAAGTTATAATCTTATAAAAAATATAAAAGATGAAATTGAAGAAAATTATAAATGGTATGAAAGGTTAAATCCAATTAAACTGATTAAAAGAGAGAAAGTAACAAAAAAAAAGAAATGGTTTGAACCAATGGAACCAAAATTTAAAATATTTTAATTAATAATATGCTCGCATCATTAGAGATTAGAAACTATCTACTTATAAAAAAACTAAAAATAGATTTTAATAAAGGATTTAATACATTCACTGGTGAAACAGGTGCGGGAAAATCAATTATAATTGATGGTTTGAAGTTGGCATTGGGTGGAAGAAATTTAAAAGATTTAAAAATACAGAAGGACCATAATATTGTTCTTTGTGTGATATTTAATACTAATAAAGAAATATTAGAAAAATTAAAAATATTAAATATTGAACTAGAAGATGATTACTTAATCATCAAACGAGAAATTAATGATGAAATGAAAAGTAAAATATTTATAAATAATGAACTAGCTACCCAAAATATAGTTAGAAATATTTCAGATATATTTATTGAAGTTCAAGACAATTATGAACAACAAGAATTGTTTAATGACTCTTATTTTATAAATTATATTGATAAATTGGCAAAATTAGATAAAAAAAAATTAATTTTGAATTTTGAAATTTTTTATAATTCTAAAAAAGCATTTGATACTTACAATAATAAAAAAGAAGAAATTGATAAAGAGATTAGTTATCTCAACATTAGCTTAGACAAATTAAAGCAATTGAAACCTCAAAAAGACGAATATAATGATTTGAATAGTAAAAAAAAATCACTTAAAAATAAAAAACAAATTATTCAAATTAATAATGAGTTAACTAATCTTTTAGATAATTATGAAGAAGTTTCTAATGTATTGATAGATATATCTAAGAACCTAAATAAACTAAGTTTAGTGGATGAAAGCTTCATAAATATTGATAAAAATTTTAATGATTCATTTTCCTTACTTTCTGAAAATTTAAATGAAATTAGAAATGATATTTCATTTGATGAAGAGGAAATGTTAACAATTGAGGAAATTGATAATAGAATTTTCTCATACAATTCAATCGCAAAAAGTAATAATATAGAACCTGAAAAAATTCATGAATTATTTGATAGCTTGAAAGCAGAAATTGAAGGATTAAATAATTACGAAAAAAATTTAGAACTTTTGAGAAAAAAATATGATGAGGACAAAAGTAATTTTATCAAAGAAGCTACAAGGATTTCTATGGAAAGAAAAAAACAAGGACTAATTATTTCAAAGGCTATAAATAAAGAATTACCTAAAGTCAATATTGAGCAAGGAGAAATCAAATTTGATTTTACATATAAAGAAGAAAAACAATACTCAATAGATGGTATTGACAATATCGATGTGGGCTTCAAAACTATTAAAAACTCAGATTATAGTTCAATTAAAAAAGTAGCATCAGGAGGTGAATTATCGAGACTATTACTAATAATGAAGTCATTCATATCTAAAAACGATAAAAATAAGACAATAATATTTGATGAAGTTGACAGTGGTTTAAGTGGTAAAGTGTCTGGGGTGGTTGCTGATAAAATAGTAGAAATATCAAAGTATAATCAAGTATTAGCAATAACGCACTCACCTCAGGTTGCAGCTAAGGCAGATAAGCATTGGAAGATAGTGAAAAATATTAAAAATTCAAATATTATGGAAAGTAGTATAATTGAGCTTAACGAAGAAGATAGAATTGAAGAAATAGCGAATATCTTTTCAGGATCAAGTTTATCTGAGGCTAGCAGAAAAGTTGCAAAAGAACTACTTTTAAAAAAGTGATTAATAAAAAATTAATTAGTGATTTTAAAAAAATTCAATCTGAATTGATGAAATTAAATAAATCATATTATCAAGAATCAATATCAGAGGAATCTGATCATTACTACGACCAATTAAAAAAAAAAAATAATCAATTATTAAAAGATTACAAAGAATTAAAAGATTACGATATTTTAACCGTAGGCTTTACGCCATCGGAAAAGTTTTCAAAAGTTAAACATATAGTGCCTATGTTATCGCTAGCAAATGCTTTTGATAAAAAAGATTTGGAAGAATTTGAAGAAAAAATTAATAACTTTTTGAATAACACAGTTAGTTTTAGCTACATATCAGATTTAAAAATAGATGGGGTGTCTCTATCGATTCATTATAAAAATAATAAGTTAGTTAAAGCATTAACAAGAGGAGATGGCATTATAGGAGAAGATGTAACTGAAAATATTTTAAATATAAATGGTATACCTAAAGAATTAAAAAGCAGTGAAAATAAGGAAATTGAAATTAGAGGAGAGGTATTCATTAATAAGCAAGACTTCGAAAAACTAAATAAAAATGAAACTAATCAATTTGCTAATGCTAGAAATGCGGCGTCAGGTTCTCTTAGACAATTAAATCCTGCAATTACATATTCGAGGCCCCTAAATTTTATTCCACATGGTTATGGAAATATAACAGATAAAAATACATTTAAGTCATACGATATTTTTTTAGAATTTTGTAAAAAAAATGGCTTTAATTTAACTAACAACTCTAAAAAATTGAAAACTACAAGTGAAGTTTATAAATATGTAAAAGAAATTGAGAATATAAGAATTGATGTTCCTTATGATATTGATGGTGTTGTTACAAAATTAAATGAAATTAGCGTGCAACAAAGATTAGGAGATACATCCAAATATCCAAGATGGGCAATAGCATCAAAATTTGACTCTAATAAAGCTTTAACGAAAATTGAAAAAATTGACATACAAGTTGGTAGAACAGGCGCTTTGACTCCAGTGGCGAGATTACAAAGTATAAATGTTGGAGGAGTTATTGTTTCAAACGCAACACTTCATAATTTTGAGGAAATCGAGAGAAAGGATGTAAGAGTTGGAGATTACGTTTGGATTGAAAGAGCTGGAGACGTAATACCTTATGTTCGAAATGTAGAATTAAAGAAGAGAATTAAAAATTTAAAAAAATACAAAAGACCAGAGTATTGTCTTTGTGGAAATAAAGTTAGTGTAAATAAAACTGATGCAGTTTTAAGATGCTCGGGCGAGGAAAAGTGTAAATTTCAATTCGAAGAAAACTTAATACACTTTATTTCAAGAAAAGCTCTCAATATAGATGGGCTTGGAAAGAAAATTATATTAAAATTTGTTGAGCTGGGTTATGTTAAAAATAAAGTTGATATATTTAATATTAGCAAATATGAAAAGAAAATTATCAAACTTGAAGGCTTTGGAGATAAATCATATGAAAATATATTTAATTCTATAAATAAATCTAAAATAATTAATTTGGATAAATTCATATATTCTCTGGGTATTAGACATATTGGAGAAAATAATTCTTTAATACTTGCTAATTATTTTCTTAATAAGAATAGATTAACTCAAATGATTAAAACAGGTATATCAATTAATAAACTATTAGAAATAGACGGATTAGGTGATAAGGCGTCTTACTCTTTAATAAATTATTTAGCAAATGATACTAATAAAGAAGAAGTTCTTAAACTCATTGAGATTTTAGATATAAATAAAACTGACATTATTAATTCCTTAAATAAGAGTATTGTATTTACTGGAACATTAGAAGAGCTATCAAGAGATGAAGCAAAACAATTAGCAAAAAATCATGGGTTTAAAATATTATCAACAGTAAATAGTAAGTTAGACTATTTAATAGTTGGAAAAAAGCCAGGCTCAAAACTTAAAATTGCAAATAAATTAAAAATTAAAGTATTAACAGAAAAAGATTTTATTAAATTAGTTAATTAAAAAGTATTTTTTAAATATTTTTTTTTCATCTTCTGTAAAATAGCTCATATATTTATTATGTATATCAATATGATAGTTGCGGATAAAATTTATATTTTTCTTTGTCAATAATTTAAAATTAATCATTTGCAAGTCATATGGCACAAGAGTGGTGTTATTAAGAGTAATTTTAGAATTTTTTAATTTTGATAAGTATAAATTCTCTATTCTAAGACCATATTTATTTTCAACATAAAAGCCAGGTTCAATAGAAAAAAATTGATTATTCTTAATTAAATCAATACTTTTTGGGCTAATTACGGGAGGTCTTTCGTGTACATCATTAAAAAAACCAACACCATGACCTGTTCCATGTGAATAATGAATATTATTAAAAGCAAGTTTATTTCTTACTTCATAGTCAATTTTTAATGCAATTAATGGGTATTTAAAATTCTTGGACTCAATATCTATTAGTGCATTTAAAATGTGTGTATAAATGTTTTGTATTGAAACAGGGATTTTTTTTATCGCTATTACTCTAGTGATATCCGTCGTTCCCTCTAAGTAATGACCGCCAGAATCAATAAGATACATTGATCTATTTATTCCTTTAAGATTATCATTTTTTAAAGGCTTATAGTGAATTTTAGCGGCATTAGCATCAAATGCAGATATATAATCAAATGAATTCCTAAAAAAATTTATTCTTTCTTTTCTAAAATTTAATAAAATTTGAGATAAAGAAAATTCACTATGCATGTTCATGTTATTGTTTTTTAAATAAAGAAGGAACTTAGTAACGGCTAAACCATCCTCAAATTGTGCTTTTTTGATATTATTTATTTCATTTGGTTGTTTGATACTAATATATTGAGATAATTCAATTTTAGTTTCAATAATATCAATATTAGAAAATCTAATATTTTGGAAAATATCCAAATTTATTTTATTATAGTCTGTTTCTATTTTTTTAATTCTTAATAATTTTAGGTCATACAAGAAATCATTATGTGTGACAATTTTAAAATTTTTATTAAATTTAGATATATTTTTAATAAAAGGATTATCAGATATTAAAATATTTTTACCTTTTTTTGTAATAAGAAGGCCGGCAAATGGTTTTGTAGAATTATCTAATTCAAATGATCGTATATTAAGTAAATAACCAATTTGTGAGTTATCCCAAATTAAAATAGCATCTGATTTTAATTTGGACCTAATTAGATTGATATTGCGGTCAAATGATCTTGGTGTATGAGTTTTAGGAAGACTAAATGGTAAGCTTTTATTGAAAGGTGGGAAAGAAGAAATTTTTGATGAAAAAAAATTGTTTTTATATGGAAGCAATGTTGAGGAGGATAAAAAAATATTTTTCTTAAATTCTTTAAACTTATTTAATGAAATTCTATTTGAATCCACACCAAGTATAGACCCATATTTAAAATTATTATTTAAAAATAAATTAATATTTTTGATATTATATTCATATATTTCAATATTTTTCTTTGTAAATTGTTTTTTTGCCTGAACTAGATATCTACCATCTGTAAAAAGAGCGATTTTCTTTTGAAGGATTATTAAATAACAGAAAGAGCTATCAAAACCAATTACTTGAAAAACTGGCTTTAAAAAAAGATTTGTATTTTCATTTAGATGAATATCGTTATTAGTAACTAAGTATCCATCAAATTTATTTTTTTTTAAATCTATTCTTATTTTTTTTATAATTGAATTGTTCATTTATGTTTCTTTAAAAATTCTAACATTCTTTTTTTTCCTGGAGATAAAGAACCATCATCAATATATTTTACTTTTGATTTTATAGATCCTTCATTTGATATACTAGAATTAAAAACACTAGAGTTCATTTCTGATAAAAATCTAGAAGGAATGGAAAAGTTATTAACACCGTATGTATATCTTGATGTGGCATAAGACAAATATAAATTAGTTTTAGCTCGTGTTATGCCGACATAAGCTAACCTTCTCTCTTCCTCAAGTGATTTCTGCCCTTTTTCTTCTAAAGCTCTCGCGCTAGGAAAAATACCTTCCTCCCAACCTGGTAAAAATACATGATCAAACTCTAGTCCTTTTGCTCCATGAAGAGTCATTAGAGTAATGTTATTTTTTTCAGTATTTTTAATATTTTCATTCACAAGACCAACATGCTCTAAAAATTCATCTAAATTTGTAAATTCAGACATGGCATTTACTAATTCTTTTAAATTTTCAATTCTTGTCTCATTTTCTAACTTTTTTTTTGTATTTTTCTCTATTTCCAGCATTTTCATATAGCCGGACTCTTCTATAATAAAAATACCTAAATCTTCTAGATTAGTTTTATTGACAAGATCTTTACACTTATCAATCAGTGTTAAAAAAACAGATATTTTAGTTGAAACTGCTTGAGGAAAGCTTTTTGATTCTAGTAACTCTCTCGAGGAATTTAGAAAATTAATTTTTTTATCTCTGGAATTTTGTATGATTAAATTTAGCGTTTGCTCACCAATACCTCTTCTAGGTAAATTAATAATTCTTTCAAATGAAAGATCGCTATCGTTAGAATGAGCTAATTTTAAATAGGCAATAATATCTTTGATTTCTTTTCTTTCAAAAAACCTTGGCCCACCTATAATTTGATAGGGAAGTGCATATTTAATCAGCTTATCTTCTATGCTTCTCATTTGAGCTGTTAGTCTAACTAAAATAGAAAAAGAAACTTCGTTTTTTGAAATTTGATTAGATATTGAATCGGCAATCCATAGAGACTCTTCTTCTTGTGAATAAAATGATTGTAGAATAATCTTATTATTTTCTAGTTGTTTATTTGCACATTCTAAGTTTTTTCCAAGCCTATTTTTATTATGACCAATTATTTCAGAAGCAGCGCTCAAGATGGAATTATTAGATCTATAATTTTTTGTTAGTCTTATAACAGGAGCTTTAAACTCTTCGGGAAAATTTAAAATATTTTCAACTTTAGCGCCCCTCCATGCATAAATAGACTGATCATCATCTCCAACACAAAATATATTTTTTTCATCATCAAGTAATAACTTGATTAACTCATATTGAATTACATTAGTATCTTGAAATTCATCAATTAAAATATGACTAATAAAAGTCTTATAAGACATTAATATTTCTGGGTTATTTTTTAAAATATTATAACTGTGTAAAAGTAGGTCTCCAAAGTCAACACTGTTAATTTCTAGAAGTCTTTCTTGATATAAGCTATAGATCATATCTATATTTTTAATTGAACTATGCCTAAGGACTTCTTTATTATCATTGCTTAAAATGATTTCATCTTTTAAATTTTGTATCTCACTAAGAATTATATTTTCACTTAAATCGTTATCTAACTTTAAAAATGAAACGACCTGTTTGACCAGTTTTTTTTGATCCTCAATATCGAGGATAGTAAAATTACTTTTTAAACCAACTTTAGAGCTATGTTTTCTTAGAAATTTTGAAAAGATCGCATGGAATGTCCCTATCCAATGACTGATAATGGATAGATTAAGCTCATTTGAAACTCTGTTCTTAATTTCATTGGCAGCTTTATTTGTGAAGGTTACAGCCATAATTGTCTGTGGATTCACTCCTTTTTTTTCAACTAAATAGGCAAATCTTGCTGTTAAAACTCTTGTTTTTCCTGTTCCTGCACCAGATAAAACTAAAAGTGGGCCATTGGGGTAAACTACCGCCTCTCTTTGTTCTATGTTGAGTGTGTCAAGAATCATGATAAATATAAAATATGAATAAACACTTTAGACACATTATTTTAAATTGCATTTGTATATTTTTTATTAATTCAAACCTTTGGTCTGAAGAGAACACATCTGATGACAATAAAATAAATAATGGCACTTATGTTTATGATCCTTATGAAAAAATTAACCGATCTATTTTAAAATTTAATATTGTAGTTGATGATATAGCTATTCAACCAGTTGTGACCACTTACAAAGCCATTACACCTGATTTAGCTGAAAAAGGAATATCCAATTTTTTTTCTAATTTAAAAGAACCTTTGAAAGCAATAACTTTTTTAATTAAAGGTGATATTAAAAAATCTATAAATTCTATTGGAAGATTTGCAGCTAATTCCACAACATCATTGGGATTTTATGACACTTCAAAACATTTAGGATTAAAAAAAAACAATATTGATATGGGGACTGTAATTGGCAAAGCTGGAATTAGCTCAGGTCCTTATTTAGTAATACCAATTATAGGTCCGACTAATATGAGGGATTTTACTGGTAGAATACTAGATTATTATATTGACCCAATAAGTGTATTGAACAATAATTCTTCAATTAATATTTCATCAGCATCAATAATGTCTACTAGAGCGGAATATGACTATGAAATAAATGACCTTAAGAAAAATTCAAATGATTTATATAATTCTATAAAATTACTCTATCATCAGCGTAGAATGGGAACTATAAATCAAGATCATCTAAGAGATTTACCTGTACCTCAAATTTATATTGATTAAAATAATTTATGTTTAAAATTATTCAATATTACTTAATTTTGCTAATTGTTCCTTTAAATTTATATTCCGAAGAAAATTTAGAGCAATGGTTTTCTAAAATGACGGGTGATTTTTTTGAGATAATACAAAACGATAATAAAATGCAATTGGAAAATAAATTAATTTTATTTATTGACGATAAATTTGCAATTAAATCTATTAGCCTTAGTTTAATTGGCCGTTTAGCAAAAAAAAATAGTAAGGAAGAACTAGAAAAGTATCAAAAAGCCTTTTTAACCCACTTAACTAAAACAATTTATAATTTAGTTGAACGTTATGAAGGTCAATTAATTCAATTAGAAAAAATTAAAAAAGATGAAAATGGGTATTTAATTTATAGTACGATAGAAGATGAGAATAAATCTTATTCTATAGTTTGGAGAATAGCTTATATTTTGAATGAGCCTAAGGTTTTAGATGTAATTATAGAAAACAGTTCTTACTATGTGAGTAAAAAATCTGAATTTTCTCAAATTTTAAGAGAGAACAAAGGTGATCTATCTAAGCTAACTAAAACCCTAGAGCACGTTTCTTTTAATTAATTATTTGGTGGGCCCGGCAGGACTCGAACCTGCGACAACGGCGTTATGAGCACCGCGTTCTAACCAACTGAACTACAGGCCCCACCTACTCATTTATTCTGGAATTTTTCCATTACCAAAATTTGGCAAAATTTAAATCGTATTTAATCACAGAATGAGTATAAGGAATAGACGACTAAAAAAGGAAGTTCAAGTAAATTCAACTTTTAATTAGGAATTTTGATTATTATTAATGTATTATTGATGAAAATGATCACAAAGAAATATTTAGTTATTTTTATAGTTATAATCTTTTCTTATTCAGTTACCTTAAAAGGTGAAGATATGATTTTGTATGAATTCAGTAATCAAGAAGGATTAAATAACAGTCTGTCATGGAGATTTTTTACTGATGGAGTTATGGGCGGTCTATCACAAGGTGCGGTAAAAAAAGATAATATTAAAGGCGTCCAGTGTTACAGGATGACTGGTGACGTAACTACTGAAAATAATGGTGGATTTATTCAAATTAGACTTGATTTAGATAATAAAATAAAGATTAACAAATATGAGGGTTTATATATTAAAATTTATGGAAATAAACAAAAATATTATTTGCATATAAGAACAGGTCTTACTCTTGCACCCTGGCAATATTACTCACATTCATTTATTGCAAATAACCAATGGACTACAATTAAAACTAGTCTTAAAGACTTTAAAAGATCAAACTATTATCAACCTAAAAAATTAGATAATCAAAAAATTAAAACCATTGGCTTGGTTGCGGGGTTTGATAACTATAAAGCAGATATCTGCTTAGCAGAAATTGGACTGTACTAAAAAAATCTTTAAGAATCCATAAAAGATTTTAGCTTTTTTGATCTAATTGGATGTTTAAGTTTTCTTAATGCTTTAGCTTCAATCTGTCTAATTCTTTCTCTAGTAACACTAAACTGTTGCCCGACTTCTTCTAAAGTATGGTCAGAAGACATTCCAATTCCAAATCTCATTCTTAAAACTCTTTCTTCTCTTGGAGTTAATGTTGAAAGTATTTTAGTAGTAGTTTCTCTTAGGTTAAGCTGCATAACGGCCTCTTCAGGAATAACAGCGTTCTTATCTTCAATAAAGTCTCCAAGGAAACTGTCATCATCGTCACCAATAGGTGTTTCAAGACTTACAGGCTCTTTAGCTATTTTTAATACTTTTCTAACTTTTTCGATTGGCATTTTAAGTCTTACTGAAAGTTCTTCGGGTGTAGGCTCTCTACCCAACTCAAGAATTAATTGCCTACTAGATCTAACTATTTTATTAATAGTTTCAATCATATGAACTGGTATTCTTATTGTTCTAGCTTGGTCAGCAATAGATCTTGTAATAGCTTGTCTAATCCACCAAGTAACATAAGTGGAAAATTTATAACCTCTTCTATATTCAAATTTATCAACGGCCTTCATTAAACCAATATTACCCTCTTGAATAAGATCTAAGAACTGTAAGCCTCTATTTGTATATTTTTTAGCAATTGAGATGACCAATCTAAGATTGGCCTCAATCATTTCTTTTTTAGCTTGGTTAGCAGTTCTTTGCCCTGATTGTATTTCCCTAACTTTTTCTTTAAATTCAATAGTATTTTGATTTGCTATCTTTGATAGATTTAATATTTCCTTGTAGACTTCTTTGAGTTGATCCGCATATTTATCAAATAAATTTTTAAATCTTTCATCCGAAGAGCACATAAATTTTTGATAAATTGAAAAGCTGTCCTTTAAACTATGATGCTTTAAAAAAACATCTCTAGGGATTTTAGTCTTATTAGAAAAATTAAGAATAGTGACCTCTTTAGCTTGAATTTCTTTATTGATAGCATACAGATGAGCTATTATTTCTTCCAATTTATGAGGCTTAATTTTAATCTCGACAAAATATGTAAGAATTTCATTTTGAAATTTTGATAGATCTTTTAATGATTTTGCATCAACAATTTTGGTGATATTCTTATTTTTTTTAATCTTGGTTATATTCTCAGATAAAATTAGAACTCGATCTAACTTTTTTAAGATTTCTGGTTTATAGAAATCTTCGATAACTGAAATTGAGAAACTCTCATTTTCTAAATCTTCACTTGTCGTCTCTTCTAGTTTTTCTTTTTCTACTTCAATACCTTGATCTTTAAGTAACTGTTGTTTCTCTTTAACTAATGCTTTTTTTCTATCATTAATAATTTTTTGAATTTCTTTTCTTTTAGATGAATTCGAGTAAGGATCATTATCTTCATTAAAATATTCATCAAAATCAACTATTTCTCTTAAATTAATTTCACTGTTTTTGACTTCCTGTACCCATTTTTTTATAATATCAAGAGATGCCGGACATTCTAGAATTGAATTCATCATTTTATCAAGACCAGATTCAATTCTTTTAGCAATGGCTATTTCACCCTCTCTTGAAAGTAATTCAACATTACCCATTTCCTTTAAATACATTCTAACAGGATCGTCGCTTTTTACAGTTGGTGCTTTTTCTTCTTCCTCCGAGTCATCTTCTTTATTAGATGAGCTTTCAGAATCAGAAGAGGAATATTTAACTAAATATTTATGAAGGTCTTCATCAATACTTTCAATATATTCAATAAAGTCTTTTATTGAAATTATAGCTTCTTCTTTTTTACTAAAAGACTTAATATAAATTGAACATTTAGCTACTACCTCTTTATCAAATTCTTTTAATATTAAATTGCTTAATGCTTTTTCGTTCTCTGAATATAAAAACTCTTCAGCTGTAAGGGTCTTTTTAGAAACGGTAGTTTTAGTTTTTTTCACAGTTGTTGAAACCTTTTTTTTTGAATTAGTAGTTCTCGAGGATTTATTTTTTTTTTTTGTAGCTTTTGTCATTTATGATTATTTTTATTTATATAATTTAGCGCTTTTTCAACTTCTAAGTAAAGATCACCTTTAAAAGGGTAATTAGCAAATCTACATAACCTGCGAATCTCTCTTGAAAATAGTTGATTTTTTGTAAAATTCAATCCCTTTAAGTCAAGTAATTCAAATAAATCTGATGGTGATTTATTAAAATGCGGAGTTTTGGTAATTAGCAGCCTCACATCTTCAAAAATACCATCAAATTTTGAAGTTAAGAGCAGGTCATAAATCTCTTCCCTATCCTTATGGTTTTCGATAAAAGCCAAAATTACTCCAGCACAAAATTTAGATTTGAGGTCATTTTTAAAATTCAAGCTTATATTGCTTGTCGCTGATTTTTTAGTTTTAACTGATTGAAAATCTTTGAAATATGATTTCAAGATATCTT
>JAQWMI010000016.1 GCA_029246865.1 Alphaproteobacteria bacterium
CTCATGATCCTGACTCTTATGTTGTAAATTCAGGATTAGCACTTCAATACCTAACAAATGGATACTTCAAAGCTACTAACCATAGAGTTCTTTTCAATAAAGAGGAGAGAATTTCAATTCCATTCTTTTTCGAACCGTCTTATGATTTTGATATAGATCCTAAACATTTAGAAATTAACGATAAACCAATCTATGAAATAAATAATTATGAAGAATTTCTGACAAACTCGTTAAAGAAGTTTGTTGAATATGATAGACCTTAGTTCAATACTAAAAATATTAATAATGTGAGAAAGGAATAAAAAGATAATGAATACTATTTTTAAGATTGGAACTAAAAAAAATATTCTAAAATACGCACGTAAAATGCCAGAAAAAGAAGTTTTAAAAATGAAATCTTTTGTAACCGATAAGGGTGAAAAGTTAGTCAAGACAGATAAATTTAAAATTATTAAAATTACTGAAGGTGAAATATCTAGAACTTTTGATATTAAGCTTTAAATAACATTTACAACATAGATTGAATACTTTGTATTATGGAGAATTTTTTTAATCAATTTTTTAATAGGAATATTATTTATTTTAAACAATCCAATTTAAAATATCATTCTTAATTTCTGAATCTTTTTTTAGTAATTCTTTAGCATGTAATTTTGAGTTTGTTATTATTTTTTTAATCTTCATTTGAGGTATTGTTTCAGCTAAGAAATCAACTGCATCTTTAGTAGTCGCTCCCGGAAATAGTTCATCATTGGGACTGCCAATTGCAAGTCCTTTTATCTCAACAATATTTTTAATTAAACTATTATATGTAATGATTTCATTTGCATATTTGCCAGAGGATTTATGTGGAGCAGTGGAGGGTGATAAAAACACAACTCCCTTAATATCGTTTTTGATTTCTTCATCAGATAGGAGAGATAGTGTGATCCAAGCTCCAAAGCTACCTCCTATAATATAAATTCCATTATTACTTTCGTACCATGAACTAGATTTTATATATTCTAAAACTGACTTAACTTCATTTTCAACAATGTTTTCTATTGCAGTTTCTTGATTATCTTCTGCGTAAATTAGTTGATTGCTTTTAGACCTACTTCCAACTGTACCAAAGCATTTAAAACCTTTGCAATCTGGTTCATTTCGATCAAATGTAATTAAATTCAAACCTTTTTCTAAAAATTCTTTTGAGAACTTAGCTAAACTATTACTCTTACCTCCTAAGCCAGTGACATAGACAACGGTAGGTAAACTTCTATTTTCATCAACACTAACAGTTATTGGAAATGTTTTACCTTCTTTAGTGGTTAATTTATAATTTTCTGCAATAGCTATGTTCGAATAAATCAAAAATAAGGTTAAAAAAATAATTTTCATGACTATTACCAAAGTGGCGGAGAGACTGGGATTCGAACCCAGGAAGGGCTTGCACCCTTGTCAGTTTTCAAGACTGATGCGTTCAACCGCTCTGCCATCTCTCCGTAGGGCTGAAATTTATATAATATATCGGTTTTTTCAAATATAAAATCTCAAATCATTTAACTACTGGTCGATTTTTCTATTTAATATAAAATGATTATAATAATGAGAAAGTTCCTGATCGCATTTTTTTTACTTCCTTGTATTGGATTTGGTGATTTTATTACCCATGAATTAAAGCAATCAGAATTATCGGTTAATAGCTTTCTAAACCTTGGATATGAAATTATTACAATTAGTGCTGATAAAGATAGTAATTATCTTCATTTAGTTAATTACGAAGAATCTGCATATGTTTACTGCATAATAGAAATAGATAGGGGAAGGGTTCTTCACAGCTGCTTCACTGAGTAATAATAGAAAATTATAAGAAATTTTAAGATATAATAATTAAAAGTTACTTTAGAATCTATATTGATGATTAAGATATTTACAGTTATTGCATTATTTTGGTTTAATGTATTATTTGCTGCTCACGACGATGAGAATTGCAAAGTTCTTGACTCTTATGACTTTAGTAAGTTTGATAATTGGAAACAGGAAGTTGTCCAAAACTCTTCTGAATATTCTCTAGATTCTGACTTTGTTGCAAATTTAGTTGCACCATACTCTGTAAATAAAAATGTTATTAAGAATGATAAATGTCAGCCTGAATTTACTTTAACTTTTTCTGAGTACTTAGAAAAAAGAATTTCAAAATTAAGAATTAAAAATGGCTTAAATAAAATCAGTAAAAACAATGCATTATTAAAAGACATTCAAAATAAATATGAAGTTCAATCGCGGTTTATAGTTTCAATTTGGGGGCTAGAAACAGCATATGGTGAGATTACTGGCAATTATCCTGTAATAGAGAGTTTGCTAACCATGTCTTATGATGAAAGAAGACGCAAATACTTCACCAAAGAACTCTACAAAGCTCTCACAATTATAAAAGAAGGTCATATCACCATTGATAACTTTAAAGGATCTTGGGCCGGAGCTATGGGTCAAAACCAATTTATGCCCTCGAGTTTCCTAGCTTATGCTCAAGATTTCGACAATGATGGTAAAAAAAACATATGGACTAATGAAGCAGATGCTCTTGCATCAATAGCAAGGTACTTAAAAGGAGTTGGTTCAAATAAATGGAATGATGACTTTACCTGGGGTAGGGAAGTAATACCTCCGTCAAATATAGAGTCAATCGAGCCTGATTTATTTATTAAAAGAACCAAAGGATGTTTAGCGGTTAAGAGATTATCAAAAAAATTACCTTTATCTGAATTTTCTAACCTTAATTTTCTTAAAATGAGCGGTGAAAATCTCCCATCAATTGACTTAAATAGTTACTTAATTAGGATGGGTAGAGTTAAGTCTGATTACAGATACTTCATTGTTTATGATAATTATCTCAATATCCTATCTTATAACTGTTCTAATTATTATGGCTTATCAGTTGGGTTATTAAGTGATAAATTTAAATAAATTAATTATTATACTGTTTTTACTGACTTTTATTTCATGTGAAAATGCTAATTATAATAAATATATTAGTGACAAGGAGTTTTTTAAAACTACTAGTTTAAAAAAGAATAAGGCTATTTCTCAATATAACTACGATTTTTCATATTCTGGCTCTGAGCAGTTCCAAGTTAATACTGAATTAGAGGGGTTTGTTGTCTATCATAAGTCTTTGCCAATACCTTCAGTATTAAGAATTTCAAACCCAAATGATATCAATAATTATGAATTTGTTAGAAATATTTATATTGATTCATCTTCAAATAATCTTGAATTATCAAATATTCTAGTTGAAAAATTATCATTAAAATCAGATGTATACATTAAGTACTTAAGAGACGAGTCTAAAAACTTGCGCTCAGTTGAACTATCCAAGGAGACCAGCGTTGTTGATCTTAATATCAATGAAATCATAACTGAGGAAATTCTTGATAAACCAATTGAAATTAGTGAAAAACTAGAAATAAATGAGAAAAAGCTCTCTAAAATGACTTCATTAGCTGAAGATGGAGTTTCGGTAATGTTTATTTTTGTTGGTAAATATCCGAATTATTCTGAAGCCAGAATTAAAACCAATAAAATACGTAATCTTGATCTCACTATATCCTCTGAAAATGGTTCTTTTGAAGTTTTAGCTGGTCCTTTTAAGTCTATTGATGTAGACGAGAGGCTAGGATTTCTATTAAATAACGGCTTTAATAATGCAAAAATATATCGTTAAATTTCTAATAATATTCTTCTTCTCGACTAGTGTTCAAGCATTAGAGTCTGTAGCCAAAGAAGCTTATTTGATTGATCTTTCAACAGGTCAGGTTTTGCTGGATAAAAATTCCCAAAATCAAACATTCCCATCAAGTATGACCAAAATGATGACTGTTTTAGTTGCATTTGAAAAATTATCTAAAGGCCTCATCTCTCTAGATCAACAATTTTTGGTTAGCAAAAAAGCTTGGAAAATGGGCGGATCTAAAATGTTTGTTGAAGTTGACAAAAAAGTAACTGTAGAAGACCTTTTAAGAGGCATTATAGTCCAAAGTGGCAATGACTCATCTATCGTTATTGCAGAGGGAATATCTGGATCAGAAGAGGCTTTTGCAGGTGAAATGAATCTTTTAGCCCAAAAAATTGGTTTAAAAGGCACTAACTTTGTTAATAGCAGTGGAATGCCAGCGGAAAATCATTATACAACTGCCAGAGATTTGGCTATTATTGCCGAATACACAATTAAAAATTACCCTGAACTCTATAAAATTTATGCCGAGGATGAATTTACTTTTTCAGGTATAACTCAAGCAAACAGAAATCCATTACTCGGTGACTCAGAAGGAAATGACGGATTAAAGACGGGATATACTGCTAAGGCTGGATATGGATATGTTGGTTCTTCAGAAAGAAATGGAAGAAGATTAATATTAGTATTTAACGGCGCACAAAGTTCTAAACAGAGAAAACAAGAGGCCAATAGGCTAATGGAGTGGGGGTTTACTAATTTTCAATATATTGAATTTTTCAAAAGGGGAGATGTTGTTTTTGAATCTGATACTTGGTTAGGCAAAGATAAAAAAGTTAATTTAGTTGCGCCTAATGACTTATCTTTGGCAGTTCCTAAAGCTCACCTGGCTGATATGCAGATTATAGTCCAAGTTAACGAACCAATCTCTGTGCCGATTGAAGCTGGGGATATTTTAGGTCAGTTAAAAATTTCACATGGAAAAACGGAAACTTTTTTTGATTTAGTGTCTGAAAAAGATATAAAACAAAAAAACTTTTTTTCTAGGATTTTTGCTGCTTTATATTATCTAGTTATGGGATCAAATTAAAGTTTGTATGACAAAAATTATTTCTCTTGAAGGTTTCGAGTACTCAGGTAAAAGCACACAAATCAATCTCCTAAAAAAATATTTTATTAAAAATAATATCAAATCTGAATTTACCAGAGAGCCAGGTGGTATTAAAGATTTAGAAAAAATAAGAAAAGTAATTGTTAATTCAAATTTTACAAACAAAAGCTTAATTTTATTTTTTTTTGCGAGCAGATTTGAGTTAATTTCTAAAATTGAAAAAATAAAACAAAATAAATTATATGTCTTTGATAGATATTTTGATTCAACTTATGCTTATCAGGGAATCAATCAAAATGATAAGAAAATAATTAAATCTTTAATATCTTTAATTGATAAAAAAAGTATCCCTGAAGTAACCTTCTATTTAGATATTGATCAAAAATCTTTAATGGAAAGAAAAAAGAGTAGAGTTTTTCAAAATAAATTTGATGAAATATATTTAAATCAATTTAAAAGAATAAAAAAAAATTATAATGAACTTTTAAAATTAAAAATTGGTAAGAGAAAATATATTAAAATTAATGCAAATAGATCTCCAGATATTATTCACCAGGAAATCATTTCCCACTTAACAAAATGCAAATTGATTTAATAGCTAAGAAATTATCTGAGTTGAAAGGGGGGAGCTTTATAATAGAATATAGAAATAATGAAGACGTTGATCTAATTAAAGAGGATATTCTTGATACTTTTTACACAAAAAAATATGAGAGAGATTTAAATTTTTTTGAATTATCTCCTGAAAAAGACTCAATGGAAATATCCGTCTCACAGATTAGAGAATTAAAAAAAAGATTTTTACATAAAGCTATTGAAGAAACACCAATAGTTATTTTTAATGAAAATATTGCATCTTTAAATAGTAATTCCGCTAATGCTTTATTAAAAATAACTGAAGAGACGCCACTCAATACATTTTTTATTTTTTTCACAACAAGTGCCTTTAAAGTAATTTCAACTATAAAGTCTCGATCGCGTATTTTGAAAATCAGTAATAATGATTTATCAGTTTCATTAGATGATTTTATGGCAGATTTAAAAACAAAAAATCAAGTTATCCCGGAAAATACTTTTGACGATTTATCAAAGCCTTTTTTTTCTAAAACTATAATTAATGACACTCAATTTTTTGATTGCATGAGGTCTTTTGATAAGAACTCACTTCCAATTGTATCTAATTTATATCTTAAGATTATTCAGTATTTTCTTCACATTTCTATTGGTAATGATGTGTTATTCAAATATTTAATAAAATTACATTCAGATTTTCTAAAAGATATGAATGAGAGTATTCAATTTAATACAATGACTAGCGATCTATTGGCAGTTTATTTTTATAGATTACAGTCTAATGTTGTCAAATATGCAAAATAGATATTTCACAACACCTATTTATTACGTGAACGACAAACCCCATATCGGTCATGCTTATACTTCATTATCTGTAGATATTTTAAAAAGGTACTTTAGCTGCCTTGGTCAAAATTCTTTTTTTCTTACTGGCACCGATGAACATGGTCAAAAAGTTGAGAAAGCTGCTAGTGATGCTTCTATTGATCCTCAAAAATTCACAGACTCTGTTTCACAAAATTTTAGAGAAATGTCAGGACTGCTTAATCTTTCAAATGATGACTTTATAAGAACAACTGAAGAGAGGCATAAAGTATCTGTCCAAGCGTTATGGAAAATTTTAGAGGATAATGATGATATCTATTTATCAAAATATTCAGGTTGGTACTCTGTAAGAGATGAAGCTTTTGTTGCTGATAATGAAATTGAGGAGAGGGAAGGGAAGAAATATAATTCCTTTGGCTCAGAACTTAGTTGGGTTGAGGAAGAATCATATTTTTTCAGGCTTTCTAAGTGGCAAGATGCTCTAATAGAGTTTTATGATAACAACCCTGATTTTATTGTGCCAAAATCTAGATCAAATGAAGTTAGAAAATTTGTTGAATCAGGCCTAAAAGATTTATCCGTATCTAGAACTACTTTCAATTGGGGTATCAAAGTACCCTCAAATAATGATCATATCGTCTATGTATGGCTTGATGCTTTAACTAATTATATATCTGCATTGGATTTTCCAAATACAAATAGTGATAATTATCAGAAATATTGGCCAGGTATACATGTAGTTGGAAAGGATATTATTAGATTTCATGCTGTTTTTTGGCCTGCGTTTCTTATGGCTGCTAAACTAGAACCGCCAAAACAAATTGTAGCTCATGGGTGGTGGACAAATGAAGGTCAAAAAATCAGCAAAAGTACTGGTAATGTCATAGACCCAATTGAATTAATTGAATCTTATGGACTTGATGAGGTTAGATATTTTCTTTTTAGAGAAGTTCCTTTTGGTAATGATGGAGATTTCTCGAGAGAGGCAATTAAAAATAGAATTAATGGAGAACTGGCAAATAATTTTGGAAATCTTATTCAGAGAGTATTAAGTTTCATAGTTAAGAATTTAGAACATAATATTGAATTAACTGATAATAATAAAAATTTCAAAACATTTCTCGATATTATGGATTTGGAGGAAACTCTTAATAGCCACATTTTAGATTATAGATTTGACGAATATCTTAAGGAAATTTTCTTATTCCTTAATAATCTTAACAATTATGTTGATAAGCAAGCGCCATGGGCTCTTAAGAAAACTGATCCTGATATGATGAAAGAAGTTTTGTCTAATATCTGTATATGTATAATTAGATTAACCCAGTATCTTCACCCTATAATGCCTCAAAAGACTATTAAGATACTTGAACTTTTTAATCTTGATGAGAGTTTTAAATCTTTTTCAAAAATCGAAGAAATCTTAGACATGAAATCTCTTAAAATTAATCAACCTGAGCCTTTATTTCAAAAGATTGAGTAATTATAAACTAATAGACAGTCATGTTAATTTTGGCCATGAACTTTTAGCGAATAAATCAAAAGAAATCATTAAAGAGAGTGTTGAAAATGAAATTATAGGAATGCTTTGTGTTAATTCCAATTTATCTGAATTTTCTAAAGATTTATCCATAGTTAATGACTACGAAACTATTGATATAACTATTGGACAACACCCTAATTATGTTGATGAAATGCCAATAAACGATATGAAAACAATTTTAGACAGCAATTTAAAAGATAATTCTAAAATAGTTGCAGTAGGAGAGACTGGTCTTGATTTCTATTATAATGCTAACAAAACTAAGCAAATTGAATCTTTAGAGGCTCATTTTGAGATGGCAAGTCAGTATGAAAAGGCAGTTTTAATTCATATGAGAGACTCAGAGGAGGAAATTTTTCCAATTTTAGACAGATATAGAAGTAGGGTTCCACAAATCCTAATCCACTGCTTTACCGGATCTGATGAATTTGCCAATAAATGTATGGATTTAGACTGTTATTACTCAATTTCAGGAATAATTACTTTTAAAAATGCTGAAAAACTAAGAAATACTATAAAAAAACTCCCAATTGATAGAATCATTTTTGAAACTGATAGTCCTTATTTAACTCCAGATCCTCATAGAGGAAAAACTAATTACCCAAAGTATTTAAAGTTAATTTTAGAGAAATATTGCGAAATTCTTTCAATAAATACAAAAGAAATGGCCACTAGATCAAATGATAATTACAATAAATTATTTAGTAAAAACAATTAATTAATGAGCAATATAAAAGTAACAATTTTAGGTTCTGGAGGTAGTTTTGGGGTTCCTGTTTTGTCAAATCGCTGGGGAAATTGCGATTCTAAGAATCCAAAAAATATAAGAACTAGACCTGGCGCTATTATTGAAAAAAATGGAAAAACAATCCTTATTGATGCAAATCCCGATTTAAGACAGCAGTTAATAGCCAATAAAATTACCTCAGTTAATAGCGTATTATTTACTCATGCTCATGCAGATCACACACATGGAATTAATGATTTAAGAGCTATAAACCTATCTAACGGGCATAGATTACCTGTATTTGCTGATCAGAAAACAAAGATAAGTCTTTTAAATGCCTTCGAATACATTTTTAAAAGCAAAAATATGGCTCAATATCCACCGATTTGTGAAATTATTGATTATGAAGCTGGCAAAACATATCAGATTGATGGCTTTAAAATTGATGTTATTAAGCAAAATCATGGAAATATGGACTCTCTAGGATATGTCATTGATGATAAAATTGCTTATAACTTAGATGTTAAATTTTTTTACGATGAGACTTATCTAGACAAAATTAAAGAAATTGAATGCTTAATAATTGGTTGCCTTAGATATGAAGAGCATCCAGCTCATGCTGATTATGAACAAATATTAAAATGGATTGAATACGTTAAACCTAAGGTTACATATTTAAGTCACATGACAGCATTAATCGATTACGTAACAGAATATGAAAAGCTCAGTAAAATGAGCATTTTTCCTTCATATGATGGATGTGTAATTAACCTATAATACATATTATGCGACAAATAAATATTAGTAATAAGAATATTTTTTTAACACTTTGCGGTTTTGAAATGACTTGGTTTGCTTGCGTGATTGGAGATTATAAAGGCTTCCCTAGTTTGGGTATAATATTAGGACTCTTGTATCTTACTTTATTTTTCTACTTTGCAAATGATAGAGCTAAAGCGATAAAGATATGCATTAAATATTCAGTATTAGGTATTATTTTTGATAGTTTTCTCTCTTATTCAGGGCTTTATGTAATCAACTCGAGTTTTATGTTTGGATTCATTCCTATTTGGCTAGTTGTATTGTGGATTAGTTTTTCAACTCTATTCGTGGATATTTTGATTTTTTTAAAAAAGAGACGTTTTATATCATTTTTGGCTGGTTTTTTACTAGTGCCGCCAACCTATTACGTTGGAATTGCTCTAAATATAGCTAAAAGTAACAATCTTTTTCTTACAATACTAACTATGGCCATTTTTTGGGGAACTTTGTTGTATATTTACTCTATAACGCCAAATAAAAAATAACAAATATCTGATTTTTAAGGCTTATCTTGATTATATTCTCCACCTTTTTTAAAAATAATTGCTGTCATAAATGTACCAAAAATTATTAAAAAATGCGCAACTGCGGTGAAACCGAATACCACCCATGAAGTAAAGTATAGTGAGAAAACAATGCACCACATCCAGGCTAACAACTGCATAAGTAAGTGTCTTAGTGCAATATCAGGGATTTTACTTAAAGGATTCCATCTTGCATCCATAATGCTATTATAAATATCCATAAATAAATCTTTCATATTCGACCCCTCTTTAAAAAAATAATTTTTTAATTATACACATTACACAGTAGATATACGTGCGACAGATCTGACCAGATCATTAAAAATTCTAAATTATTTATATATTTCAAACACTTTTGTTTATTATCAATAATTGTATTCTAAATCATTAAAAAATTGTTTATTTTATAAGCTTATTTACTCTAATAACCCAAACATTATTAATATATTTAATAAAAAGAACAAAAATAGAACGATAAAAAAAAGGTATCAAAAACCATTTTAAGAGGTTTTTAAGGGGTATATATTGTTAGATAATATGATTTTATACCAAAAATAGGTGTTTTTTTAATTGATTTATAGTTTTTTTTTTCTATAATGTTTCATCCCAAAAAATCATAAGAATCATATTTTAATAGTTATTATTACTTTTGTCGCAATTAACATTTTTTAAAATTACTAAATTAAGCTTGAATTCCCTACTCTTTTTTAAATATATGGTATTAATATTTAATATTAATAAAAAATAACGATTATAAAAATGACTAATTTCATCTGTTCTGGTTACAAATATCTCTATAATAAAGGTTTTTAATGAATTTTAATTAGAATTTATCAATAAAATCAGATCTTTTATTGGTTGGCTATAATTTTAGTGAAGTATTTCTGTGTTTATCGAGGTTTTTTAACAATTATAAATAGAAAATTACAGATTATAAATTTTAAAATTTATTATTTACTCTAAATTAATATATAATATTCATTGTAAAAACAGTTACTTAATACGAATATTTAAAGTAAATTATAATATAAGATTAATACTCAATAATGCCAGTAATATGGTGATCTTGAAAGAATGTCTGATAGTCACCTTGATACAGGTTAGCTTCTTAACAATTTTTAAAGTATTTTTTGTAACTTCATGGCTAGTTGAGGGTTTTTAATTTAATTTCTTCAAATAGTTTTACAATATCATCTTGAGTTAGTGTGATGTTTTTACCATTATTCTTAGTAGCTTTACGAATTTGTAAACCTAAATTCAATAAATCTGGATCATTATTAAATGTTTTTTCTGACTCTTTTTTAAAAAACCAAGAAGGATATTTGTTTAAATGAGTATCTTCTGTTTTACCTGTAACATTAAGATCGCAATTCAATTGAGATACTATGTTATTAACACCCCATTTTACTAACGGCCAATCGTCATGATAGTCATCACCACAAAAAATACCCCCAACCTTTAATTTACAAAACCAATCACTAAAATTTTTTCCACCCTCTTCGCCTGTATGCGCATAACCATCAAAATATATAAAATCAAAATAGGAGTCACTAAAAAGACTTATAGCTTCATCAAAAGACATTCTTAACAATGTATAATTACTATTTAAGCCAATTAATTTAAGTGCCTCGATATATTCTTTAGTATTGTGGTGATCTTCATATAAATCAATACCAAAAAATTTTTTAAACTTACCACTTTTAACCATTCTTTTAGAAAAGTTTCCACCTGCTACACCAAGCTCAATTCCAATACAATCGTTGTTATTTAAAGATTTTAAAATATCATGGCGAAAATATTTATCGTGGAAAATAGTTTTTACTTTTGGTGTTTTTTCTACAGCAAGTTTTTTTATACCAATGTCATCCAAGTTTGAATATTAACATAATTAAAGTAAGTTGAAACATGAGTTTTTTTCTATTCATAAAAATTTTTTTGATATGCCTATTTGGTGCTATTTCGCCAGGTCCAAGCATGCTGCTTGTAATAAACAACGCTCTAAAAAGTAAGTTAAATGGATTTATGTCTGCAATAGGTCATGGACTAGCTATCGGTTTATATGCTTTATTTTCCGTTATAGGTTTAGAGTTATTAACTCATAATTATTACAATATTTTCATAATTCTTAAAATATTATCTATTATTTTTCTTTTTTACATAGGTATGATATCGATTACAAAAAATAAAAAAGAAAATTTATTAGTTAAAGACAATAATGTTAAAAACTATCGTATCGCATTCTTGGAAGGTTTTACTATTGCCATACTTAATCCTAAAATTTTTATTTTTTTTACTGCTATTTATTCTCAATTTTTATCCTTGGATAATAACATAGTATTAAATTTTACTTTAGTTTCTACTGCGATGATTGTTGATATGATGTGGTATATAATTTTAACAATTCTAGTTACAGTTCTTGGTTTTAAAAATTTTTTTTATAGAAGAATATTCTTGATAAGGAAAATAGTTGGTTTGTTATTTATTTTGATAAGTGTTGTTTTAATGATTAATCTACTTAAATGAATCCCTATTTATTAGAAATTAATGATATTTGTAAAAAATATCCTGGTGTTATAGCAAAT
>JAQWMI010000017.1 GCA_029246865.1 Alphaproteobacteria bacterium
ATCATAGTTTTTACAAGCCCAAACAAAGCCGCCAGTCCACTTCATGGCTGCAGCCACCATATCATCGATCAAGCGATGCTCGTAGGTAATGCCTGCAGCTTCAAATTTGTCTTTGAACTCATTGTCAAAAACTTCTTGAAATATATCTTTAAAGCGCCCGTCATAGGCCTTCATAATGGTGTTTTTGGTAGAAAAATAGAGGGGCCAACCTTTGTCTAGCGCTCTGTTCATACAGGATCGTGCAAAACCAAATATGGAGGATTCTATGTTATACATACTCATGGCCACACCGTTTTCTTGAAAGTTATACACTTCCCATGAAGTCGATTCGCTTCCGTCCTCGGGAGTGAAAGTCATGGTGAGTTTTCCTTTCCCAGTAATGACCGCATCGGTGGCTTTGTATTGATCACCAAAGGCATGTCTTCCGACAACTATGGGATGGTCCCAAGTTCTAACTATTCTAGGTATATTTTTACAAATTATTGGCTGCCTAAAGACTGTCCCATCAAGTATGTTTCTGATTGTTCCATTTGGAGATCTCCACATTTCCTTCAAGTTAAACTCAGTCATTCTATGATTATCTGCAGTTATAGTTGCGCATTTAACTCCAACACCGTGTTCTTTAATTGCATGCGCAGAGTCTATTGTGATCTCATCATTAGTTTCATCTCGCTTCTGTATAGATAAATCATAATACTTTAGGTCAATATCGAGATAGGGTAATATGAGTTTATTTTTAATAAAATCCCATATTATTCTAGTCATTTCATCTCCATCAAGCTCTACAACTGGGTTTTTTACTTTAATTTTAGACATTAGTATTGAATAGGATATATATATCAGTTATTAATCTTCATCAAGTAAGTCTTATAAAAAATGTATTTTAGATTTCATAAAGAGATATCTGTCTCAGTTATAATAGTTTTACTATTAATAATTTTTTTCTATTTTATTTATATTCCTTTTTTTGTGATTTTCTTAATCACTTTATTATTTGTTCTCTACTTTTTCAGAGACCCTATAAGATCTGTACCATTAGGAGATGATATTTTAGTTAGCCCTGCAGATGGTATAATTACTAGTATCACAGAAAAAAAAATTGGAAAAAAAAATTACATCAAGATATCAACTTTTTTAAGTGTATTTGATGTTCATATCCAAAGATTACCAACTAAGGCAACTGTTGAGAAGATTGAATACTTTGAGGGAAAATTTTTAAATGCAACGCTTGATAAATCTAGTGAAGAAAATGAAAGATTGACAATTACTCTTAAAAATTCAAAAGGGACAATCTATGTCACTCAAATTGCTGGCTTAATAGCTCGAAGAATTATGTGTTATGTTAAAGAAAATGATTCTGTAGAGCAAGGAGAGCAGTATGGAATTATAAAATTTGGTAGTAGGGTGGATATTTCGTATCCTGATAGTTATGTGACTTCAGTTTCTGTTGGTCAAAGATGTGTAGGCGGTGAAACAATTATGGCTTACGACGCCAAAACTCTTAATCATAAAAGATCTTACAAAAAAATATAATTTAATAAAAAATGAAAGATGTACCATTTATAAAATTTGCACCTAACTTTATAACACTTTTATCTTTGTGTTCTGGAATTAGCGCTCTCAAATTTGCCTTTCAGGAAAATTGGAATTTCGCCGTTCTTATGATTTTACTTGCTGCATTTTTTGACTTTTTTGACGGATGGTTGGCCAGAAAGTTAAAAAAATCATCTCAGTTTGGTGCAGAGTTAGACTCACTCTCAGATTTTATTAGCTTTGGAGTGTCTCCAGCAGTATTGCTTTATTTATGGTCAATTCAAGAATTTGACAGAGTTGGTTGGGTATTTTGTTTATTTTATATTATATGTGCTGCATTAAGGCTTGCTAGATTCAACATTGAAAACTTAAACTCACCTTCGACAACTTTTTATGGAATACCATCTCCTGCAGCAGCGGGAATACTACTCATACCATTTTTTTTTAACTTTATTTTTCCCGATCATCTTAACGAGTATCATACCATAATCTCAATTTTTTTACTTTGTTACAGTGGAATAATGATGATCAGCAGAGTGCCAACTCTTTCCTTAAAGTCTCTAAAGCTTTCAAGTTCTAATGGAAGTTACTTTGTCATATTTATTGCACTTCTTATTATATTTCTTATTAGTTTTTTTTGGCAAACAATACTATTAGTATCATTATCATACTTTGCGTTCAGCTTAATAAGTCTGATGAAATTTTTATTTGCTCTTAGAAAATCTTCTAAATAAATTTGATCCTACTATTAAAGCGCATGGAGTCACAAGTAACGTTAGGAATGTTGAGAACAGTAATCCAAATACAATAGCGCTTGATAGATCAACCCACCATTGGGTGCTAGGCGAGTCGTAAGAATAATCCATTTCTAAAAAATTTATATTTAACTTAAGAACCATAGGTAAAAGACCTAAGACGGTTGTAGCTGTTGTGAGCAATACAGGTCTTAGTCTTTGAGCGCCTGTCATTAAGATAGCCTCTTTAACTGATGAAGCTTTATCTTTAAGCCGATCAAAAGTGTCAATAAGAACAATATTATTATTTACAACTATTCCCGCTAAGGAAATAACACCAATACCACTCATTACAATACCAAAAGGCCTACCAGTAATCATAAGACCAAATATCACTCCGACTGTAGACATAATTACTGCAAATAGAATTAACAAAACACTATAAAAACTATTAAATTGAGTAAGTAAAATCAAAGCCATCATAAACATCGCTATTCCAAAAGCTTTTTGTAAAAAGGCTTGAGATTCTTTTTGACTTTCATCCTCGCCTTTGAACTCCACTATGACCTCAGGATTTATATTAGCAGATCCGAACTCTGGAATTTCCAAATTAAATTTATTGGGCGCGTCAAATCTTTCAATTCCCAGCCAATGCTTTACCAATCTGACATAGGCATCTGTTTGATAAAATTTAGCAATATCAGCTTTAACTGTTTCTGTTCTCTTTGAATTAATTCTTACAAGGTTACTTGTCTTTTGTGATGTTTTGATTGTTGTAAAATTAGAAATAGGTACATATCCACTTGAAGTAGGAATTTTAATGTCATTTAATTGGTCAATAGTTCTCTGATTTTCTGGTAATCTTAAATAGATAGGGATGGACTCATCGCTATCATCGGGTCGGTATTCACTCAGTTTTAACCCACTAGTTAAAAGTTTTATGGTATTGCCAATAATAGCAATATTTGCACCATATTTTGCAGCTTCTTCTCGATCAACATAAAGTTGATACTCAATACTAGGTGAAGGGCTAGAGTCTTCTAAATCTCTAATGTCATCAAGTTGAGATAAATAGTTTTTAATCTTTTTCATCTCTCCAGGAATGAGGCTTGCGTTGTCAGAAGCAAGATTTATCTCAATTGGTTTACCTCCTGGAGGACCAGCTCTTTGTGTTCTTGTTTCAACTTTAATACCAGCAATGCCTTGTGTGGCGGCCCTAATTTCATCAATTATTAAATCTGCTTTTCTTCTTTTGTCCCAATCAGCAAATTCTATATCAATAAATCCAATTACGTCCTCAGAACTCTCTTGTCTGTTGGATACATTTCCAGATGTTGTATATATAGATCTGAATTCATCATTATCTTTCTGGATTTTCAGGATTTTATTTTCTACTTCCTTTACCAAATCATCTTTTTCCTTGATTGAAAGATTTCCTCTTGCATAAATTACGACCTTTGTGTTTTCAGCATCAACGGAAGGAAAAAAATTTACTCCATTTCCATACTTTGAATAAGTCACATAAATACTAACCAAAAGGATTAAAGAGAAAGAAATAATTTTTAAAGGATGATTTGTTAAAAAGGATAAAAGCTTCACATAAATTTTTGTTAGACCTTTAATTTTAGATAAATCAATTAAATCTTCCTGATCGTTATTTGTTTGATAATTTATATTTTGATCTTTTCGTTTTATAAGGCCAAAAAAATTACTTTTGTAGAGTTTATAAATCAAAAAACTAATAGTTAAAATTAAAGCTATTTTTATGATGGTTTTTAAAATAAAGCTCAATCCAAGAATATTTAATAAATTAAAAGAGATGGAACTGAGTATGCCGATGATAATCACAGGTATTATTACATATAAGAAAAGACTTCTAATTTTTGGCGATTGAGATCCAACTGTTGGCAAAATTACTAAAGCCATTAAAAGTGATGATGATAAAACCGCAACTAAAGTAATGGGTATGTACTTCATAAAACCACCAGTCACACCTGGCCAAAATAATAATGGAATAAATACTGCTATAGTTGTTAAAGTAGAAGCTATAATAGGCAGTGACATTCTAGATGATGCCTTTAAGTAGGCTTCAGATATTTTTGTACCCTCCTGAACTTTCCTTTGAGCGTATTCAACAATAACAACTGCGCCATCTACCAAAAGTCCAACTGATAAAATTAACCCAAAAAGAACTACCATATTAACTGTATAGTTAAGTGCGTTAAGAATTAGCACAGCTAACAAGAAAGATCCTGGTATCGCCAAACCAACTAATAAGCTTGATCGAATTCCTAAAAATAAGACAACAACACTCATAACTAAAATAATAGAAAATATTACGTTATTTTGAAGATCGCCAAGCATGTTCTTGATGTCTACAGAGTCATCTCCTGAGTAACTTATGTTAATTTTTGAGGGCAGTTTTAGTTTTTCTTTTTCGACTATTATTTTAACTTCATTAACAGTGTCAACAATATTAGCTCCAATTCTTTTTGAAATTTCTAGTGTGAAGGAAGATTGACCGTTAAGTCTTGCAAAATTTTCTGGATCTTTAAATTTTCTTTTTAATTTAGCTATATCTTTAAACTTAATAGCTTTTTTATCATTAATTTTAATTGGAGTATTAAAAACGTCATTCAGATTTTCGTAAAGTCCAGGTATTTTAACCACAAATCTTCCATCTCCAGTATCAATACTGCCTGCAGAAACAATTTGATTATTACTTTTTACAAAACCTAAAATATCATTCAGATTTAGCCCATAACTTTCAATTTTATTTTGATCAATAATGATCTCCAGTTGCTCTTCTCTTTCACCACCAATATTAACCTCGAGAACATTAGGTAGTGAGCCGATCTTATCTTTTAAATCATTGGATATTTTCTTTAAAAGAAAGTCAGAGACTTCCCCGCTTACTGATACTACTAATATAGGAAAGAGACTAAGGTTGACTTCACTAACTTTTGGCTCGTCAGCATCCGACGGTAAATCAGATTTAACACTGTCAACTTTTTCTCTTGTGTCAATTAGTGCTTGATCAGAATCAAAACCAGACTCAAATTCTAATAATACGTTCCCACCATTTTGATAAGAGGTGCTTTTATGTTCTTTTTTTCCCTCAATATTTTTGACTTCTTCTTCTATAGGTTTGATAAGTAATTTTTCAGCATCCTCTGGCGCAATTCCAGTAAGGTTCATAGAAACGTAGATATAAGGTAGGCTTACGTCAGGATTGGACTCTTTTGGTATATTGTTAAATACTAAAGAGCCGGATATTAAGATAAATATTAATATTGAAATAGTTGTTCTATAATATTTATTGGCGATATGAACTAAGTTCATTTTATTCTGTATCTACTTTGTCGCCTGAGGAAACATATTGTTGACCAATGGTGATTATATTTTCCTCATCATCTAATCCACTGATTAACATATAGTCCGACGTGTCTTCAATAATTTCTATTTCTTTGAAAATAACTTCATTATCTTTGTTTAATACTTTAATACCAATGTCACCATTCTCACCTAATGAAAGTACTGATGGAGAAATTTTATGAACTTTAATTTTATCTTTATAGACAATAAGTTCTGCCGATATGCCGTCTCTAACTTGTAAATCAGAATTATCAAAAATAACTATAATCTCAAATGTCTTAGTATCGTAGTCAGCAATAGGCGATATGTAGTCAATAATACCGAGTATTTTTTTATTTAGAATTTTAACTTCAACTGTATTATCAATCGTTATTCCATTTATTTCGTTTTCATTAACATAGCCAATAATTTTAATTTTTGATAAATCTATAATTTCATAAACTACAGAACCAGGTGTAATCAATTCTCCCTCTATTTTATGACCGTCAAGCAAAATTCCTTCAAATGGAGTTAATAGAGCTATTTTATTAAATTCATTTCTTGAAATTAGCCCATTATCAAATAATTTTTTATAGGAGTCGTATTCTTCTAATTCCACAATAACATCTTTGTCTTTAACTAATGATCCTTTTGTTTTTAAAACCTTTTCTATTTTGGATGTAATTTCACTTTGTACTTCAATTTTTCTATAAGCTTCACTGGTGGAGCTAATATTAACAGTTTTGTTTATTTCAGTTGCAAGTGATGTCATTGATTTGACTTTAAAAAGAGTTTCACTCAAGAGTAAATTAATATGCAAAAAGAGTACTGATATAAAAATTAATAATACTTTTATTATTTTGAACGAGAGTGACATGGTTTAATCAATTGATATACTTTCTTATATGTATACAAATTCATATCAGATCAAAGGCTAAAATGAAAGAATGGTATAAAAATAGACAGAAAGAATATTATTTTAATGAGGCTAAAAAAAATAACCTTATATCAAGAGCTTATTATAAAATTGAAGAAATTGATAAAAAACAACGAATTTTAGGAAATAATCAACGAGTATTAGACTTGGGTTGCTCTCCAGGTGGATGGATACAGTATATAACTAAAAAATATCCCAATTCCAAAATACTTGGAATTGATTTATTGGATCTAAAAATAGAAAAAAATAAAAATACAAATTTTTTGAAAGAAGATTTAAATAACTATAATGATGTTTGCAAATATCTTCAAGATCATAACTTAATCTTTGACAATATTATATCTGATATAGCTCCCAATACTTCAGGTATACAATCTGTTGATCAAAGTAAAAGCCATCAGCTGTGCGAACTGTGCTTCGCTTTTGTCGATAAATATTTAAATAAAAATGGAAATTTTTTAATAAAAAATTTTCAAGGAGAAGACACTCAATCATTATTCAACGAGATTAAGAAAAAGTTTAGCAAAACTATCTATATAAAACCAAAAGCTTCAGAAAAAGTATCTAAAGAAATTTATATCTTAGCTTTGTCTAAAAAATAATTTTTAAACCAAATATTAATATCATTAATATTTGATAAATTTGTTTTTTTAATATTATTATCAACTTCAATATAGTTCCTGTTGTGTGAATTAAAATATTTTATTTTAATAATTGGGTAAGAAAAATTCTTCATATAAAAAATAATATCAGCAGTTTTATTTTTAGCATCATTGCCAATTTGAATAGAATAGTTTTTCCACATATTTTTTGATATTCCTATCGAGTAGAAACTTAGTACAACTTGGAAAAAACGCTTTGGAACAAATTCAATTTCATTAGAATTATGATTTAACTTTAAAATTTTCAATGATATATAATAAGAAATGCCTATTAATTCTGCAAGTTGTAATTTTAATTGGAAGCCAGAAGATTTTTCCCTTAAAGATTTAAATAATAATACCTTAAATTTTTATAACTGCTTTGGAGAAAAAGGCTTGTTAGTAATGTTTATTTGTAATCACTGCCCTTATGTTAAATCTATAGAAAAAAAAATTAAGTATGAAACTGATATGCTCCTTTCAATTGGAATTAAATCTGTTGCAATAATGTCAAATGATCAAGAGGCTTATATCGAGGATTCTACTGATAGGTTAAAAAAACAATTTAGTGATAATAACTTCAATTTTCCTTACTTAATTGATTTTGACCAATCAATAGCAAAAAAATTTCAAGCATTATGTACACCCGAATTTTTTGGTTTTAATTCTGACAAATCTTTACAATATCGCGGCAGGCTTGATTCATTTGGAAAGGACGAAAACTTGGGCAAAAGAGAATTATTTTATGCAATGAATGAAATAAGTGAAAAAAAGTATACAAACAATGATCAGTTTCCTAGTATGGGTTGCTCAATTAAATGGAAATATTAAATAAATATAATCTGAAATACTTAATATTAGTATTTGTCTTAATTTTAGTGGGCGGATCTTTTTACTCCTATAAAAATTATTCAGATTCAAATAAAACTAAGTCTTATTTTGATCTTTATTTAGCAAATACTTATAATGAACTTGATGAAACTAAAATTATTTCCAATACCAAATTTCTTTCAAGCATTGAAAAAGCAGATGTTAGTTTTTTTGCGAATTTAAAACTCGCATCATTAAATCAAATTGAAAATTATGATAATTTTGAAAAAGATTTAATTTCACTTAAATATTCAATTATAAACAAAGATTTAATAAAGTTAAAAGATATTAATGGTGGTGTTTTTTTCAATGAAACAGCATCAATATACTATTTAAATTCAAACTTAGATAATATTTCCAAAACTGAGTTTGATGATAATTCTGATAATTTTTTTTCAAAAGCGGTTAGTCTCTACCTTGATGACAATTAAAGTTATTTTATTATTATTATTTCTATCATCTTGCAGTAATAAATACTTCGGTACTATCGATGATGATTATTATCCAACAAAAAAAATTGTATATCTGGAAAAAAATAAAATTGAAAGGTCTTCAAACAATATTAATCTTTTAAATTCAAATCGATTTGAAAATTTTAATATATTTAATAATCTAAAATTAAATTTAGAAGTTAATGATTTTAATAAAATTAAAAAATTATTTAAAAATGATAGCATATCTAACTTTGTTAACTATGAAGGACTAATTCTCTATATTTCTAAAAATTTTATTTTAAATAGTTATTCAGACACAAAAATTACAAAAAAATCGCAAATTTCAAAAGAACACATGAAAAAAAATGATCGATCATTTGAAATCATCTCTAATAAAGACCAACTGCTAGTCATTTCAAATTATGGAGAAATCTTCAAAATAGAAAAAGATTGGTCTTTCAAGTTTTTGGCTAAATTAGATAAAAAAGTTGATATTATAAGATCAGGTTCTGAAAAACTTCTTTTCATAGATTTAAATGGGGAGTTAATAAATTTTGACGCCAGTACTAATTTATTCTCCTCGATTGATACACTTGACATCAATTTTGGTTTCAAGAATAGAATATATGATACGAATGTCTATGCAGACGTTACTTTAGTAAACATTAATACAAATACATTAGCTATAATTGATCACAATAAACCTCAATTCTTATTCAAATACACTCTTGATAGTTTAAATATTTTATCTTCAGTAGGCGAAATTTCTGAACTTGTTAATACTCCTTTTCTTAGTGAAAACGGGACAATCTTTGTTGACGTCAGTGGTAAAATTATAAATTTTGAAATATCCAGTGATGAGATATTATGGGAAAATAATTTAAAAGAAAATATCGTTGATTTTATTCAATATTCAAATGCTTTAATTTTAGTTACTAAAAATAATTTTTATTTATTAGAGACTAAAACGGGTAAATTAATTAACCAAAAAGAGCATGAAGTTATAAACCCGTCTCACATATCTTTGGTCAATTCAAAATTATTTTTATTAGGTGAGAATAATTTAGTTTTATTTGATCTCAGCACTTCAGATTTAAAAATACTTAAATCAATTAAATTCAAAAATAATAACATTGATTCAGTTGGGTATAACGATGGTAATTATTATCTTAAGAATGAAGAAGCTGTATATACTCTAAGTGAATAATTATATTATTATAGGAAGAACTAATGTTGGTAAGTCTTACTTTTTCAATCTCTTTTCAAAAGATAAAAAAACTATTTCCATAGACCAAGCTCACACTACTGTTGACATTATAAAACAAAAAATAATTACTAAAGACTCAGCTTTCAATATTTATGATACGCCAGGCTATGATGATTTGAAAAATTTTAATTTTATTTTTAATAGAATAAAACATTTAGAGATCAATAATATTAATTTTATCTATGTCATTAAAGATGAATACAAGGATTTAGATCTTCAAGTTTCAAAAATAATTCATTCTTTAAAATTACCAGTCACACTCTATCTAAATAGTAAAATTAAAAAGGAAGAAGAAATAGTGAATAATATTTATGATTTTATTTATAGGTATAATGAAGATGGTTTTACAGAAATAAGAAATAATTTAATTCACGATAAAAATAATATCATCCGAAACAATACAGTAGTTAACAAAAGTATTTCTATCTTTGGTAAGGAAAATACAGGTAAATCGACACTTTTTAATATTCTTGTCAATAAAGATTTAGCTTTAACTCATAATTCACTGCATACCACTAGAGATGCAGTGGAGTGGTCTGTTTCTTATAAAAATTTAGAGTTGGATATAATTGATACCGCAGGCTTTATAAGAGCTAAATCTAATAGAAAGAGGGGGGTTTTAGAAAGCCTCTCAATAAAACAAAGTGAGCAATCTCTTTACAATTCTGATCTAATAATTTTAATGTTAGAGGCTACAAGTGAGTCAAGATTAGATCTCAGTCTCATTGGTGAACTGCAAAAAAAAAATAAAGATTTTATGTTGCTGGTGAATAAAATTGATTTGGTTGATGATCAAAAGGCTTTTCAAAATAGATTTTTAAAGCATTTATCTAAAAATCATAATTTCTTTAGTAGTTTAAATATATACTTTATTTCCGCCCTTAGTACTTCTCAAAAAAAAATTTTAGATTTGATTTACAATAGAATTATTCATCCGTTTCAATTTAAAACATCTTATCTTAATAAAGTGGCTATAAAAATGAATTTAGAGTTATCGAGAATAACTCTCCACTCTAAGTCTTTTAAGATTTTCTATATCACAGCTTTTTCGGTTAATAATAAAAATTATTTCAAAATTTTTACAAATTTTAAAAATGAGTCAATTAAACCAAACATAAGAACATTCATAAGAAAAATGTTAATTGCTGAGTTTAACTTAAAAGGCCAAGCTTTTACTGTACTTTATAATTAATCAAGACTAATACTGATTTTTGATTCTAAATCTTTTTGTAAAGCCCTTAAAAAATTTGTAATCACAATAACCCAGTTTTTATTATGAATTTGGTAATAGCTAAAGTCTCCATGAGTCATTTTAATTGAAATTTCTTTTTCAAAAAAAGGTATAAGAACGCTTAGAAAATAAATTAAATTCGCTGTTTGGTTAAAGTATAAATTTTTCAAAAACTCATAGTCAAATTGATACGAGATCATGTTGAGCTTTTGATTATTATAAATGATATTTATTTCGTCAATTTTGCCAAAATCTATTTTTATCAATTCTAAAGCTTTCAATATCTCTTCAGGGTTGTTATAGTTGATTTGTAACCATTGACCTATTTCTATCTGCTCCTCATCTGGCTCTTTACTGCTTATAATTATATAATTAGAATTATCGTTAATATCTAATACAAAACGACCTTCAACTATTATTGCTAAAATATTCTTTTTTTTCATTTAATTCACAGATGTTTTGCTTAATAAAGATAATTGAGTAATATTATCTTTGTTGTGATAATCGCTCGGTTCAACAGGGTAATCTCCAGTAAAATAATGATCTGTAAATTGAGGAGATAAATCATTTCTTTCACCCTTACCAAGAGCGCTATACATTCCTTCTAAAGATAAAAATTTGAGGGTTTTAGCACCTATATAATCACAAATCTCATCATTTGTTTTATTGGCAGCTAATAATTCCTTTTTAGTGGGTGTGTCAACTCCATAAAAATCTGGATATTTAATCTCTGGACAAGATATCATTACATGAACTTCTTTAGCTCCAGCATCATATAACATTTTTACAATCTTGTGACAGGTTGTTCCTCTTACAAGCGAGTCGTCAATTAACACGACAACTTTATTTTTGATTGATGTTTTATTTGCATTTAGTTTTAACTTTACTCCAAGACTTCTGATGTGTTGAGAAGGTTCAATAAAAGTTCTCCCTACATAATGATTTCTTATTAATCCTAATTCAAAATTTACTCCAATTTTTTGGCTAAACCCTATAGCAGCAGGTACTCCAGAGTCAGGTACCGGAACTATCACATCTGGGACCACTTCACATTCTACTGCTAATTGACGACCTAGATTTTTTCTGTGATCATATGCGCAAATCCCATTGAGAATGCTATCTGGCCTTGAAAAATAAATATATTCAAAAACACAGGGCCTTAATTTTTTGGGCGGCAAAGGTTTAATACTTTTAAGTTCATTATTCTCAATAATAACAATCTCTCCATTTTCAACATCTCTAATATATTCAGCACCAATTATATCAAGAGCGCAAGTTTCAGAAGTAAGAATATAAGAATTATTTAATTTACCAACTATGAGAGGCCTGATTCCAAATGGATCTCTGACTCCTATGAGGATATCTTTTGATAATATCGTAAGAGCGTATCCTCCTTCAATTTGAAATAGTGCCTCTATCAACTTATCGATAATCTTATACTTCTTTGATTGAGCTATTAGATGAACAATTGTTTCTGTATCCGATGTGGTATGAAAAATAGAACCTTCTTTTACAAGTCTTTCACGAAGCATAATAGCATTCGTTAAATTGCCATTATGCGCTATGCTCATTCCTCCTCCATGCAAATCTGCGAAAAAAGGTTGAACATTTCTCATAGTATCTCCACCTGCTGTAGAGTATCTATTATGACCAATAGCAAAATAGCCAGGGAGCCTATCTAGAGTCTTTTCCTTAGTGAAATTATCTCCAACTAAACCTAATCTTTTCTCTGAATTGAAATTTTTACCATCAAAAGTAACGATACCACAACCTTCTTGACCTCTATGCTGAAGAGCATGCAATCCAAGTGCTGTTAACGCAGCGGCATCTTTGCTATTACTTATGCCAAATACAGCACACTCTTCCTTTAATACACTGTTATGCGGATGTTTAATCTCGAACTTACTAAGAAAATTATTTTTTTTAATATATTTCATCATTATCTTCAGTTTTAATTTCATCAAGAGAATTACTAGAATCTTTCTCAAAAGTCTTTAGCCTATCGTATAGATCAATATTATAAATCATAATTTTATGGATATTATTCTCATTTAAGTGATTTTTTAGAATTAAATTGAATATAAAGTAGAATAAAATACTAAAAAGAAAAAGTCCGTAAAAACATCCAAGAAAAAAGTCTATAATCTTGATTGTCGAGTTCTTAACAAAATTAATTTTAAGAATTTTTTCAAACATTCCAAAAATAAAGTATGAAAATAAAAAGACCAAGATGAAGATGCCTATCTCACTTATAAGAGAATAGTTTGTCAACAATTGAGTTAAGAATTCGTTATTAGAAAAATAGCTACTTAAAAAATTTATAATTTTTTTATAAGTGACAAAGGGTAGGGCGATTGAACCAAATATTTTAATTGTAAATCCTAGTGATTGAAGGATTCCCTTATATCCAAAATAAAATGTAAAAATTATCAAAAATATAAAATATAAAATTTCACTAATTGTTAGGCTAGTTAGACTTTCCATAAATTTTTAATTATCGCCCTTTAAAAAATAATTTAATTTTTCATTTTGTGTTTTAAAAATACCGTTACACTCACCTGAAACTTCAACAATTCCATTTTCTAAATAATAAAAAATATCTCCAGTTTTAATGGCACTTTTAATGTCATGAGTAATAGTGATTGCTGTAATTTCTTTTTCTTTAATAGTTTTAATAATCAGATCATTAATCAAAGCGCTGTTAATAGGATCCAGGCCTGTAGTTGGTTCATCTAAAAAAATTACACTAGGGTTTTTGAATAAAGCTCTGCCTAAAGCAACTCTTTTTTTCATTCCACCAGATAATTCTGAAGGATACTTATAAAAGTTATCACTTGATAAACCAAGACTTTCCATGTTCATAATAACTCTTTCTTTAATATTTTTAATATTATCACTTTTTTCATTAATTGACTGAAATGCAATATTTTCCCATATAGTTAGGCTATCAAATAGAGCACTATATTGAAATAACATAGAAAAATTATTTATAGCAACCTCCTCTTTGGAGTCATATCTAATTACTCCTGAGTCTTGTAAAAGTAATTGATAAATTATTTTTAATAAAACAGATTTGCCACATCCAGATTTACCAAGAATAACTGTTGATTTTTTACTGGGAATAGTAAGAGAAACTCCATTGAGTACACTTTTTTCACTAAAACTTTTAAAGACATTATTAATTTCAATTTTCATAATTTAAAAAAAAGCCTCTGTTAATAAATAATTAAAAATGAGTATCATAACCGAAGAGGATACAACCGCATTCGTAGTAGCAGAACCAACCCCAAAGGACCCCTTACCAGTATAAAGACCGTGATAGCAACTCATTATTGCTATTATAAATCCAAAAATAATAGATTTTACTATTCCTGAAAAATAATCCTCAAAGCTGATAAAGTTAATTGTATTAGATATATAAATTGTTTCATTAAAACCAAGCCTCAAAGTGCTAATAAGGTAACCCCCATAAACTCCAATAAAATCTCCAAATGTCACTAATATAGGCATAATGATAACTAGAGCTATTATCTTAGGAGTTACTAAATAATTATAAAAATTTGTATTAAGCGTTTTAAGGGCATCTATTTGCTCCGTTACTCTCATTGTAGCTATCTCTGCTGCGATAGAAGCCCCAACTCTTCCAGCAACCATTAAACCAGCTAAAACTGGTCCTAATTCTCTTGTTAATGTCAAAACAACAATTTTAGGTATTGCTGTTTCTGCAGAAAATCTCGAAAACCCTGTATATGATTGAAGGGCTAAAACCATTCCTGAGAAAATGGCAGTTAGTGAGATAATTGGAATAGAACTTATTAAAATTTTAATAAGATATTTAACATTAGAGTGGAGATAAAATTTTGGTAAAAATAAATATTTAAATGTTAAGAAAATAAAATAACTAATTTTTCCTATAGAACGAAGAATATCTAAAAATAAATTACCAATATTTTCAAAAATAGACATAATAATAATTTATCATATAATATCTCTATCTCTATCTTTAGCTTTATTAGAAAACCTAGTCAAATCACCGTTAAAATATAAGTCTATACTTCCTGTAGGACCATTCCTTTGTTTAGAAATTATTAACTCTGCGTCATTCATCACATTGTTGCATTTCTCCTGCCATTCAGCAACTCTATCTTGGAATGTCTGATTATTCTCACCTTCTTTTCTTTTAGGCTCACTATTTTGTAAATAATAATATTCACGATAAACAAACATAACAATATCAGCGTCTTGCTCGATACTTCCAGATTCTCTTAAATCTGACAATAACGGTCTCTTGTCGTCACGACTTTCAACCTGTCTTGATAGTTGGGATAATGCCAAAACGGGAATATTAAACTCTTTCGCTAACTGTTTTAAACTCCTAGTAATTTCAGATAGCTCATTAACTCTATTATCTCTATTTCTCTCAGGCTTAATTAATTGAAGATAATCAATTACCACGAAACTAATATTATAATTTTTTTTATATCTTCTTAATTTTGATCTTAGTTCCCCTACTGTTAAGTTAGGACTATCATCAAAATAAAAACCTAAGTTACTAATCTCTTGGAATGATTTTTGCAATCTTGAGCTATCTTCTGAAGTTAAATCACCTTTTCTAAGTTTACTACTCTCAACTTTGGACTCTTCAGCTAAAATTCTTAGTCCAATTTGTTCTGCTGACATTTCAAGTGAAAAAAATAGTCCTGATTTTTCAGAATTATCTTTCTTAAAAATTTTAGCGGCATTAAAGGCTATGTTTGTTGCTAAAGCTGTTTTACCCATTGAAGGTCTTCCTGCTAATATTATGAGGTCAGAATTTTGCATACCTCCTAACTTATCATCAAGATCAATAAATCCAGTGGAGATACCAGAAATTTTACCTTTCTTTTGGAAAGCTTTTTCAATTAATTGAAGAGAAGAAGTACCAACCGATTTAAAATCCTTTATCTCGAATGTATCTTTTTTAAAATTAGTAATTTCGAAAATTTCTTTTTCTAATTCTACTATTATATCCTTAACGTTTTTATCTGTTGTAAAATTAGCAATTTCTTGATTTTTATTTTGAGTAGTTTTAAAAATTTCTCTTCGTAAGTACAGGTCTTCTAAATCTAATAAGTAATTTAAAAATGTATCTTTTGAATAGACAATTGAGTCAACCTCTTTTACGAGCTCTTTGACAGTCTCTTTTGCAATTTCTGGTAAATAGTTTTTTAGAGAGTCAACTGTTATATTTTTTGAATTTTTAGAAAATTCATTAAGCACATGAAGTATTTTTTTATGTTCTGGATTATGAAAAATTTTATCATTTAATTTATCAAAAAATTCGTCGAGGAAAGTTGGATGTTTTATTAAATAAGATAAAATAATAATTTCTATTTGATTATCTTTAAGATTTAAAAAAGGGTCACTCACAAATTGGAATATAGGGGATTAAAGAGAAAAAGTAAGTATTTATAGTGAAGATTTAGGGGATAAGATCTCAATATTAAGTGAACAACTTATTTCTGGATGAAGATCTATCTCTACTTTATGATTGCCTGAAATTTTAATTTTTTCTCCAAGTTTTATCATTTTCTTTTCAACACTAATTCCTTGCTCAGCCAAAAATGAAGCAACATCAGTTATAGAAATAGATCCAAACAGTTCTCCATTATCTTTTGCGGCTATTTCTTTTGCAAACGTAAGATTATTAATTTTTTCAGAAATAGTTTCTTGATTTTTAATGAATTCTTTATCTTTGGCTTCTAAAGATGCTTTTTGATTTTCAATATCTTTAATATTATCTTTTGTAGCTATTTTAGCTTTACCTGTAGGAATGAGATAGTTTCTAGCAAAACCATTCTTTACAGACACCACTGAACCAATATCCCAGTTTTTTCTAATCTTTTCTAATATTACTACTTTTAGCATTTAAATTAATGATAAGAATCTTGCTTGTTTGATTGCTCTTGATAACTTAGTTTGAGCAATTCTTGATGTGTTTAGAACTCTTTGTGGAATAATTTTTCCATTTTCATTGATGAATCTTTTTAACAAGTGCGTGTTTTTGTAATCTAATTTTAAAAAGTCTTGAGGTGTTAATTCATTATTTTTTTTCATTTTAGTTATCCTTATTTATCTGAGGTGTGACTTCATCAATTTTTTGGACAGTTTTAGATATTAGATATCTAAGACAATCAGTGTTGTATTTAAGAAAAGTATCAAGCTTATTTGGAAAATCAGCTTCAGACTCAAATCTCATAAATTTATAAGATCCCTTAGAATATTTACTAATATTGAATTTTAAATTTTTGATACCCCAATCTTCTTGATATCCAACTGTAACACTATTTTCACTAAAAAAATTATTTATTGAATTAAGTAAATCTTTTACTTGATCGTTACCCAAGTCTGGTTTAACAATAATAGTTGTTTCATATACTTTAGACATCAGTGGATTTGTCTACACATATATAGCTATTATGTCAAATAAAAATATATCAATATTATTTACAGGCCAAGGTTCTCAGCATGAAAATATGGGAATTGAGCTTATGAATACCATGGAATGGGTTAAAGATCGTTATAATCTTAGTTCAGAGATATTAGGTTACGATGTTATTAAAACTCAACTTAATCCTGATAAAATTAACCTAACGCAATATAGTCAGCCCTTAATATTTATTTATTCATCAATATTGATAGATTTGTTTAAAAGTTACTATAATAAAACTATTTCCGAAAATAATATTAGTTTAGCTGGTCATTCACTGGGCGAATATTTAGCTCTTTACTTCTCTGAAACTTTAGATTTTGAAAGTATGCTGAAAATTGTATCTTTGAGAGGTAATTCGATGGCTAATGTTTCAGACCCTAATAAATTTGGAATGTTTGCAATTCTCACAAAAGAAAAAATTAGTCCTGAAATTTTTCCAGACAATGTTTTTTTAGCCAATATAAATTCAGATAGCCAAGTGGTTGTCTGCGGTCTAAAAAAAGATTTAGAAAACTTTAAGGATAAAAATAAAATTGGAAAATATATTCCCTTGAACGTTTCTGCTCCTTTTCACTCAAAACTAATGCAACAAAGTTCTGTAAAATTTTTAAATTCTGCAAAAGATTTTTTATTCAAAAGATCTATTTATGATTTAATATCAAATCATAACTTAATAAACTATAAAAATTTAAGTGTCCAAGAATACCCTGAACAGTTATCAAGGCAAATTATTTCAACTGTCGAATGGAATTCTACAATTAAAAATTTTATTTCGAATGGAACTAATAATTTTTATGAAATAGGTCCAAAAAAAACCCTTTTAAACTTCCTACCAAGAACAGAAGATATTAATACTTATCCTTTTTGTTCATTTGAAGATATAAATAACCATGCTCAGGGATAAAACAGCTTTTGTAACTGGTGGAACTGGAAGTATAGGACAGGCGATTTGTAATGATTTTATAAAAAATAAATGTTCCAATTTATTCTCATCTACAACAAATCTTGATAAGGCTAAAAATTTTGATGACCAAATTAAATTCATCAATTTAGACTTAAAAAATATCACGCAGGATCATTTAAAAGAAAATATCAATTTTGAACCTGATGTCTTAGTTTTAAATGCAGGGTTAAATAGAGATAATTTATTTTTAAGAATGTCTGACGATGAGTGGAATGATGTTATGGATGTTAATTTAAATGCTACTTTTAAGTTGGTAAAGTTTTTTTTAAAAGGAATGGTCAAACGAAGATTTGGAAGAATAGTTTTTATTACATCTGTTGTTTCATTTACAGGTAATCCAGGTCAAACAAACTATACGGCATCAAAGGCTGCATTAACGGGTTTTTGTAAATCATTATCTTTAGAAGTGGCAAGTAGAAATATTACTGTTAATTGCATTTCTCCGGGTTTTATATCTTCAAATATGACTGAAAAGCTCTCTGATGATCAAAAAAATCAGATTTTAGCTAAAGTACCTATGAAAAAGTTAGGAAATCCATCAGATATTGCCAATACAGCTAGTTTCTTATGTTCTGATAATGCTTCATACATCACAGGCCAAACAATCCATGTAAATGGTGGTCTCGCTTTAATTTAATTATATATTTGAAATATAATTATTATGTGATACGTAAGTTTGTAAAATTTAATTAACATAAGAGGGATTTAAAATGAGTGATATCGAAGAAAGAGTAAAAAAGATTGTAGTAGAACATTTAGGAGTTGAAGAGTCTAAAATCGGAAGTGATTCTAAGTTTATTGATGATTTGGGAGCGGACAGCTTGGATACTGTTGAGCTAGTTATGGCATTTGAAGAAGAGTTCGGATGTGAGATTCCTGATGACGCAGCAGAGAAGATTGTTACTATGAAAGATGCGGTTTCTTTTTTAACAGCTAACTCTAACTAAATTTTTAAATATTGAGAAGAGTAGTAGTTACTGGACTAGGGGCCATCTCGCCCTTGGGAAATGGAGTTGAAAATAATTGGAACTCACTTTTAGATAATAAAAGTGGGATAAAAAAAATTACTAAATTCAATGTTGAAGGTTATCCATGTACGATTGCCGGAACAATCAACGATGACCTTATTGATGATAATATAGTACCATTAAGGGAACAGAGAAAAATAGATAGATTTATAACTTTAGGAATGATAGCTGCGGATGAAGCTTTCATTGACGCCAATTTTTCCCCAAATGAAGAAGAGGCAAATAGGTACGGAGTGATTATTGGCTCTGGTATTGGAGGACTCGATACAATTTATAAAAACTCTTCTATACTAGATAACCAAGGTATAAGAAAAATTTCACCTTTTTTTATTCCCTCTTCTTTAATTAATTTAACGTCAGGACAAGTCTCTATCAAATACGGTTTAAAAGGACCAAATAGTTCTCCCGTAACTGCTTGTGCCACAGGTACTCATGCTATAGGAGACTCGTTTACCCTTATTAAAAATAATAAAGCTGATCTAATGATTTGTGGGGGCTCTGAAGCTGCTGTTTGTAATCTCGGTATAGCGGGTTTTGCTGCCGCAAGAGCCTTGTGTGATACTTTTAATGATGAGCCTGAAGCAGGTTCTAGACCTTGGGATAAAAGAAGATCTGGGTTTGTTATGGGTGAAGGCGCTGGAGTTTTAGTTTTAGAAGAATATGAACATGCTAAAAAAAGAGGAGCAAAAATTTATGGAGAAATCAAAGGTTATGGACTATCAGGTGATGCTTATCACATAACAAAGCCCTCTGAGGATGGTAATGGAGGTTATAGAGCTATGGAAATGGCAATTAAAGAGTCAAAACTGCCTTTAGAATCTATTCAATACGTAAATGCTCATGGTACCTCAACTCCAGTTGGAGATTTAATAGAATTATCAGCTGTTGAAAGAATGTTTGAAAATAATAAAAATCTTTTCATGAGCTCAAACAAATCTGCAATAGGCCATCTTTTGGGAGCGGCAGGTGCAGTTGAAGCTGTATTTACATTAAAAAGTCTTCAAAACTCTATTATTCCAGCAACATTAAATTTGGATGATCCTGAGAGAGATACATTTATAGATCTTGTCCCCAAGAAACCAAAAGAAGCTAAAATTATAAACGCAATTTCAAACTCATTTGGTTTTGGTGGAACAAATGCTAGCCTTGTTATGGGTTCTATTTAATTGAATTAATATCTCTTTATTTAAAAATATATTGGACTTATTATGATCTTTTAGATGCTTAAACATAAAAATTTTTTAATAGTACTTTCCTCACCTTCGGGAGCGGGAAAAACCTCAATATCTAAACAGTTAATTAAGAATGATAAAAAAATAGCTTTATCTATCTCTTGCACTACTAGAACAATAAGAAAAGGTGAAAAAAATAAAAAGGACTATTTTTTTTTAAATGATCATGAGTTTAATGAAATGATAGATCAAAATAAACTTTTAGAATACGCGAATGTTTTTGGTAATTTTTATGGAACACCTAAAAGTGAAGTTCTCGCTATGACAAATAAAAATAAAGATGTTTTATTTGATATTGATTGGCAGGGCTTTCAACAGTTGAAGCAGAATGAATTTGATGTAGTGGGTATTTTTATATTACCTCCATCTAAAAAGGAGTTAGCGAGACGTCTAGATAATCGTGGACGAGATACAAAAGAAGAAGTAGTCAATAGGATGAAATTAGCACAAAGCGAAATCTCTCATTTTTTAGAATATGACTATATTGTCGTTAATGAAAACTTAGAAGAAAGTGTGAAAAAAATTTTAAGTATTATTGAGTCAGAAAGACATAAAAGAGATCGTATAATTAATTTAACTAAATTTATTGATAAGTTCAGGTTTTAGTTTTTTATACAAAAATACAAATTCATTAAGATTATATTCTTCTGCTCTCATATCTAAGTGGGTTAAATTATCTATATTAAATTTATGTTTTTTAAGGATTGTAGATATTTTCTTTCTTTTATTAATAAATATCATTGATTTAAAATTTGTAAAAAGATTTATGTCTTTATATTCCAATAAAGATTGCTCTTTTTTTTTAAAAGTTAATACACTAGATTCAATTTTTGGTGAAGGTATAAAAGAATTTCTAGAAATATTAAATTCTTTTTTAATTTCATAAAAACATTTAATAAGACAATTCAGATTATTAAGTTTACTTGATGTTAGTCTTTCTGCGAATTCTTTTTGAAACATCAGAACCATCATTTTAAAGTGACAATAATTATTAATCTTAACAAGTACCTGTGAAGATATATTGTAAGGAAGGTTAGATATGATAATACTATCAGGGTCATATACTGATAGATCCAAATTCATAATATCTTGATTAATAATTTCTACATATTTAATTTTTTTATATTTTTCATTAAGTGTAGATAAAAAATCACTATCAATTTCAATTAGTGTTAATTTTCGAATATGATCTTTTAATAAAAAATCTGTTAAGTGACCAATGCCAGGACCAATTTCAATGATTTTTGTAATATTATTTGGAATTAAATTAAATATTTTTCTAGATATATTCTTATCAACTAAAAAATTTTGACCAAATTTTTTTTTTAATTTAACATGCATTGTAAGAATGAAGAGTTATTTGATTTATTTTTAAATAAAATATCATTTGCTGTCCCATGGGTAGGAGAAAATCTATTATACGAAAGTCCTATTGTGTGATTAATTGATTGGATATTTAAAATTTTAAACGGAATTAAAGCTTGATCATGATAATAGGATATAAATAATTTTTTAGAGTCAATATTTTTAAAAGCACTATCAGCAGATAATGGACCATATAATTTTATAAGTTTTATTTCTTTATTAATTTTAATAATTACTTTTTTGATTATATTCTCTTCATCACCTAAAGTTCCATCCTCTCCAGCATGAGGATTTATTCCTAAAATGATTATCCTATTATAGTTAAATCCTTTTTTATTAATTATATGAATTATTTCTTTTATATCTTTATAGAAACTATTCGCATTAAACTTATCCAATATGTTTTTAAATTTTATATGTGTTGTAAGGGGAATTATTGAAAAACTCTCTCCTCTCATTAACATAAAAGTTTTTTTATAATTTATTTGACTTAAAAATTCTGTAACACCATTAAATTTATTTCCTTTTTTTATTATAGATTTATCAATCGGCATTGTGATTAGGTCATAAGATTTATGCTTAGATAAATTATTACTTATGACAATTTGATTTAAAATCATATTTGGTTTGTCTACAGATTTCGAACCTATATCAAATATAAATATATTTTTACTGTTAAAATTTTGATGGTCTTCTATACTAAAAATCTCAATAATACTCACTCTAAATTTAATTTTTTTAAAGTAATTTTTAATATTTTCAATATCTCCAACTAGTATTATTTTAATTTTTTTTTTTGTTAAATATTTGTAGCTTTTAGCAATTATTTCAATGTTAATTGAGTTTAAATCACCAACAAATATTAACTTATTATTTAATGCTTTTGTGGACATATTCTATAAATTTCTCATTACCCTCTTTTAATAATATTACATTAGTTAAATTATAAACTTTTTCTTTTTTTAGTTTACTTAGACATACAAAACTATTTTCATCTATAAAAATTGAACTATTATTCATGTTAGTTATTATTTTTTTCTTTTGATCTGTTTTTAGCTCCTTAAAGTCTATTGTTTTGCTAATAACCTGACAGTTGGTATCGCTAAATATATTGATTTTACTTTTAAATAAATCATCAAGTTTTTTCACTCCATTTTTATCAATATGTAAGCTAATAAAATCTTTTTTAAGTATCTCATATCTTAGAAAATAACTTATAATATACTCAGAATAAATTTCCTTAAATTTTTGAACATCCTTTTGAATAATATCATTTGTAGCTTCAATAAAATTAGGATTATTATTAATTTGCTTATTAATAATTTTAATAATCATATAAAGGTTTTTGATACTTTTACTGTTTCCTATTTTAAGACCATAATAGTCTTGATGTAAATTTTGATAATTTTCTAAATCTAAGCTTGTAATTATAATTTCATTTTTTTGAAATAAAATTTTATTAGCTAGTAAATTCTCAAAATTTAAGAATATAAATAAAAGTATAAAAATTATTTTTATTTTTCTAATTATATTCAAAATAAATTATTTGCCTTTGTCTCTTTATCTAATCCACTTAAAAAATCTAATTCATAATTAATGCTCAATGTTTTATTTGGTTTTAATAATTTACCATCATTATAGTTATCAATAGTGTAAGATAAACTAATTTTCGAACATTCGTCATAAAATTCTAATTCATAGCTTTGACTATACGCTTTATTCTTATCCTCTAAGTTGATTTCAGTTTGATAATTAAAATTACTATTTTTATTAATTGTTCTTGTATAATTTGCAGTCATAAAATGACTAGAATTTGAATTAATATAAGAGTCATCACTGGTGAGATCTTTGTTAAAATTAAATATATTTTTATCATTTCTAAATTGATAACTTATGGAATCCTCTTTTAGGTCAAAAGTTTTTTTATCATGTCTTGAATTATATCTAAGTTCGTTATTTTTTAATAAAACAGATAATTCTGTTAAGTGATCACTGAATTTAGTGTCTTGTTGAATATCTAGCATAAAATTTTTATTTTTTTCAAAGTTGTAAGATCTTCCATAATTTATATCTAAATTAAAATCACTACTTAGTTTATAGTTTTGCTCAAGTGCAAGTACTATTCTTGATCCACTTTCTTTTTTATCAGATCCAAAATATTTATTTTCTTGGAACAAATTATTGTAATTAAAAGATAGGGATTGGCTATTATCATTTAAATTTAAATTACTTCCTTTTGAGATATTGGTTAATATAATTTTAGCTCTAGGTTTGATTTTAGTATTATTTTTAACTTTTAAGACTCTATTAATTTCACTGGAAAAATATGAAGCTATTTGGTGTGAATTTCCTGATAAAATATTTGTATCTGCATTACCCTCTTCAATAATATAAAAACTATTATTTAATTTTAATTTATTAATTAAATTATAGTTGTTATAAAAGTTGAAGTTTTTTTGAAAAGAATTTATTAAGTTTGTTCTAAATATTTTCATCGGAAGATTGTTTGATGAGGTATTTCTTGAAACTAATTCAATTTTAATATCGTTATTTAAAATTAAATTATTTTTGAAATCAATATAATTGATATATCTAACAGACGGTAATTCATAAGGATTACTCTTATTTATATTTGTGTTTAAAGCTTTTGATCCAGATATCTTTGTGGCTAATAGATCATTTTGATTAATAAAATTGTATGTGTTTAAAGTAATATCTGAGTCTAAATTTGCTGCCTTTGAGCTATTATCACTTTTATACTTTGATATATTGGAGGTATAATTTAAGTTAATATCCACATTATTATTTTTATTTAAATTCAAATTTGCTTCTGCATCAAAGGAATAGCCTTTGTCAACTTGACCTTGACTCCTTCTGTCATAAAAATTACTTAATGATAGTTTAATGTCTCCTTCTTTTATTTTATGACGAAATTCAAGTTCGTTCTCAAAATACTTAGTAAGGCTTTGCTCCAAGTAAATTATTGGAGTAATTTTAATATCAGTTTGAGCACTAATTGGTAAATAGTATGGGATGGCTATATTCCCTCCCAAAACTTCATTTGTTAATTGCGTGGTGGGAGTCAGAAATCCTTTTTGTCTTGGAGCCTTAGTGCCGTAATGTGAAAAATAAGGCATATAAAAAATTTTTTTATCAGCCACCTGTAAAAATGTACTAAAGTGTTCAAAGAAATCCTCATCAATACTATATTTTGTTTTTTCAACTTTTAATGACCATGTAGGGCAATTAAAAAATCCCTCCAAATCACAGGGAGTAAAAAAACTATCTTGGAAGATTATTTTTTCATCTTTTTTCTGTATAATTTTAGAGTTAATTTTTAAATTTTTGTTAAATATGTAATTGACATTTTCAGCTGAACCTTCATTGAAGTTTAAATCGGCCTTTAATTTATTACCTTTCATTATATCACCAGCATAATTCAAATAAAAATTACCTTTTATATCAATAGTTTTATTATTAATATCTACTTTACCACTATCGGTTTTTATAGAAGTTGTGTGATAATTAATTAAAGAGTTTTTTCCTAAGCTAATAATATTTGTTTTTTTATCATAATTTATGTTATTTGAATTCACATAAACTTCATTTGTAATTTCTTTCGCTATTATATTCCAACTAATCAATATTATTAAAATTAAAAAAATCTTATTCATTTGCTAAATTTTTATATAGATAAAAAGTAAAAGTTAATAGAACAGATATTTGAAAAAGATTATTATAATTTTCTAAATAAGTTTGTGAAGTCACAAATGAGTAAGTAAATAATATTATAGCTATAGAGGTATATTTTAGAACACTGGCATTTTTCTGTATTCCTTTTTTCGATATAAATACCGAAAAATAAGTGAATAATATTATAATTAATATTATCTTTTTGAATAAACTCTCTGTTTTTATACTTGTATTTTTATTATTTATATTAATTTTCTCAGAGTTATCATAAAAATATTCGCCAAATTGGACTAATGATATTTTATAATCTTTACCTAGATCTGATATGGATTCCCCCGTTATAATTTTTGGATTCTTCATTACGATTTTGTCGTTAAAAATTTCGTTATCATTGGAATATAAAGAATTAAAAAAAATATCATTTTTAAATTTATATACACTAACTCCCTCAATACTTTGTGAAATTATATTTAAACCATCTAGTCTTGTTATAGTTAGTTGATCTTCATCAAATTGAAAAAATACTTTTTGAATATTCTCATTATTTGATGATTTTTTAAGAAAGTTTTCTTTAAGACTTGTTATTTTATTGGTGAAATGAGATTTATTAATCTCTAAATATGAAAATGATATTATAGACAAAGATAATATTAATATCAGTTTTTTAAAGCTTAAATAGTGTCTGATAATTATTAACTCATTTGTTTTTTTGATATTATTCCAAAATAGAATAACACTCATAACAAAAACTATAGTTGGAATTGTGAACAGAAGTTCTAAGGTATTAATTAGTCCTAATACTAAATTACCCATAAGGTCATATGTATTCCCCATTAATTCTATTATAGAAAATATATAGAGTACCGAGGAGAGTATTACTGTACTTAATATAATAGAATTAAATAATTTGATAATTATAAATTTATAAAGAAGCATACTTTTTTCTAAATATTAAAGTTGTAAGTATGACTATCAATATATTGCTTATATAATACAATTCTGCACTTAGTAGTTCAGAGAGAAATAAGTTTGTCATAAGTGACATATAGGTAAAACTAAGTAATATAAATATCAAATTGTGAGAATAGGTTTTTATTAAATTTTTGGATTTACTACTAATTGTTATAATTTTTGATGATAGATATAGGATAAATATTAGCAATAATAAATCTAATATTTTCCTATGTGCCGATTTCTGAAAAAAAACATTTTCACTTTTAATTAATTCAAAAAAATTATAATTTTCTTTATCAAACGATATTTTATTAAGGTTACTATTTACTATTCTATACTCTAATTTGTCAAAATCTGTATAGCTTTTCTCATTTTTTGAAGAGACTATTCTCTGACCATTTATAAATGTAAAAAGTAATTCTTTTTCTAATTGTATGTATTGAACTTCTTTAGCTTTTATTAATACATTCTCATCAATTAAGAAAGTTATAACATTTTCAAGTGCTAAATCTTCAGGATTTTTATTTTCATAAATTAAATTTAATTTGTTCTTTATATATATTTCATTTCCACTGTCATTAATTTTAAATTGGTTTCTTAATTCTATTTCCTCAAACTTATATTTGTTGTATGCCTTAACTGAAATAATTTCGGTATTAATAATATAGAATACTAATATCAAGCTGTAGGTAATTATAATTAAAATTATCAAACTATTTTTAGATAAATAAAGGTTAAAAATATTTATTTCATTTGTTTGATTTAGTTGATAATTGAAAAAGCAACTTGCGATAAATACTATAATTGGAAGTATTGTACTAAGTGCATTTGGTAATAAGTATGAACTTAATAGAGCAACTTTACCAAATTGCACACTAAAAGATTGACCCAAATCTAAATATCTAACAATTTGGGCAAGCCATATGATCAATAAAAATACTACTAGCATTAAAAGTATGTACTTTACATAACTTATTGTTAGATATAATTTAAGTTTCATTAATGGTTAGCATTTTCAAAAGCACGGATAATTCCAATTCTAATATAATTCTTTTTGCTAAAATAAACATTGAAAATAGTAAAAAATCTCATTTAAAGCCTTTTAAAATTAATAATGAGATCATATTCAATTATTTCATAAAAACTAAAAACTCTGGAATTGAAGTCTCTATATATCTCAAAAACTCTCCGGGTCGTCTCCATTCAAACTATATTGGTGCGTTTATTTTTGATTTCTCTCAAAAGATGTCTTTTTCTAAAATTTCAATTCAGACAAAATCTAAAGAGGTTGAAGACTTTATTAATTTTGGTTTTATCAGAAAAGATTTTATTTTTAATAAATACCTTTCTAAAGCCAAATCTAGCAGGTTCAAATTACAAGGTAGGCTTTCTAATTACTCAAATGCATTAAATAAATCAATCCTAATGCTCAAAAATTTAGTTTCTGAGCCTTCTAATATTCTTTATCCAGAAAGTTATGCCAATTTTATTAAAGACAACTTATCAAAAAAACTATCCATTAAAATTCTTAATAAAAAAGATATTACAAAAATAGGTTTAAATTGTATTTTAGCCGTTAATCAAGGTAGTCAAAAGGACCCAAGAGTTGTAACTTTTGGCCCTAATAATCCCAAAGTAAAAGAAGTTGATGTTCTATTCGTGGGAAAAGGTGTTTGTTTTGATACAGGAGGCATCTCAATCAAGCCTTCAAATGGTATGGAAGAAATGAAGTGGGATATGGGAGGATCGGCTGTAGTCACGGCTTTGATGAATTTATTAAGCTCCACAAACCCTGATTTTACTTATGCGGGTATTATAGGATTAGTTGAAAATATGCCTAGTGGTACTGCTTATAAGCCAGGTGATATTATAAAATCATACAAAGGCATCAATGTTGAGGTCTTAAATACTGATGCTGAAGGAAGATTAGTGCTCGCAGATTGCATTACTTATGGATCAGAGTTATACAAGCCAAAATTAATCATAGATTTCGCAACTCTGACTGGAGCAATACTTATAGCTCTTGGGCAAAATTATGCAGGTTTGTTTTCTAATGATGATGATTTATCTGATCAACTTTATAAAAGTGGTATTAATACAAATGAAAAAGTATGGAGAATGCCTATGGACTCTGATTTTGATAAAATGATGAGCTCGCAATTCGTTGATCTAAAAAATATATCGAGCGGAAGATACGCAGGAGCTACTACTGCAGCTCAGTTTATTCAAAGATTTGTTCCTCCTAAAACAAAGTGGGCTCATCTTGATATTGCAGGAACTACATGGAAAAACCAAGGAGATATATTTAACAGACCTGGAGCCACAGGTTTTGGATTGCTTTTAATGGCAGATTTTGTATACAACTACTTTGAAAATAAAAAGGGTAAATAAAAATGGAAAGAACATTCTCAATCATTAAACCTGATGCAGTAAAAAGAAATTTATCAGGACATATTAATCAAATAATAGAAAAAAATAATCTTAAAATTATAGCCTCGAAGACTCATCATCTAAGTAAAAAAGAAGCTGAAGCCTTTTACGGAGTTCATAAAGAAAGACCATTTTTTAATAGTCTGGTTGAATTTATGACTTCAGGACCAGTTCAGGTCCAAGTGCTAGAAGGCGAAAATGCAGTATCAAGTTATAGAGATATAATGGGAGCTACTAATCCTGAGGAAGCTGCAGACGATACCATTAGAAAACTTTTTGCTGAGTCGATTGAAGCTAATTCGGTTCACGGTAGTGATTCAAGTGAAAATGCATCTATTGAAATTGCTTTTTTCTTTAGTGGCTCAGAGCTTATCTAAAACTATACAAATTTTTATTAAGGCCTTATAAACATTTTCATATTCCAATTTTTTATGGGCCTTAATTAACAATTCCTCATTTAAATTATTGATCTTTTTTGATTTTTGAAAAAGTATTTTACCGTCATCTATTGATTCATTTACCAGATGGATTGTAAACCCATATAAATTTTCATTATTTATTAGCATTCTTTTATGTGTCATGAGGCCTTTATAATTTGGGAGTAAAGAAGGATGCAGATTAATTGTTTTATATTTTTGAAATATACCACTTGGAATTTTTTTCATGTATCCAATAGAAAATATTAAATCTGTATTAGTAAAGTTAATAGAATTTAAATTTTTAACATCTTCATAAATTTTAATTTTTTGATTAACTTTTTTAGCTATATTTTTTATTTCATCTCTTACTTTATTGTTGCTTATTATTACAGAAGGTAAAAATTTTCTTTTTTTATCTTTTTTTAGATTAGTGAGAACTTGAAATAAATTAGTTCCGTAACCTGAAATGAGAAAACATACTTTTATTTTATTTAATTGATCCAAGTAATTTAAAATTCTTTCTTTTCAAGAATTATTTAGATGCTTTCTTGTCAACAATAATTGTGAAACCAAATCCACAATTAAAAACTTCAGATATTTCATTATTAGTCATTTTTGTATATTTTTTTATGAATTCATATTCCTTAGGAAGTTTATTAATTACTAAATCAAATTTAGTTTTAGAGGGTAGAGTCCTCTTAAAATTAGCTATGAGTCCACCACCAGTAATATGCGCCATAGATTTAATTTGAGTAATATCTTTAGTGCTAAGATGTCTATGGTATAATTCTGTCGGCCTCATTAGAAAAGACGAAAGTCTCTCTTTTCCTATAAAACTTTTATCAGGCTTAATTTTATTATCCTTAATAATTTTTCTTATTAATGAGTAACCGTTTGAATGGAATCCATTGGATTTAATACCAATAATTAGATCATTTTTTTTAATTCTATGCTTTTTAGTTTTTCCTTTAAGAGCAACCAAGAAACCAGCTAAATCGAAATGGTTTCCAACATATAGTGAAGGCATTTCTGCAGTTTCCCCACCTATAAGGGCACAATTAATTTTCTTACATGCCTCCGTAATACTCTTTAAAATTTGTAAATACTGGGTGTCTTTTACAGATCCACATGAATAATAATCCAAGAAAAATAAAGGTTTACCATTATTGCAGAGTATATCATTGGAGCACATTGCTACGAGGTCTTGCCCAATCCCCTTATAATTTTTAAATTCTGCAGAAAGAATGGACTTAGTACCTACGCCATCAGTTGCAGCGCATAAGGTTACATCTTTATTGACTTTATACTCAGCACTAAAGCCTAACTTACTGCCTAAAACATTTCGATTATGAGATGTTTTTATAAAATTTATTGCTTTTTTTATTAAATTATCAGTTTTTACTACATCTACGCCAGATTTTTTATATAGTTTGCTCAATGAAATACTTTTTACTGTTTTTATTAATTTTTAATTTTAGTTATTTAAAGAATTTATCAGCATATTACAAAGTTTCTATAAAAAACTTAGATGATAGTTTTCATCTAGATTATTTTTCTCATCGATTAATCTCTGAACTAACATCTACTAATCAGGATATTGGTGAATTTAATAAATACTTTAATAATTTTTTTTATGATAATAGCCAGCAGTCCTATCAATTTGAAATTGATATTAGCAGTTTGAGCGATGATCTTATTTCAAAAAATATTCAATTTAATTTAAATTTATTGAATTGTAGTCTTGTTGAAGGATTTTTTACTATAAATGTTAATGAGTCTGAAAATAATTGCCCCACATTTAATGTAATTACTTCTAAGGATAAACATTACATTTATATTTCCAATTCAAATATAAGCTTCAGGCTTAAGGAAGTTACAACTATAAATGAAAATACATTAAAGGATTTATGGATTAATTTACTTTCCATTTCTTCGCCTTATCAAAGAGAATATCAGATTAGATATAAAGATTATTCAAATTTAACTCAAATTATCAATGATTATCCTGATATTATTTCATATAAAGATCAGAATATATTATTAAATATTAATCATTTTTACTCCAACGATGAAATTAATTTTCTTCTAGGTCTTCAGTGACCCAAAATTTTTTCGATTTTAATTCAGTTAAAAATGATGAGATAGTTATTTCTCATGAAAATGAAGATGTATTATATTTATTAGAAAATCTAACTTGTCAATTATCCTACATTACCGGTTCTAGCAAATCTGGTAAGTCAACCTTAGTCAACAAATATGCAAAAATTCATAAAGCTCAAATTATATCTGATCAAAGTGATTTATTATTTTCAATAGATAAAAAATTTTATTTTATTGATCAAAATCTCTCAAAATTTAATACTGAATTATTATTTCATTTTGTTCAAAATATTATTACCCATAATTACACTCTGTATATATTTAGTGAATTTGATCACAGTCAAAAACCTACAGGTTTGCTAGATCTAGATTCTAGATTATCTTTATTTAATAAGTTTAATCTTAATGAACCAGATGATCAATTAACAATAAATTTATTAAAAAAATTTTTAAAGATAAATTCAATAACTATCAATGAAACTATCATTGTTGAATTACCTAAATATATAAATCGTACCTATTTGGGAATTTATAATTGTGCTAATGATATAAATCATTTGCTTTATAACAATAACCATAATATTAATTTGAAACTTATTAAAGATTTTTACAATGCAATATAGAGATTACTATTTAAATAAAGTAAACAAAACCCTTACTTCTTCTAAAGTTAAAGTAAGTGGTTGGGTAAATAGAGTTAGGGACCATGGCAATCTACTTTTTATAGATCTCAGAGATTCAACATCACTACTTCAATGTGTCGTTGATAATAGTTCTGATATTTTCACTGAATTATCCAATTTAAAAAATGAGGATGTGATAATGTTAGAAGGGTTAATTTCTGATAGAACTCAAGATACAATTAATAAAAATTTAGATACTGGTGAAGTTGAATTAAAAATTGAAAGTTTTGAATACTTAAGTAAATGCGTAAGAACTCTTCCTCTTGAGGTAAATTCTGAAAAAGATTATGGTGAAGAAGTTCGTTTAAAGTACAGGTATTTAGACTTAAGAAGGCCTAAAATTGCTAAAAATATTTTACTCAGATCTAACGTTGTGGATTTTGTTAGATCTTTTATGAAGCAAAATAATTTTACAGAGTTAGCTACACCAATACTAACTGCCCCTTCTCCAGAAGGGGCTAGAGACTATCTCGTTCCTTCAAGAATTCACAAGGGAAGTTTTTATGCACTACCCCAAGCGCCACAGCAATTTAAACAACTATTTATGGCTTCAGGTATTGATCGATATTTTCAAATAGCCCCATGCTTTAGAGATGAAGACAGTAGGGCGGATCGTTCACCTGGTGAATTTTACCAAATTGATATGGAAATGAGTTTTGCGACTCAAGATGAGGTCCTTGAAATTATCAGTAACTTATTATTTGAAATTTTTGATAAATTCAAACTTGAAGGAAAAAAAATTAATAATTTACCTTTTCCAACATTTTCGTTTAATGAATGTCTTACGGAGTTTGGTTGTGATAAGCCCGATTTAAGAAACCCTCTTCGTTTAAAAAATGTTACAGATTATTTCAAAAATTCTGGTCTTAAAATATTCCAAGACTTAATAGATAATAAAGGCGCAATTGTTAATTGCATTCAAGCTCAAGGTTCTCAAGGTAAACCAAGGAGTTTTTTTGATAATTTAAACAAATGGGCTATTGATGAGGGAAAAAAAGGTCTTGGTTATATTAATTTTGAAAATAAAGAAGCAAAAGGACCACTTGCTAAAAATTTTAATCCGGATGTATTGAAATCAATGCTTCATGATCTTGATTTTAATCAAGAGGACGGACTATTATTTATTTGTGATCAGCCATTAGAATCATATGATTTTTCCTCGAAAGTTATACAAAAACTTGGTGTTGATTTAGACCTATTAGATAAAAATGATTATCAATTTTGTTGGGTTATTGACTATCCAATGTTTGAAAAAAATTCTACAACAGGAGAAATAGATTTTAGCCATAATCCATTTTCTATGCCTCAAGGAGGAATGGATGCACTTTTAACCAAAGACCCCTTAGATGTCTTAGCTTACCAATATGATATTGTCTGCAATGGGATTGAACTTTCATCGGGAGCAATTAGAAATCACCAACCTGAAATTATGAAAAAAGCATTTCAAATTGCTGGATATAATGAAGAAGATATTAAAACAAAGTTTAGTGCACTTTATGAAGCTTTTCATTACGGAGTGCCACCTCATGGGGGCTGCGCACCTGGTCTGGATAGAATATTAATGCTTTTATCTGATAATGAAAATATCAGAGAAGTGATAGCTTTTCCTTTTAATCAAAAAGCTCAAGATTTAATGATGAATGCGCCCGTAAAAGTTGATGAAAAAAACCTAAAAGAATTAGGTCTGAAAAAAATTATCGAGAAGCTTTAAGTATTGCCTCAACATCTTTAATAGTAATATTTTCTCCATCAATTTCTGCTGGAATTTTATAATTCATAATACCAATCTTAAAATAATATTTTCCAGTTTTTCCTTTATAAAGATTTGCCTTCTGTTTTCTTCTTTTTAATACACCAATTTCCCTTACTTTATTTGTAGGTCTATTTTTTTTAATATTAATTAATTCTATAGCTTCTCTTAATCCTATATCTAAAACATCAAATTTTCTTCCAAGTGAAGCAAAAATATCTTTATATTTTACATATGGGCCATAAGCACCAATATTTGCAATAATTTCATCTTCACTATCAGGGTAAAATCCAAGAGTCTTTGGAAGTTTAATTAATTGGCTTGCAATATTCATCCCGATATTAATTGCATCATAATTTTTTGTTAAAGTAACTCTTTTAGGTTTTTCTTCATCCTGATCAGTGCCTAATTGTAAATAATACCCATAGGGTCCTAAATGAACAGCGATCTCTCTATTAGTATCGGCGTCTTTACCTAGAACTCTTGGAAATACGACGATATCGTCTCCTTCTCTGTTTTTAGGATTAATTTCCTTTATGAAGGCGCCAATAGAAACTGTATATTTACAATCAGGATAGTTGGAGCAACCAATAAACCCACCCATTTTTCCAACTTTCACACCTAAACTACCACCACAATCTTTAGTGTTTGCCCATGAAGAACACTTAATATCAATTTCTCCACTTAGCTTTTTAAAAATCACAGGCGAAAGTTCGTCATTAATTACATCATAGACTTCTCTATTAGCTTTACCCATAACTTCATTAATGTAAAACTCAAAATCTTTCCAGAAATTAAGAACAATTGTTTTCCATTCGGCATTACTTATTGCAACATCATCAAGTTGATTTTCTAAATCTGCAGTAAATTTATACTCTAAGAATTTTTTGAAATAGTTACACAAAAATACATTCACAACTCTTCCTCTATCATTAAGTAAAAATGCCTTACCATTTTTTAAAACATAACCTCTGTTTACTATTGTCTGAAGAATTGAGGCATAAGTAGATGGTCTTCCAATATCTAGTTCTTCTAATTTCTTAACAAGACTAGCGTCTGTGTATCTTGAAGGTGGTGATGTAAAAGATTCAACGGACTCAACAGAGTCAATTTTAAATTCATCTCCAATTTTGACGGAGTCTAATAATAAAAAGGTTTCTTCTTCGTCATCTTGAATATTATAAGCTTTTTTATATCCATCAAAAATGAGCTTTCCAATTGTAGCTTTAAGAAGAACAGAATTATTCTCATTCGCAATTCTTATTGTTGATAGTTTTGTTTCTGCATTTACCATTTGAGAGGATATTGTTCTCCTCCAAATTAAATTATAAAGCTTAAATTGTTCTTCTGTGAGACTATCCTTAATAGATTCAGGATGAATATTGATATCTGTTGGTCTAATAGCTTCATGTGCCTCTTGAGCATTTTTTTTCTTTGTCTTATATATAATCGGATCTTTAGGAACATACTCTTCACCATATTCACTTTTTATTTTATCTCGAAGAATTGATAAGGTGTCGTTTGATAATGAGATGCTGTCAGTTCTCATATATGTAATTAGAGCAATTGTTTCTAATCCAATGTCCACGCCCATATATAAACCTTGAGCAACAGTCATAGTTTGACTAGCACTAAAATTTATTTGACTATTTGCGGTTTGTTGAAGCATAGAGGTATTAAAGGGGGCTTTTGGTTTCCTTGAGATATTTCTCTCATCTATTGCCTTAATGGAATAAGAATGATTTTTAATTTTAGATACAGCAGACTCAGCTTTTTCTTCGTCATTGAAAAACATCTTATCAACTTTAGATCCTTCATACTCATTAATTGATGTTTCAATAATTTGATCATTAATTTTTCCATTAATTAATATTTTAAAAAATCTATCAGGCTCGAAGCTTTCAATTTCAATTTCTTTTTCATAAATTAGTCTTACTGCAACAGATTGAACACGACCAGCGGATCTACTTCCTGGCATCTTCCTCCATAATACTGGAGATAAGTTGTAACCAGCTAAATAATCTAAGCTCCTTCTAGCCATATAGGCTGAAACTAAATCCTGATCAACTGAACGTGCTTTTTCAAAACTCAATAAAACTGCCTTCTTAGTGATTTCATTAAAGGTAATTCTTTTAAATTTTTTTGAGTCCACATCTTTTTCTAAAGAATTAACTAGGTGCCAAGTAATAGCTTCTCCTTCTCTATCTGGATCGGTAGCTAAATATATAGTTTCGTAATTAATTGCTTTTTTTCTTATATTATCCAAAAGCTTCTCACCTGCAGAAGTAGTTTCCCAGTTTAGTATTACATCTTTTTGATCTTCCGATATAACAACTCCATTTTTTTTTGCTAGATCTCTAAAATGACCAACGGTAGCTATCACTTCAAATTGATCACCTAGATATTTATTTATGGTTTTTGCTTTGGCTGGAGATTCAACAATTAAAAGGTTCATTATAAATCAATTTTATTTTCACTTTTATTGATTAATCTTTTGATGTTATCTTTATGTTTATAATAAATAACTATCATAAGTATCAATATTAGTGACTTATTTAAGCCACCATCTATAAAAATAAAATTTGCTATTGTCAAAATAAATATTGAAACAAGTGCTCCTAGAGATGAAAGTTTCGTAATTTTTACTATCAAAAGCCAAGTCATTATTGACAAAATTGCAGGAAAAGGACTTATAAATAAAAAACCTCCAAAGAGAGTGGCTACACCTTTTCCGCCCTTAAATTTTAACCATACCGGATAAATATGTCCAATTACTGCAAAGAAAACTATAGCAACCTTATAGTTATTAAAAAAAGTATGGTCATAGTTATTTATCAATATTAAGGCCACCACAGGCTTTAAGGCATCTAGCAGCAATACCATAGCGCCTATCTTTTTTGAAACTATTCTAAAGACATTTGTGGCCCCAATATTACCTGATCCCTCTTTGGTAATATTTTTTCCAGTTAAAATTTTTGTTACAATTAAACCAAAAGGAATGGAGCCAACAAGGTAAGCAAAAGATAAATATATATATTCCATAAAAAATTAACTTTAGAATAAATATTCTAGGCAGGCCATTCTTGTATAAACACCCATTTCCACTTGATCTAGTATTAAGGATCGCTTGTAGGTATCTAAAACGTCATCACTGATTTCAATATTTCTATTAACAGGACCTGGATGCATAAGAAAAGGCTTGGATTTTAAATGCTTCATATTTAAGCAATATTTATTCTTAAAACTTGCAACAGATGACTTTAAATTTTTATTAATTCTTTCTTTTTGTATTCGCAACATCATAATTACATCTAAGTTATCTATATTATTTAAGCTATTGCGATATTTAATATTTTTATTTATTTTTAAAAGATTGTTTTTATCTAAAAAATAATTAGGTGCAATTATTTCGATATTGTAATTAAGTTTAGTAAATAATTTTATATTGGAGTGAGCAACTCTACTGTGTTTAATATCTCCACAAATACCAATAGTAATTTTTTTATTGCCAAATTTTTTCTTCAAAATAGCGTAATCTAGTAAAGATTGAGTAGGATGTTCATTTTTCCCGTCTCCCGCGTTAATGACTGAGATTTTATGATTATTATAAATATCTCTTGGAGAAAACTCACTCTGATCTCTTATAATAAGTGCATCGGGATTCATACTTACTAAAGTTGCCATTGTATCTTTAAAAGTCTCACCTTTAGAAAGAGAGCTTTTATCAAAATTTATATTTATTATATTATGTCCAATTTTCTTTGCAGCTAATTCAAAACTAACTGTCGTTCTTGTCGAAGGTTCTAAAAAAAGGTTAAAGATATTTCTAACTTTTGATTTTTTAGTCTTTTTTTTATTTAATGAAAACTTAATGGCATCATCAGCTATTTTATTAATCTCTTTTATACTTAAATCATCTATGGAGGTTATTTTTTTAATCATTTTTATAATTATGATACAAAGCTAAGAAATCATCTAAGATTAAACAAGCACTTTTTTCATGAACTCCTTTTTTACTAGTCTTAGTACTAGTTTTGTACTGTTTACTGCTTAATCTTTCATCAATGAGGTAAATAGGAAAATTTTGAACTCTTAGTATCCTTTCGATGAAAAGGTTAACATTAACTATCATTTTTGAGTCTGACCCATCTAGGTTATAAGGTTTTCCTATAATTATTCCATATATATTATTTGACTCGACAATTTCAATAATTTCATTCAATAACTGTCTTTCACTCAGTGTTTTAAAAGGAATAGCAATTAAGTTGGTTTGATCGCTTATGGCTAGTCCTAAGTTTTTTAAACCAAAATCTATTGCTAGAAATTTTGACCTATACGTATTGTTAATTAAAAATTCTGATATATTATCTACCACCATATTTATGTCTGATATTAATATTAAAAAAGTATCTTATCTAGCAAAGCTTGCATTAAATGATGATAAAGCTGCATTATATGAAAAATCTCTTAGTGAGATCATAGAATGGGTAGATAATTTAAAAAAAATAGATACTGAAGGTGTAAAGCCACTTCATAATATTACCGAAAAAAATCAGAATATGAGAAATGATGAGGTTTTAAAAAAAAATTCTACTGAAGAAATTTTATCAAACGCTCCTGAAAAGGCTCAAAATTTCTTTAGAGTCCCGAAAGTTGTTGAGTGAGACTTGACTACAATTAAAGAAATTAAAGACCAGCTATCTAATAAAAAAATTAGCGTTCAAGAACTTTATGATGAATATTATAATAAAGCCAAAAAATCAGAGCTCAATAGTTTTAATCAACTACTAGAACCTGAGTATAATAAACAAAATATTATTAATTCACAGTCAAGGTACAATGAAAAAAAAGATCTGCCTCTAGATGGTATTCCTCTTGGCATTAAAGATTTATTTTGCACTAAAGGTATTCCCACCACAGCATCATCGAAAATTTTAGAAAAATTCATTCCTCAATATGAATCTCGTGTAACTCAAAATCTTTTAAATGATGGATCAATTTTTTTAGGTAAAAATAATTGTGATGAATTTGCTATGGGCTCTTCAAATGAAACAAGTTTTTATGGACCTGTTATTAATCCATGGAAAAATAAAAACCAAATTAATGATCATTTGGTTCCTGGTGGTTCTTCAGGTGGATCTGCATCTGCTGTGGCAGAAAAAATTTGTGTTGCTTCAATTGGAACTGATACTGGAGGGTCAATCCGTCAGCCAGCTAGTTTATGTGGCGTAGTAGGATTGAAGCCCACATTCGGCTCATGTTCAAGATGGGGTGTAGTTGCATTTGCTTCTAGCTTAGATCAGGCTGGTCCAATTACAAACACAGTTGAAGATGCCGCTTACTTATTAAATTCGGTGAGTAGTTATGACTCTAACGACTCTACCTCCTCAAATCATAAAAGAGATAATTTTTTAGGAGGTATAGGTAGAAGCTTTGATCGTCCAATTACTATTGGTATCCCAAGTGATTATTTAAAAGATGTTAGTTCGGAGATTATTGAACAAATTGAAAATACTAAGAAACATCTTACTAATTTAAATATTAATTTTGTAGATGTAGAATTCACAACAACAGATTTTGCATTATCTACTTATTATATTATTGCTCCCGCAGAAGCTTCTTCAAATTTAGCTAGATATGATGGAATTAGATACGGTTATCGCGGTAAAGGTGACTCTTTGGAAGAGATTTATGTTAATTCAAGGTCAGAAGGTTTCGGAGAAGAAGTTATCAGAAGAATTTTAATAGGAACTTATGTGCTATCTGCAGGTTATTACGATGCCTACTACCGTAAGGCTCAAAGAGTAAGAAGACTTATTAAAGATGATTTTCAAAGAGTCTTAAAAGATGTTGATTTTATTTTAACTCCAACTACCCCAAATGAAGCTTTTAAAATTGGAGAAAAATTGGACCCAATTGCAATGTATATGAATGATATTTTTACTGTTCCTACAAGTTTAGCAGGACTACCGGCAATCTCATTACCTTCTGGTTTGAGTAAAAACAATCTCCCTTTAGGGATTCAATTAATTGGTAATTATTTTCAGGAGAAGAATTTACTACAAATAGCATCCCTCTTAGAGAAAGAATTTGTTTTTAATGGATAATAATTGGGAATTGGTTATGGGTTTAGAGGTTCATGCTCAATTAAAAACAGAGTCTAAATTATTCTCATCCTCACCAAATCAATTTGGTTCAGATCCCAATAGCAATGTAAATTTTATTGACGCTGGAATGCCAGGAATGCTACCAGTTATGAATTTTGGCTGTATCGAAAAAGCAATTAAAACAGGTTTTGCTTTGAATTTTCAAATAAATCCTTACTCAGTTTTTGAGAGAAAAAATTACTTTTATGCAGACTTGCCACAAGGTTATCAAATTAGTCAATTTGAATTTCCTATATTATCTGAAGGTCATATTGAAATTGAAAATGATAATGTTTTAAAAAAAATCCGTATTGAAAGAGCACATCTCGAGCAAGATGCCGGAAAGAGCATTCACGATATCGATCCTAAATATAGTTTTATCGATCTTAATAGGGTGGGAACACCATTATTGGAAATTGTTTCTTATCCTGATTTTAATTCTGCAGACGAAGTAATTAATTATATAAGCTCACTAAGGCAAATACTAATGTATATTGATGTTTGTGACGGAAATATGCAGGAAGGTTCATTGAGGGTAGACGTAAATTTATCTGTAAAAAAACCAAATGAAGAATTGGGAACGCGATGTGAAATCAAAAATATGAATTCTTTTAAATTTATTAGACAGGCAATTGATTATGAGTCTAAAAGACAAATTGAAGTTTTGGAGTCTGGTGGAAAAATTGAGCAAAATACTCTTTTATTTGATACTTCTACTGGAGAAACAAGACCTATGAGAAGTAAAGAATTTGCTCATGACTATAGATATTTTCCTGATCCAGATTTGCTACCTGTCCATCTCACTGAGGAGCAGATTGAAAAAGTTAGACCAACAATTGGAGAACTCCCTCAACAAAAATTAAATAAGTATATAAATGATTTTAAGTTAGAAAAAGATGTAGCTAAAATTATTATCTCAGAAAAATCATATGCTTACTTTTTTGAAAACTTAATCTCTTCTAAATCCATTAAGCCTAAACTCGCCGCCTCCTGGTTAGTAGGGGATATCTTCTCTTTTATCAAAGAAAAAAATTTACAAATTAAAGATATTGATAATAGCTCTAATAAAATCATTCAATTATTAGAAATGATTGAGAGCGGCACTATTTCTAGTAAGGTTGCTAAGGATATTTTAGTAGAAGTTCTTCAAAATAACAAAGAGCCTTCTCAATTGGTAAAAGAACTTGGTCTTGAGCAAGTCTCAGATAATGACGAATTAGAAAAAATTGTTGATGACGCCTTAAAAGACGAAGAAGATAATATTATGAAATTTCAGAGTGGTTCTGATAGAGTTTTAGGTTATTTTGTTGGAAAATGTTTAAAAGCAACCAAAGGAAAAGGTAATCCTAAAGTAATTAATGAACTTTTATTAAAAAAATTGAATAAATAGCTTTTTATTCATTTACTCTAAATATAAAAAATACTACTTATATAATAGCTAATTAAGTATTAAGGACAGATGGGTGAGTGGCTGAAACCAACGGATTGCTAATCCGTCGTACTTCGTAAGAGGTACCGAGGGTTCGAATCCCTCTCTGTCCGCCAAAAAAAAAATGTTAAAAGGATCTATACCAGCAATAATCACACCCTTCAGAAAAGGTGAGGTCGATTATGACGATTTTTCAAAATTATTAAATTGGCAGATTAAAAATGGAATTTCTGGCGTCACTGTTTGTGGCACAACTGGGGAGTCACCAACCCTTACTCATGATGAGCATATGAAGTTGATTGAGTATGCAATTAAAATTGTAAAAAAAAGAGTACCTGTAATTGCAGGTACTGGTTCAAACTCAACCCAAGAAGCAATTGAATTTACCAAACACGCATTTAAAGCAGGAGCTGATTATGGTTTAGCTGTCACTCCATATTATAACAAGCCAAATCAACAAGGATTAATTAATCATTTTAAAATCATTGCCAAATCAACTCCCTTAAAACAAATCATTTATAATATACCAGGTAGATCCATAGTTGATCTTTCACTTGATAGCTTCAAGGAATTAAATAAGATTTCAAATATTGTTGCAATCAAAGATGCCTCTAATGATATTTCTAGACCATTATTAATGAGAACTTTTATGAAAAAAGATTTCAATTATCTTTCCGGAGAAGATGGAACTATTGCTGGATTTTTAGCCCAAGGCGGTCACGGTTGTATTACTGTAGCCGGTAATGTGGCTCCAAAATTAACTTCTGAATTACATAAATCTTGGAATCAAAAACAATGGAAAAAATTTGATAAAATAAATTTACAACTTGCACCTTTAAGTAAAGTCCTTTTTCAAGAACCAAATCCAACTCCAACTAAATATGCTTTATCTTTAATGGGTTTTTGCACAGAAGAAGTTAGAGCGCCTTTAATTGCATAAAGTACAAAAACAAAAAAAGACATTAAACAAGTACTTAAAATTTTAAAGTACATTTAAATATCTTGTCAATTCTCAATCGTAGAGCAAAGTTTGATTACGATTTAAAAGAGATTTATATTGCAGGAATTGTCCTGCAAAGCAATGAAGTTAAACCTCTAAGAGCGGGAAGGGCCTCCATTCAGTCTAGTTACATCAGTGAAATTAAAGGTGAGATTTATGCAAATAATTTGGAGATTATAACTTCAAAAAAAAATTTTGACTCAAAAAAAACAAAAACTCATACAAAACTCCTTCTGAGTAAGAGGGAAATTAGAAAAATTCTTGGATTATTAACAACCAAGGGTTATACAGCAGTCCCTATGGAGATATTTTTTAATGAAAAAGGCCTAGCTAAAATGAAATTTGGTGTAGGTATTGGTAAAAAGAAATATGATAAAAGGGAATCAATTAAAGAACGAGATTGGAATAGGAAAAAACAAAGAGTTTTAGCTAAATAACTTTTTAGTTGTAATCTAGGTATCTTTTGAATATAAAATTCTCATGGCAAGAGTAACAGTAGAAGATTGTACCAAAAACGTTGATAGTCTTTTTGATCTAGTATTATTAGCATCCCACAGAGCAAAAGTATTGAATTCTGGAAATGAAGCATATGTGTCTATTGATAATGACAAAAGTACAGTAGTCGCATTACGTGAAATTGCAGAAGAAAAAGTTGAAGTGGCTGCAATTCAAGAAGATATAATAAAAAGCTATCAGTTAATTCAGGAAAAAGAAGAAGAGAACGAAGATCATCTTCTTGAAGATTAAAACTCCATTTTAGTTTATCATAATAGCTGATGTTTGCATCTAGCTCTTTTGTAGAAAATTTTCCAAAGTTTAAAGAAGCTCTTACTAGGAATGATAAGAACTTTGATGAGGAATTATTTATCAAAGCGATTCATGTTGCAGAAAAAGCACATGATAAACAGTTTAGAGCATCAGGAGATCCTTACATAACCCATCCATTTGAAGTTTGTAAGTCTTTAATAGAATTAAAATTAGATACGGAGTCTATTATTGCTGGATTACTCCATGATGTAATCGAAGATAGTGATATTGAAAAAAAAGAGCTGAAAGATATTTTTGGAGACTCTATATCTGAACTCGTCGATGGCTTAACAAAAATTAATTTTTTAGAAGAAAAAAAAATTACAAAATCAGAAAAGGATGCAGAAAATTTTCGTAAGTTATTAATTTCTACCGCTAAAGATATTAGAGTTCTGATTATTAAACTAGCAGATAGATTACATAATATTAAAACAATTCATTTTATTAAAAATATTGAAAAAAGAAAACGTGTTAGTAATGAAACTCTCTTAATTTATGCACCTTTGGCCCAGAGGCTTGGATTAGAGAATTGGAAAATCATCCTAGAAGATATTTCTTTTAAAAACTTGCATCCTGATATCTATAATCGTATCAATGACAAAATTAATAACACCTATGAAGATTTAGAAATATCATTTAGTAATCTTAAAGAAATTGCTTCTTCAAGAATTTTAAAAAACAACCTTAATGCTGAAATTTTATATAGAAAAAAAAGCCCATATTCGATTTGGAAAAAACTCAATAAAAAGCAGGCTGAATTATCAACTATATCCGATGTAGCTGCCATTAGAATTATTACTAGCAATACTAGGGACTGTTATAAAATTCTTGGCATTATTCACAGAAATTTTGCAGCAAAAATTGGACGTTTTAAAGATTATATTTCAAGTCCAAAACCAAATGGATATAGATCTATTCATACAGATATATTTTTTGAAAATAAAGTATTTGAAATTCAAATTAGATCTAAAGCAATGCATATGATTGCTGAAAACGGTGTTGCTGCACATTGGAAATATAAATATATTAATCAGTCGTACAATAATGATGAAAACTTATACAAATGGCTTCGAGATACAGTCAATTATATTGAAGAGAATAATAAAGAAGATTATTTAATCAATAAAACTTCAAATCAGTTTTTTGAAGAGCAAATATATGTTTTTTCCCCAAAAGGTGATTTGTATACTCTTCCTAATGGATCTACTCCTGTAGACTTTGCATATACAGTTCATACCGATATTGGCGATAGGTGTGCCGGTGCAAAAATTAATGGTATAGAAATTCCCTTAAAAACTATTCTAAACAACGGTGATCAAGTTGAAATCATACTTAATAAAAACAAAGTTATATCCCCCCTTTGGATCAGATTTGTAAAAAAAGATAAAGTCAGAGAAAAAATAAGACATTTTTTTAAATCACAACGAAGAAAAGAGTTTGAGAAATTGGGATTAAATATTTTAACAAATATTTGCTTAGTAAAAAAAATTGAAATAAATGAAACTACTAAATCTAACATAATTAAGAATAGTGAACTTAATAGTTTAAATAAACTATATGAATCTATTGGGAGAGGGTTTCTTTCAAAGAAAGCCATTAATGAATTATTTAGTAATACTGATAAAACCTTAGCTACTTATGCAAATAGTATTGTGACTTTTAAACCACAATTCCCCCCAATTAACGTAAATCAATATGAAATTGGTATAGCTGTAAATTTAGCGACGTGCTGCTCCCCTATTAATGGAGATGATATTATTTCAGTTATTTCTCATGGTAGAGGTTTGATTATTCATAACTCTATATGTGACAGTCTCAGTTATTATCATAAGGATAATTTTTATAATGCTAATTGGGGATCAGAAAAAAAAGATCTAAAATTTCTTTCAAGGATTGAAATTATTATTAAAAATAAACCTGGCGCATTAGCAAGTATTACTTCTATTTTTGATTCTCATTCAATTAATATCGAAAACATAAGAATTGCAGATAGATCAAAAAAAGCATACACATTTTTAATAGATTTGGGTGTTGCAGATACAGATAAACTCAACTTTCTTATTTCTGAAATGAAAACATTATCAGAAGTAGATAAAGTGAAAAGACAGAAAATAAAATTTTAATTATGAAACTAGGAGTTAATATTGATCATATAGCTACTATTAGAAATGCTAGAGGTTACAACGATTCAAATTCTCTCATAAGAGCTGCTAACATTTGCGCAAAAAATAAAGTCAATATTCTTACCGTTCATTTAAGAGAAGATAGGAGGCATATTAAAGATAAAGACTTAATAGCTCTGAAAAAAAATTCTAAAATACCCATAAATCTTGAAATGGCACTTACTAAAGAAATGATTAATATTGCAAAAAAAATTAAACCTTCATACATTTGCCTTGTGCCTGAAAAAAGAAAAGAGATTACAACAGAAGGGGGTATTGACATTAATAAAATATCTAAAAATTTATTGAAATCTTTGACACAATTTTGTACCAAGCAAAATATCTCTTTAAGTGCTTTTATTGACCCTAATAAAGAACAAATTCTTTTAGCTAAGAAATACAAATTTGATACAGTTGAAATTCATACTGGCTCTCTTGAGAATAAAATTATTTCTAAAAAAATTATTCTAAAAATTTCAAAAGCAGTTCATTTTGCTTATAGCCAAAATTTAATTGTTAACGCAGGTCACGGGCTGAATTTTAATAATATTCAATATTTACCAAATAAAAATCTAATTAATGCCTTACACATTGGTCATTTTGTAATTTTTGAATCTATCTTTGAATCTTTTGATAAGGTTCTAAAAAAACTAAAAAAAATAACACAATGATTGTTGGACATGGGGTAGACATTCTAGAGAAAGATCGTTTTAATAATCTTTTTAATAAATATCAAAATAAACTAATTGCTAAATATTTTCTCTATGATGAAATTAATGAGAATAACGTCGTATCCTTATCTAATAATTTTTCTGCCAAAGAGGCTTTTTCAAAAGCCTTAGGGTTGGGCTTTAGATACCCATCTTATCCAAATGCAATTATGATAAGGCGAAATCATTTGGGAAAACCAATAATCACACTAAGAGATGAGTTACATGAATATGTGATAGAAAAATATCCTAATTATGCTATTCATCTAAGTATAAGTGACACTAAATCATTATCTATATCTTCAGTAATCATTGAGCAAATTTAAAAAATCTATCATAAGTAATTTAAAGGCTTTATTTTGGGCATTGATTATTGCAGGATTTATAAGATCATTTATTGTCGAGCCATTTAAAATACCCTCTGGATCCATGAAACCAAATTTACTAGTTGGTGATTTTCTTTTCGTGTCAAAGTGGGATTATGGTTATTCGAGATATTCTTTTCCTTTCGGGTTACCTCTTTTTGATGGAAAGTTATTAGAAAAATCTCCTAAAAGAGGAGATATTATTGTTTTTAAACTCCCAACCAAAGAAAGTATTAATTATGTGAAGCGGTTAGTTGCAATGCCAGGTGAAACAATAAAAATTTCTGAAGGTATGATCTATGTGAAAAAAAAAGGTGATAATGTATTTAAAATGTATTCACAAAAACTAATGGAACCATTTTTCGATGATCAATACAATGCAGACATTATTAGATTGCAAGAAAATAATACTAACAGAAACTATGAAATTTTAAACTTATCTAATAATTCAATGCTAGATAATACAAATGAATTCCTAGTTCCTAATGGTCATTATTTTTTCATGGGTGATAACAGAGATAATTCTTCAGATAGTAGGGACACAAGGAATACCGTTGGGTTCGTACCTAAAGAAAATATTATTGGTAAAGTTAGATTTATCTTCTTGTCAATTGATACCCAATTTAAACTCATTAAAATATATTCTATTTTTAATCATCTGAGATATGAAAGATTTTTTAAAAAAATCATATAATTAATTTGACTAAAAATAAAAATTTAGAAAAATTAAAGTCTATTCAAGGATATGAAGAATGTTTAGAGCACGATAGTTTTAACTTAAAAACAAGCAAAGAAAGTAAATTTCAAAAATTTGAATTTTTAGGAGATAGAGTCTTAAGTCTAGCTCTTTCAGAGTATTTAGTTGCTAATTATACAAATGATACTTTGTATAACATGTCTAGAAGGATGAATTTTTTAATAAGTAACAAAACACTTTCTATGTTATTTAAAGAAAATAATTTTGAAACCTTACTCTCTCATCATTTAGATAATTCAATAAATAAAAATTTTGTCTATGCTGATGCCTTAGAATCAATCATAGGTTTTGTTTATTTAAACAAAGGTTTAAGTTTTTCGAAAAAATTTATATATGAAATTTGGTCTGAATTATTAGATACTTTACCCGAAAAAGATCCAAAAACTCTTTTGCAAGAAACATGTCAAAGATTATTTAAAAAAATTCCCATTTATAAAACTATTTCTAAATCTGGAGACCCTCACAAACCTATGTTCAAAATTAGTGCAACTATTCAAGATTTAGAAGCATTTGGTAATGGTTATTCTAAGCAAAATGCTGAAATAAAAGCTGCTAAGAATTTAATTAAATTAATTAAAATTGATGATTAAAACTAGAGGCCTGATTACAAAAGTACAGCCATACAAAGACAATCACTTAATGATCAATATCTATACCCAAGATCATGGTAAAAAATCCCTAATCGTTTTTGGTGGTAAATCTAAAAAAAAAAGATCTAGTATTATTGTAGGCTCAATAAATAATTTTGAATTTAGTATTAAGGATAATATTTGTAAATTATCAGAAGTTCAATTAAGTCATAATAGGTTTCTTTATAACAAACATCAATTAAAACTAATCGATTATGTGTGTTACATGATAGACCGATTACTTTTTATTGAAGATAATAATTCATTAGTTATTGATGCTTATGAAGAGTTAGTAAATAATTTAAATGATAGAAAAGATTATATGATCAGTTTTTTTATTTTAGAGCTCAATATATTAAAATCTTCTGGTTATGAGCCTAACCTATCATATTCAATAATCAGTAAAATTTTACCAATTGAAAATTACAAAGACCAAGATTTGACAGTTCTATTTAATTTATTAGATCAAGATATAGAATTTCAGTTAACCTTTTTCAATTTTCTTGGGAAAATCATTGAGAGAGTTTTACAAAACCTTAATATAAAGATACCTCTTAGTAGGAATCAAATATATGAAAAATCAAATTGAAATACTCATTGCCTCAGACCATGCTGGCTTTAAGTTAAAAACTAAGATCCTAGAGTCATTTTTTAAAGGTAAACCTCAATTTAATGTAAAAGATTTAGGTACTCATTCTGAAAAATCTGTTGATTATCCTCTTTTTGCTCAAAAATTGTGTAAAAAAATTAAAAAAGATAATTTTGGAATTTTAATCTGTGGTAGCGGAATTGGCGTATCAATCTCAGCAAATAGATTCAAACATATTAGAGCTTCTTTGTGTAGCACAGTGTCTGATGCAAAAATGACTAGGAAACACAACGACTCCAACGTTATTTGCCTATCAGGAAGAGGTTTTGTAAAAAAGAATATATTTGCTATGTTAAACGCCTATTTTAATACCGCTTTTGAGGCGGGTAGACACTTGAGGAGAATAAAAAAGATATGACACAACATAAAGGTTTTTTTTCGAACACATTAGAAAAAGCTGACAACGAGCTTTTTAGTACAATTAAAAATGAGATTGAAAGACAAAGTGATCAAATAGAATTGATTGCGTCTGAAAATATAGTTTCAAATGCTGTTTTAGAAGCTCAAGGATCTATAATGACTAATAAATATGCTGAAGGTTATCCGGGGAAGCGTTATTACGGTGGCTGTGAATTTCATGATATTGCTGAAAATCTTGCAATAGAAAGATTAAAAAAACTATATAAATGTAACTATGCTAATGTTCAACCTCACTCAGGTGCGCAAGCTAATCAGGCAGTATTTCTAGCTTTACTAAAACCAGGCGATACTATTTTAGGTATGTCTCTTGATGCTGGCGGTCATTTAACTCACGGGTCAAGACCTAACCAGTCTGGTAAATATTTTAATGCTGTTCAATATGGAATCGATCCAAATACATCTCTTATTGATTATGATTCTTTAGAAAAACTAGCTATTGAATGCAAACCTAAGATGATCATTGCAGGTGGTTCAGCATATCCAAGAAATATTGACTTTAAAAAATTCAGAGAAATTGCTGATAAAGTGGAGGCATACTTGCTTGTAGACATGGCCCATTACTCAGGTTTAGTCGCAGCTGAAGAATATCCAGATCCTTTACCGTATGGTCATGTAGTTACTTCTACAACTCATAAAACAATTAGAGGACCAAGAGGTGGAATGATTTTATCCAACGATATGGATCTAGGAAAGAAATTTAATAGTGCTGTATTTCCAGGTTTACAGGGAGGACCGCTAATGCATGTTATTGCAGCTAAGGCTGTAGCTTTTGGAGAAGCTTTGAAACCTGAGTTCAAAGATTACATCAAGCAGGTTAAGGTTAACGCAAAAATTCTTAGTGAAGTTTTAATGAAAAATGGAATTGACATTGTAACCAAAGGTACAGATTCACATATGGTTTTAGTCGATCTAAGATCAAAAAATGTAACAGGTAAAGATGCGGAAGAAAGTCTTGAAAGAGCCGGCATGACCTGTAACAAGAACGGTGTCTCCAATGATCCAAACCCTCCAACAATTACTTCTGGAATAAGGTTAGGGTCTCCTGCTGCGACAACGAGAGGATTTAAAGAAAAAGAGTTTGAATTTATTGGAGAAAGTATCTCTACAGTAATTAATACACTCTCAAGCTCTAATTCTGATATTGAGATGCTTGAAAAATCTATCAAAAAAGAGGTTTATGACTTATGTCAAAGGTTTCCAATTTATAAAAACTAAACTTAATGAAATGCCCTTTTTGCAAAGACAAAGACAAAGAAACTTCTGTATTAGACTCTAGACCTACAGAAGAGGGGTCAGTTATAAGAAGAAGAAGAGTGTGTGGTTCTTGTAAAGAGAGATTTACAACATTTGAGAGAATTCAATACAGAGAATTTTTAGTTGTTAAAAAAAATGGTGATAAGTCAGTTTTCGATAGGGACAAAATTACCAAATCTGTTGATCTCGCTCTTAGAAAAAGACCTGTTGATTTTGAAACAAAAGAAAAATTTATTTCTAAAATTGTCAGAGAGTTAGAGGGTACTGGTGAAAATGAAGTTAGTTCAAGTGTTATAGGGGAGATGGTTATGCAAGGTCTTTTTAAATTAGATAAAGTTGCTTTTGTTCGCTTTGCTTCTGTTTACAGAGATTTTCGTGAAGCAAAAGATTTTGAACAATTTCTAGGTTCTATTGATAAGAAATAATTTTGTTATCAGGTGTTGATTTAAGTTACGTTCGGTCTGTTCAAAATCTCTCTTTAAAACATTTAGGCTTAACAAAAGAAAATCCTTCTGTTGCGTGCTTGATAGTTGATTTTAATAAAGATGTGAATGGAAAAGTAATAAGTTTCGGATTAACCTCTCTTAATGGAAGGCCTCATGCAGAGGTTAATGCGCTAAAAAAAATTTCAAAAAAAATTGATAGAAGAAAGTTAACTGCTTATATTAGCTTAGAGCCATGTTTTAAAAAAAAATTAAATTCTTGTTCAACCCTTCTTTATAAGGCGGGAATAAGAAGAATTGTAATTGACTCTCTTGATCCAAATCCTGAAATTTACAACAAAGGAAATTTATTTTTAAAAAAGAAAAAAATTAAAATTTTAATTGCTAATTCAGCATCAAAATTTAAAGAACTTAACAAATATTTTTATAAATATAAAATCTCTTCTCAACCTTTTATAACCCTCAAATTAGCGATATCTCAAAATGGTTATATAAAAGATTTTAATTCTCTTGATATTACCTCAAAAAAAACACAACAGTATTTGCATTATTTAAGATTGAGGCATGATGCTATTGGTGTTGGATATAATACGCTTATTGACGACCAACCTCAGCTCACTTGCAGGCTTAATGGAATTAATAAACACTTAAAAAAATTAATATTTATAAAAAAAAATACAAAGTCACCAATACAAAACAAAAATTTTCAATTTATTGATTATGATAAGAATAACTTGAAGCAAAGTCTTTACGACAAGCTTTCAAAATCAAACATAAGATCCTTGCTCGTTGAAGGTGGTCTATCAACATTTATGACTTTTTTCAAAGCAGGGTGTTACGATGAGATAGTTTTAGCAAAGTCTAAGAATAATGTTGTTTCCTCAAGAGCTAAATATAAAATAAATAAAAATTTATTTGACGGTTTATTAGAGCGCTCAAATAATAATTACGGTAATGATAAAATAATAGTTTATAAAAAAAATAATGTTTAGTGGTATAATTCAAGATGTTGGTAAGATTTCAAACATAGTTAAGTTAGATAATTTCATAAGAATTGCAATTACCTCTACTATTAAGAGTTACAAAATTGGATCTTCTATCTGCTGCTCTGGCATTTGTTTGACTGTTACCTCTATACCAAAAAAAAATACATTTACTGTTGATGTTTCTCCTGAAACTTTAGAGAAGACAAATGCTAATAATTGGTCAAAGGGCATGCCTATTAATATTGAAAATTCTCTTAAATTAGGAGATGAAATTTCAGGCCATTTTGTTTTTGGACATGTTGATGGTATTGGTAAATTAATTTCAATTAAAGAAATTTCTAATTGTTGGTTAATAAAAATTCAATTACCAAAAAATCTTAGAAAATTTACTGCACAAAAAGGCTCGATATCTCTTAATGGAATTTCTTTAACCATTAATAAAGTCAAAGACAATATAATTGATCTTATGCTTATCCCACACACTTTTGAAAATACAACTTTTTCAAAATTAAAAACAAATAGTTTAATAAATATTGAAGTTGATATGTTAGCAAGATACGCTCTTTCTCATAAAAAATGATCAAAATTTCCAAAATCGAAGAAATTATCGAAGATGCTAAAAATGGAAAAATGTTTTTATTGGTTGATAGTGAAGACAGGGAAAATGAGGGTGATCTTATTATTCCTGCTCAAAAATCTACCCCAGAAGCAATTAGTTTTATGGCAAAACACGGTAGAGGTTTAATTTGCTTATGTTTGACTGAAGAGAGAGTAAAAAAACTAAAACTTCCTTTGATGAATCCAAATAACTGGGGAAAAAAAACAACCGCCTTCACAGTATCAATTGAAGCTAGTGAAAATATCACAACTGGAATATCTGCATTTGAGAGAAATACCACTGTGCATGCAGCCATCAACCCTAATTACAAAGACGGCGATATCTCATCGCCCGGTCACATGTTTCCTTTGATAGGTTGGGACGGCGGTGTACTAACGAGAGCGGGACATACGGAAGCTGCGATAGATATATCCCGATTAGCTAATTTAGACTTATCGGCAGTAATATGTGAAGTTATGAAAGACGATGGTCATATGGCCATATTACCTGATCTCATGACCTTTGCAGAAGAGTATAATCTTAAGATCGGAACAATTAGAGATTTAATAGCTTATAGAATTAATAATGATTTAGTGCTTAATGAGATTTCTTCAAATTCTGATTTTTCTTTTAATAATCCTATTACAGAGAGTTTTGTTTTAACATTATTTGAAAACTCTCTTGATGGATCTAAGCACGCAACTCTTCATCTGGGCAATATGGAGAAAGATAAAAATATTTTAACTAGAGTGCATCCTATTCAAAGCTTTGACGATATAATTTTTAATTTAGATAATCCTAAAACAAATGACCTCAAAAATTCTCTAGAAAAAATTAAACTTAACGGTACAGGAATGGTTGTTTTGATTAATAATCCTATATTGCAGGGGATTGGTAATTTGAACATGGACGAAGAGCTTAAATATTACGGTTTGGGAGCGCAAATGATCAAACATCATAAGATTAATACTATTACTATTTTATCAAATTCTAATTATAAAGGGATTGATCTCTCAATATATGGCATAAATGTAAAAGGTGTTGAGCAAATAAAGAATGTTAAATAATAAAAAATTAAACGTCGAAATTATAGTTGCTGATTATTACAAAAAAATCACAACACCCATGTTAAAGAGCTCAACAGATATTTTAAAAAAGAACAAAATAAATTATTCAGTATCTTACGTTGCAGGTGCTTATGAAATACCTCAATTAATAAGCTATAAAATAAAAAAGAATCAAATAAACCTTTTCATAGCATTTGGCTGCATCATTAAGGGGGAGACCTACCATTTTGAAGTATTGTCAAATTCAATAGCTAAATCACTTCTTGATTTATGCATTCACAATAAAAATACATTTATTACTAATGGAATACTTAATGTTAATAAAATGTCTCAAGCTGTTGCAAGATCTTCCAATAAAAAGAATAAAGGTATTGAATCGGCAAACGCGATGCTTTCAATTATTAGATGCATAATATAAACAGAAATTCCCGACTTTTCTTTTTTCAATTTATTTTTCAAAGAGATTATTCAAGAGATACAAACCTTGAGGATTTTATGAAAAGTAATCTCAAAAAAAGTGCATTTAATAAAAAAAAAATGAGAGATTTGTTTGATAGTTATTCAATTAATTTAAATTTAATTACTGAAATTTGTGAAGAATCAGAATCTGATAAATATAACAAAGTCAGTGTTTTTTTACTCCATTCCTTTTTTTCTGAATACTTATTATCACCTAATAAGCAAAAAATCCTTATGAATGAATATGTTGAAATTGCTAAAGAGTTCCTAACTAAGCAAGAAGTAGGATATTTTAACCATTTACTAGACAAAATCCTTAAAAAGTACCTTGAAAATAAATTTAAAATAGAATAACAACTTACCCTATGTCCAATATACAATATATCCAATTAGTACTTGGAGCAGCGGTTGTTGCTATCCTCTTCGGTATTTTTACCACTAACCAGATTTTAAGTTTACCTAAGGGTAACAAAAAAATGCAAGAAATTGCTTCAGCTATTCAAGAAGGGGCAACTGCTTATCTTAATAGACAGTATACCACTATTGCTATTGTAGGAGTTATTATTTTTGCTCTCTTTTTTGTTATTCCTTTTGAAAATACATATGACGTACCAGTTGGATTTTTGATTGGTGCTGTTCTTTCAGGTATTGCTGGATATGTAGGAATGAATGTTTCCGTTAGGGCAAATGTAATTACGGCTCAAGCATCAAGTACATCTTTAAAAAAAGGTCTTTATGTTGCTTTTAATTCAGGTGCTGTAACTGGACTTTTGGTTGTTGGATTAGCTCTTATTGGAATCGCTGGTTATTTTTATTCTCTTCATTATGGTTTTGGACGATCAGGAAGACAACTTATTGAACCATTAGTTGCTCTTGGTTTTGGATCCTCTTTAATCTCAATTTTTGCAAGACTTGGTGGTGGTATTTTTACAAAAGGTGCTGATGTTGGAGCAGATCTTGTAGGTAAAGTAGAAAAAAATATTCCTGAAGATGACCCGAGAAATCCTGCTGTTATTGCAGATAATGTTGGTGACAATGTTGGTGACTGTGCTGGAATGGCTGCTGATTTATTTGAGACATATGTTGTATCAATTGTAGCAACAATGGTATTAGCCATTATTTTTCAGGGTGGTGTTGTTTCTTCTCTAGCTATTTATCCATTACTTATCGCAGCATCAAGTATATTTGCTACAATTATTGGATCAAAATTTGTTTTCATATCAGGTAATGGTAACTCAATTATGGGCGCTTTATACAAAGGTTTATTTGCAACTTTAGGTATCTCCGTAATATTATTTTATGCTATCACTGATCTTTATATTGGATTTGGCACTAATTTCGCAATTGGTGAAATTTTTGTTAGCGGGCATGATTTATTCTTATCTGCTGTTTACGGACTAGCTATTACATTAGCTATCGTTTTTGTTACAGAATATTACACAGGAACAGATTACAGGCCCGTTCAAAGTGTAGCTAAAGCTTCAGAGTCTGGTCATGCTACTAATATTATTCAAGGTCTAGCAATGGGTATGGAAGCAACAGCAGTCCCAGTGTTAATTATCTGTATCGGAATAGGTGTAACTTATGCCACAGCAGGTTTATTTGGAATTGCAATTGCAGTTACTTCAATGTTGGCCCTAGCAGGAATGATTGTAGCTCTTGATGCTTACGGTCCGGTTACTGATAATGCTGGTGGTATTGCAGAAATGTCAGGATTACCTGATAAAGTGAGAAAAAACACTGATGCTTTAGACGCAGTTGGTAACACCACAAAAGCTGTAACCAAAGGTTATGCTATTGGTTCTGCTGGTTTAGGCGCATTAGTTTTATTTGCAGCTTATACCGAAGATTTAAAATACTTTTACCAGGAAACAGGCAATGATGCTTATAACGTAAGTTTTGATCTCTCAGAGCCTTATGTAATTATAGGTTTATTATTAGGTGGTTTATTACCTTTCCTATTTAGTGCCATGAGCATGACTGCTGTTGGTAGAGCAGCCGGTTCAGTTGTTGAAGAAGTTAGAAAACAATTTAAAGAAATCAAAGGAATTATGAAAGGAACTGCAAAACCTGATTACGGTCGTTGTGTCGATATTCTAACCAAAGCTGCAATTAAAGAAATGATAATTCCTTCTTTACTTCCAGTTCTTTCTCCAATCGTTGTGTTCTTTGGTGTCTTTTATCTTACAGGTGATGCTGGAACTGCTTTCCAAACACTTGGTGCGCTTCTTATCGGAGTTATTATTACAGGTTTCTTTGTGGCTGTATCTATGACTGCAGGTGGTGGAGCTTGGGATAACGCAAAAAAATATATTGAAGATGGTAATTTAGGTGGAAAAAACAGTGAAGCTCATAAGGCTTCAATTACTGGAGATACTGTTGGCGATCCTTACAAAGATACTGCAGGTCCTGCTGTGAACCCAATGATAAAAATAACGAATATTGTCTCAATATTATTATTAGGTATTGTTGTTCACTTAAATATTTTTTAAAGGCTTAATTCTTTAAAATCTATCAAGATATTATTTGAAAAGTAAATTTTCAAAGTCTTGTTGTAAATATTTTTTCTAAAGGTCTCGCTTCCGTAATCTTTAGAACTTTTGTAAATCCATAGGTCGCCATTATTTTCCTTTATTAATGGCGAACCTAGTTTTGAAATGACCTGTCCTTTAGTATAATTCTCAGACTGATAATTAAGTAATAGTTCCTCAATAATATTTTCAGAAACCCCTGAATAATAATTTTGTTTAGAGCATGATGATGTAGATAAAATTAACATCATAAAAACCATTAAAATATTGAATTTTTTTAATCTATTCACAATAAAAACAAATAAGGTATAACACTATTTATAGCAATTAAAAAAATGAGTATTCAAAATAATAAATATGTAATTAATCTAGATGTAGATGGAGGAGATAATGCTCCTAGCTCCGTCTTAAATGGAGCTGAACTGTACTTAAAGGATAATCAAAATGTGAGGTTTAATCTCTATGGCAGGAAGAGTATTATTGATTTTCACATTAAAAATCTGCCTCTACTTTTAAATTTTTCTAATATAATAGATTGTGAGGGTGTGATTGATGGAAATCTCAAACCAACAGAAGCAATGAAAAAAGAATTCCGTCATTCTTCCCTAGCAAAATCTATCTCCTCTCTAAAAAACCAACCACTTGAAGCAACAGTATCATCTGGTAATACAGGAGCTATGATGGCTTATTCAAAAGTATTTTTAAGAACAGTTGAAAATATTTCAAGGCCCGCCATCGCATCACTTTTTCCTTCCAAAAACCATCCTGTTTGTTTTTTAGATTTAGGTGCCAATTCAGAATGTGATGAAAATAACTTATATGACTTCGCTATAATGGGCTCGATTTATTATCAAATTTTATTTCCTAAAAGCACTTGCAAAGTGAGTTTGTTAAATATTGGCTCTGAAGAACTTAAGGGTAACACTATAATTCAAAAAACGCATGAATTATTGAAGAAGTCTAAATTAATTAATTACAATGGCTTTATTGAAGCAAATAACATAACTGATACTGAAAATCATATTATAGTTACAGATGGCTTCACGGGTAATATTGCTCTTAAAACAGCTTAGGGTATATCACAGTTTATTACCGACTCATTAAAAAAACATTTACTTTCTAATTTATTTTCAAAAACCTTTACTTTTTTTATTAAGTCAAATCTAAAGGCTTTTAAAAATGCTATTGATCCTAGAAATTTTAATGGTGGTATTCTTTTGGGTATAGATGGGGTAGTTATTAAAAGTCATGGTAATGCCGATGAATACGCTTTTTGCAATGCTATAGGTTTTGCTGTGAAATGTCTCGAGTCTAATTTACTCAATAAAATTAAAGACAATGCCAAATAAAATTACAAGAAATGAAATAGCAAAACAAATAAGTAAGGAGTTTGGAATTCCTTATACACTTGCTTACCAAAAAATTGAAAAAATAATTTCTTTAATGTCCAATTCCCTTAAAGACAATTTATCAATTCCTTCTTTGGGTACATTTATGCTCAAGGAAAAAAAATCTAGGATAGGTAGAAATCCTAAATCTAAAAAAGAATATGTTATTTCCTCAAGAAAAGTTATCTCATTTAAAAAGTCTAAAAATGTGACCTTTTTATGATTAAGAAATATTTCAACATAGATGAAATCTCTAAATTAACTGGTGAAAAGAAACATACAATTAGATTTTGGGAAGATAGAATTAACAGTCTTGTTGTTCTTAGAACTAATACAAGTCATAGACTTTATAACTATGAAAATTTACTTAAAATAAAAAAAATTCAATCCTTAATTTGTGATAAAAAGTTGACCTTAGATGGTATTAATAAGCATTTTGAAACAAAAGGTGACAAAGGCGATTTTAGCAGAAATATTTCTCTAGAACTTAAAAAAATACTAGATAAACTTAAATCTTCTACTTAAGTGCTAAAATAGTCTAAATTCCAATTAATATTATAATTTTTATGGTCTAATAAACTTGATTTTTTGTCTAATTTACTTATATTCCCCTCTATCGTGAAAACTTCAGTATTAAAAAAAGTACAGTTTAAAAAAAAATGGCATCTAATTGATGCTGAAAATGTTTCTGTTGGAAGGCTGGCTTCAAGAATTACTTTAATCTTAAAAGGTAAGAATAAGCCGCAATTCTCTCCGAATTTACCTGTTGGAGATGGTGTTATTGTTATAAACTCAGACAAGATCAAATTCACTGGAAAAAAAAATGAAGAAAAAATGTATTACAGGCATACTGGCCATCCTGGTGGTTTAAAAGAAACTACACCAAATCTCTTAAAAGATAGAAAAAAATCTGAGGAAATTATAAAAAAAGCAATCAAGGGGATGCTTCCTAACACTCCTTTATTTAGAGATCTAATGAAAAATAGTTTAAAGGTTTATAAAAATGCTGACCATCCTCATGAATCACAAAATCCTAACACAATTGACTTCAAATCTATAAGTAGAAAGAACTCAGTTAATGTCTGAGATGGTTTATAGCACTGGAAGAAGAAAAGAGTCTATAGCAAAGGTTTGGGTGTCAAGCGGAACCGGACTTATAACAGTTAACAAAAAAAAATTTGAAGATTACTTTAAAGATAATGCTTTGAGAATGATAATAAACCAACCTTTAGAAGCAGCTAAAAAAACTGACTCTATTGATATTAAAATCACTGTATTAGGTGGAGGTATGTCTGGCCAAGCTGGCGCAGTAAAACATGGTGTAAGTAGAGCTATTGTTAAAATTGACCCTAATACAAAAGATGTTCTAAAAAAAGGTGGCTTTCTAACAAGAGACTCTAGAACTGTTGAGAGAAAAAAATATGGTAGAGCAAAAGCCAGAAGAAGCTTTCAATTCTCTAAGAGATAATATCCCGCTCTACATTATAATTTTACTTATTACAATTGGCTGCGAAAGCTCATTTAAAAATTTTGACGACGGTCTAATTAATATGCAAATTGAATTGCAAGACTTTAGTGAAAAAAGTATTGTACGTAAGGAAGAAATCTTAGAAAATTAATATGAATAAGATAAATATTGTTGTTTTTGGACTTGGCGTAGTAGGAAGTTCTCTTATGAAAATTATTGAAAACAATAAGTATGTTATTAAAGATACTAAAATAAATATTGTTGGGATTAAGGCTAATAATAAAAATAAAAAAAGAATAATAAATACCAAGAAATATAATTGGATTGATGATTTATCCTCCTTAAAAGATTTAAAAATTGATATAATTATTGAGGCGGTGGGAGGAACAGATAAGTTTGTAAATTCTCTCTATCAATACGCAATTAAAAATAAAATATCACTGATTACAGCTAATAAAGCTCAATTAGCTGAAAAAGGGCCAAGGTATTTTGATCAATTTGACAAAGAAAATTTATTTTTAGGTTTCGAAGCTGCTGTTTTAGGAGCGGTACCAGTTGTAAAGTCTATTTCGGACACAATTCTGCCCAAAAAAATTAAGTCCATTTATGGAATATTTAATGGAACAACAAATTATATATTATCTCAAATGTATAAAAACAAAATTAGTTTTAAAGACTCTCTAAATTTAGCTATTAAAAATGGGTTTGCTGAGCAAAATTCGTCAAGTGATTTATCTGGAAAAGATGCAACTCACAAATTGACTTTATTATCAAACTTATCATTTCAACAAAAATTTCAATTCAAGGATATTTCTTACAGCGGTATCGAAAATATTAAATTAATTGATTTAGATTATGGTTTGCAACTCGGTTATAAACTCAAGCTACTCTCTATTTCAGAAAAAATAGGATCTAAATTCTACTCTTCTGTGGCTCCATGTTTTGTTAATAAAGACAGCTTAATGGCTAATACTGAGTTTGAAGATAATCTTTGTATTATAGAAGGTGATGATTTTGTAAAAACTAGTTTAATAGGAAAGGGTGCCGGTGGTTTTCCAACAGCAACGTCAATTATATCAGACTTAGCCACATATATAACTACTAATAACTATAAGGTATTTAACTCAAATTATAGTTCGATGACTCTTCCTAGTTATGTTAATCAAAATGCAAGAAATAGATCTTACTATATTAGACTTTCTGTTGCTAATAAAGTAGGAGTCTTAAAAACTATTACACAATTTTTTGCTAAAAAATCTATCTCCATTAAATCGATTATTCAATTAAATCCAGACGACTCTAACACAGTTCCAATTGTGATTATATCAAATGTCGTTAGTCAAAAAAAAATAATTGAAATAACTAAACTTCTTAAAAAAAATAATTATATTAAGAATGATATATCTACAATTAGATTAGAAGATAATATTGGATAGAAACTTAGCAATAGAACTCGTAAGAGTAACTGAATTTGCAGCTTTAGCAGCAGCAAAACATATTGGTAGAGGTGACGAAAAAATTGCCGACCAAGCTGCAGTTGATGCAATGCGAACTTCTCTTAACGCCATGACAATTGAAGGCACAGTTGTAATTGGTGAAGGTGAAAGAGACGAAGCTCCCATGCTCTATATTGGTGAAAAAGTTGGACAGGGCGGTCCAAAAGTAGATATTGCGCTTGACCCCTTAGAGGGGACAACTATTACTGCAAAAGGGGGCGAAAATGCAATGGCAGTTATTGCTTTAGCTCAAGATGGAGGATTTCTTAA
>JAQWMI010000018.1 GCA_029246865.1 Alphaproteobacteria bacterium
CATTTTAAGCAATATAAACAAAAAAATCCTAGTTATCGGCAGAGCTGGCATGGACGTATATCCTGAACCACCCGGTACTAAAACAGAAGATGTTGAAAGTTTTTCCACCCATCTAGGTGGCTCTGCTGCTAATACTTGTGTCTCCCTTCACCGGTATGGTATTGAAACTGAAATAGTAACATGCATTTCTAATGATTCTATTGGAAGCTATGTGAAAAAAAAATTATCAAATTTCAATATAGGTACTCGGTATTGTCGTGAAGTGAAAAATGAGTTTCGCACTCAACTTGCCGTTGTTGAGACAAGATTTGAAAATTGCCAATCAGTTCTTTATAGAAATAATTCATGTGATTTAGAGCTTTCAAGGGAAGATATTATTAAGATTGATTTTGATTTGTATGGTGCTGTTATTATTTCGGGAACAGCCTTGTCTGCAGAACCTTCAAGATCTGCCGTGATGGAAGTTATAGATTTAGCAACAAAAAATAATATACCGCTTATCATTGATATTGACTATAGACCTTATAATTGGGAATCAAATCAGGTTAAATCCGATGTTTACAAGAATGTATTAAAAAAAATGGATATTATAATTGGAAATGATTTGGAGTTTAATATTGCAGATAATTCTGAAAATGGACTAGAGCTTGCTGAAAGTTTAATTGAGGGTAAGCCATCTATCATTGTTTACAAAAAAGGAGAACATGGTTCTGATTTAATTACCAAAGGTAATAAAAAAAGTTTTGGTATTTTTCCTGTAATTCCACTAAAGCCTACAGGTGCAGGAGATGCATTTAATGGTGGATTTATAAGTTCACTTTTAAATGGTCAAACAATTGAAGACGCTGTGATCAAAGGTTCTGCAAGTGCTGCAATAGTTGTAACAAAAGTAGCCTGTTCAAGCGCAATGCCTAATGAAGATGAATTGAAAGAATTTATGAAACATAATAAAATAAAGGAGAAAGAATAATCATGCACATACCATACTCAGATAATAAGAATAAGCCCCTATTTGATACTGATAATGAAACTGTCCCACTAGTTTATTTTAATATGATTAATTTAAAAAAAGGGGAAAGTTACGACTATCAACTTAGCTCTCATGAAACAAGCGTTGTTCCAGCTACAGGTAATATACAAATAGAAGTTGAAGGAAATGTTCTAGGATCTATAGGAACGAGAACATCTCATGTATGGGATGGGCAGCCGGAGGGAAGCTATATTCCTATTGACTCGCACTGTAAAATTACTTGCTTAACAGATAAAGCCGAAGTTTTTATTGCAGGTGGAATTTATGATAAAAAATTAAATCCTTTCCTAGTGAAAACAAATGAAATTGATACTGTTCAATACGGTTCTGATGACACAAAAACTCACAGAAAAATCAAACATATTTTAGGTGCTAAACAACATGAGCAAGTTGGAAGACTTCTTGTAAATGAGCTTTATACTGTAGGTGCTGGAGGCTGGTCAGGTTTTCCACCTCACAAGCATGATACTGAAAATTTACCCACTGAAACAAGGCACGACGAAGTTTATAATTATAGATTTAATCCAGGACACGGTTTTGGTGTTCAGGTTTTTCAAAGAGATGAGAATAAGAATGAAGGTTTTGGATATCAATTATTTGATGGATCTACGATAGCAGTTGATAAAGGTTACCATCCGTGTGTAGTAGCGCCTGGTTATGAAATGTATTATTTTACAATCTTAGTTGGTCAAAGCCAAAGATCCCTAATTCAATACTTTCAAAAAACTCATGCTTATCAACTTGAGACTATCCCAGGTATCAAAGATATGATTGCAAAATATAAATGACAATCGCCACTCTGAGACAAGTTTTAGATCCAGCAAAAAAAAATAATTATGCAGTTGCTGGATTAGTTGTTTTAGGTTGGGAGGATGCGAGATGTTATGCAGAAGTTGCTGACGAACTTGGACTGCCTGTAATTTTACAAGCTGGTCCGGGTTGTAGAAAGAATACACCAATCCCAATATTAGGTAAGATGTTTAGATATTTAGCTGAACAATCTTCTTCTCCAGTTGTTTGTCATATTGATCATGGGTATTCATTAGAAGAATGCCAAATGGGAATTGATAATGGTTTTACATCTATTATGTATGACGGATCAAAACTGGAATTAAATGAAAATATAGAGAAAACAGCAACCATAGTTGAGTTAGGGCATAAGGCCGGTATTTCAGTTGAAGGAGAAATAGGTTTTGTTGGATACAATCAAGGTAAAGAATCTTTGAAAACTAATCCAAATGAAGCTAAAAAATTTGCAGATGAAACTCGTTGTGATGCTATGGCAATTTCTGTTGGAAATACCCACTTGCAACTGGATAAGAATACAAATGTAGATATTCAGGATATAGTAGCAGTTCAAAATTTAACAGATACTGCTCTTGTTCTTCATGGTGGTAGCGGAATTGACCTCTTGTTAAGAGCTAAAATTGCTAGAGAAACAAATGTTTGTAAATTTAATATAGGAACAGAATTAAGAAAAACTTTCGGTGACTCACTTAGAGTTTCATTGAAAAATAACCCAGAGACATATGATAAGATTCAACTACTGGACTCAACTACAAATGATATTAAAAAAGCTACTAAAATAGTAATTGAGAATTTATCAAAAGTTTAGTCAACTAGATATAATTCCTATATTATAAATCTATGAAAAGATCTGAAATAAATCATGCGATAAGCAAAGCTAAAATATTAATTGATGAATATAAGTGGGCACTTCCAAAATGGGCATACTGGAGTAAATCTGACTATAATGCGCAGCCTGCAGTTGCTGAATACTTAAGACAACATCAGATGGGATGGGATGTGACTGATTTTGGTAGAGGTAACTTTAATAAAGAAGGTATTATTTTATTTTGTGTAAGAAATGGAATGCAAAACATTGATAACGAGAAGCCATATGCGGAAAAATTATTATTTATGCAGGAAGATCAAGTTATCCCCTTTCATAGCCATAAGATTAAATTAGAAGATATCATCAATAGAGGTGGTGGTAATTTGGTTTTAGAATTTGTGAAAGTTGATGATCAAAAAAACCCACTTAAAGATGAAATTAAAGTAATGATTGATGGTGAACTCAAAATCATTGGTCCTTATGAGCCTTTAATTCTTCAAAGGGGGCAGAGTGTTACAGTTGAAAGATTTGTTTATCATAAGTTTTATACTGAAAAGGGTACTGGCATGGCTATGGCTGGAGAGGTATCTCAAGTTAATGACGATAAAAAAGACAATTACTTTTTAGAGCCAGTTGGAAGGTTCACAAAAGTTGAAGAGGATGAATCTATTCTCCATCCATTGTGGAATGAAATTTAAATATGCCTAGAGTTGGTATTATTGCAGCAGGAATTTGGTGCGTAGATACATCTTACAAAATAAAAAACTGGCCTGAACAGGGAAAAACTTCCATGGTCAGTAAGCGAATAGATTGTGTAGGGGGTGGGCCTTCAAATGTACTGACAAATTTAAATTATTTAGGATTTAATTATCCTAAAATTGGCCTAGGTTGCATAGGTGTAGATGATAATTCAAAAATAATAATTCAACATTGCAAAAAGAATAAAATCATTACATCCTATTTCTCAATTTTAAAAAAAGTTAGCACTTCATATACTCTTGTTATGTCCGAAATGGAAAAAGAGAGAACTTTTTTTCATTACTCTGGCACTAATGATTATTTAGACAATAAGCACTTACCACTTACTAAAATTAAAAATTACAAACCAAAAATATTATATGTTGGTTATTTAACATTCTTGGGGAAATTAGATTTATTTAAAAAAAATAAGGAAACGAAGCTAGTGGATCTTTTAAAAAAGTCTCATAAGTTAGGGATGATAAACTGTCTTGATTTAGCTTCTTATAATCATAAATCTTATGCTCAAATTATATCAAGTGCTCTTAAACATTGTGATTATTTATTCTTAAATGAAATTGAAGCTGAACTAGCCACTGGAATTAAACTTCATAGTAAAAACATTTTTATTAAAAAAAGTGCTGAAAAAGCTATTAAAAAATTAGTAAACTTAGGAGTTAAAAAAGCTGTAATTTTACACACCCCTAGTTGGGCTCTTTGGGCGAGTGCGGAGGGAAGATTAATATGGTCAAAATCACTAAAGATTGAGAGAAAAAAAATCAAGAGTACTGTGGGGGCAGGTGATGCATTTGCGGCTGCATCTATTTTTGGTATTCATGAAGGTTGGGTTCCTCAAAAAATTCTCAATCAATCTCATGCTGCTGCAAGGTCTATCTTAATGACAGATCAATCGAGTGGAAATATTCCACACATAAATAAATTATAATTTTAAAACAGACTCTGTAATAAGAGTATCTTTAGATAAACTTCTATCAGGCCTAATATTTTTTTTTTGCAACTGATCATGATAGTGTTTAACTCCTTCAAGTGGTTGCAGTCCTTCAATTACCATTCTCATTGTTTTCAGAATAAGTTTTTGATCTTCTGCTAAATTTATTTTTCTTCCAAACAGAGCAACCTTTGCTCCATATTTGCTAGCCTTATGTAAAAGTTCAAAACAATCTCTTGTTGTCCCTTTTCCTCCACCAAGAATACCTACAATCAAATTATTTGGGTCATAACTAGCTAATTCTTCCATGGCTTTTGGTCCATTATAAGCAATCTTTAAAAATAAGGGACGCTCAGCATTGACTTGACCAGCTAGTGTTTTTAAAATGCAATCATTTACATATTCACCTGTTTCTTTTATATCCAATCCAATATCTACAGGAGAATTAAATACTTCTAAAAAATGTCTTATTTTATGACTTTGAGCTTCTATTCTAAAATCTCTATAAGCATTTAACATGCTTATATCCATTTCTACATTTCTGGAAAAAGTTATAGAAAATAATCCTAAATCAGCAAGTTTTTTTATATTCTTCATATTTACTGTTCTAAAAGGTTTGGCAAAATTCTTTTGATAAATACCATGTCTTACTCCCCATATATCACTGGTGTCATTAAGTCTTATGGCGGGAGTAACAGGAGAATTTTTAAAAAGACCTTGAGAGATTAATTTTTCAGCATTTGATGCTGACATTAACATAATATCAACAAGCTTAGATTGAGTAATATCTTGCATTGCACTAAGATAATTATCTAAGTTCTTAAATTTTTTTTTAATCCTGCCACTTGTATCACGAACAGGTCCAGGAGCAGGTACACCTCCGCCCATATCGGCATCTTTAGCATCAGCTATAATAAAATCTTTAGGTGAAAACTTACCTGTTTGAAATTTTTTTAATTTAATATCTAAATTTTTTTTCATTATTTTTTCTGTTAATTTATATACAATATAAATTAGTTTATTAAATGTCACAAATTAAATCTTCTATTATTGAAAATCAATTTTTAAGAATTAAATCCATTAATATAGGTGCTTCTTTATATGAAGTTTTTTATAAGTCAAAAAAAATCAATTTAATTCTTAATTTAGGAAACTATAAAAATTATTTAATACAAAATGCTTATGTGGGTAGTACTTGCGGTAGAGTTGTTAATAGAATTAGAAATAGCCAATTTAGTATTGGTGGCAAAAAATATAATCTAGTTGCTAACGAAGGTAAAAGCTCTTTACATGGAGGTATAGATAATTTTAGTTATCGTATTTGGAAAATTGAACAACTTAAAAAAAATAAAATTATATATTCTCTGCTCTCTCCAGACGGAGATGAAGGGTATCCGGGGAATTTAAATATTCAATGCCATTATGAAATTCAGGCAAGCAGTTTAAGTATTAAATTTCTTGCTAAAACTGATAAATCTACTCATGTAAATATTGCAAATCATGCTTATTGGAATTTAGATAAAGTTAAAAGGAACATTTTTGACCATGATTTAAAGATCAATTCTGCAACGTATTTACCTAATAAAAAAGATGGAATTCCTAGTGGAGAGTTTAGAAAAATAAAATCTACTATTTATGATTTCAATGATTATGAAAATTTAGGTAAAAAAATAGGTTTAAAAAAGGAAGGATTTGATGCAAATTATATTATTAAAAATAATCAAAAATTACCTTTTGTTGCTTCTCTAAAATCTCAATCATCGAAAATTAAAGCTGATTTTTTTTCAAATCAACCTGGTTGCCAATTGTATACTTCTCAATTTCTTAAATTTAAAAAAGGTAAGAAAGTACTTTTTCCTTTTCAGGGTGTTTGTCTTGAAACACAAAAATATCCTAATGCTGCGAATGAAAAAAAATTTTCTTCTACTCTCCTAAAACCTTCAAAAGAGTATTATAATGAGACAAAAATTAATTTCTCACATGAGATGTAAATTAAATCTCATGAAAAAAAGCAAATTATTGTATATAGTTAATATATGTATTTAGGTATAGATTTAGGCACTTCTTCTATTAAATGCCTTTTAATTGATGATAATCAAAAAACTGTAGCTACCTCTTCTCATGATTTTACAATTTCAACTCCAAAAAGTGGATGGGCAGAACAAGATCCATCTTTTTGGATTAACGGACTCTCTAAATGTCTTAATGTTCTCAATAAAAATGTAGATTTTAAAAAAATTTTATCAATTTCTTTCTCAGGTCAAATGCATGGCGCTACTTGTTTAAATCAAGAAGGAAAAATTATAAGACCCTCTATACTTTGGAATGACACTAGATCTTTTAAAGAGTGCGAGAGTATGATGGATAGTAATCCAGACATTATGGATATTACCGGTAATTTAGCTATGCCAGGTTTTACTGCACCTAAAATTGCTTGGATGAGAGAACATGAGCCAGAAGCTTTCAAAGCTATTGATAAAGTATTATTACCCAAAGACTATTTGCGCTTTTATTTAAGCAATGAATTTTTTACTGATATGTCGGATGCCTCAGGAACATACTGGTTGAATGTTGGTGAAAGAAATTGGTCTAAAAAATTATTAGACTTGTGCGATTTAACAGAAGATAACATGCCTCAATTATGTGAAGGAACATCTCAGACAGGAGTAGTATCAAAAAAAATTGCTGAAACTTATGGATTTGATTATGCATGTAAAATAATTGGAGGAGCAGGAGATAATGCTGCAGGCGCAATAGGACTGGGTTTAATTTCAGAAGGTGAAGGATCAATCTCTTTAGGAACATCTGGCGTAATTTTCACACCAACCTCAAAATTTAAAAAAAATTATCATGACGCTACACACTCATTTTGTCATTGCATTCCTAACACTTGGCATCTGATGACAGTGATGCTTTCATGCACATCAAATATTAATTGGTTTACAGAAACATTTAAAATTAAATTAGAAGATTTATTTACGCATTTTGAAAAAAAATTTCAATCTAAACTAGATAACTGCCCTTTTTATTTACCTTATTTGACTGGAGAAAGAACACCTATAAATGACCCCTTTATAAGAGGATCATTTACTAATATAGGTCTGCAAACAAAATTAGATGATATGAGTTACTCTTTAATTGAAGGAATTGCATTTGGCATGTTTGATAATTATTTATCTTTAGAAAAAGCTAACCAAAACTTAGATACTCTTTATGTAATTGGTGGTGGTTCACAAAATGATAAATGGCTTGAAATGATAGCCACTCTTATACAAAAAAAATTAACTATCACCGAAGATTCAAGTTCTATGGCGGCATTTGGAGCTGCTCGTATTGCTTTGATTGGTAATAATAATTCAAATTTAAATGAGGTGATTTCTAAGCCACCCATTGTAAAAACTATTAGTCCTAATTTTGATAAGTATGAAATATTATCTAAGCGTTTTCAATTATGGAAAAAAATATACGAGACTAATAAACCTTTAGCACCATCTTTAAGTTAACTAGTGCAACATCCTAAATTAAAACTCAACTCGTTAGATCAATTAACAAAATTATTATTAAAAAAAATTAAATCAAATCAATCTAACCGACTCATGGTTTGTATTGCTGGAGCTCCTGGCTCGGGAAAGAGTTATATAAGTAGTTATTTATTAAAAAAAATTAATTTTATAAGACGGCAATCAGAAATATTTGAAATGGATGGTTTTCATTATGATGATGTAATACTAAAAAAAAAGAAGTTAATTAAAAGAAAAGGTTCTCAACAAACTTTTGATGTTATGGGATTAAAGAGTTTTCTCCAAAGATTAAAAACAAACAACGAAGTTCAAGTTACAGTTCCAATATTTGATAGAAAACTTGAACTTTCTAGAGGTTCAGCAAAAATTATTAAAAATACAATTCCTTTAATAATTACTGAAGGTAACTATCTGCTTTTAAAGCAAAAGCCTTGGAGTGAGCTACAGAGTTATTTTGATTTGACTATTATGATTAAGTCTTCTCAGAAAAATTTATCTAAAAGACTGACTGAGAGATGGAAATCATTTAATTACTCTAAAGACATTATTAAGCAAAAGGTATTTGAGAATGACTTACCTAACGCAAGATATGTTTATGAAAATAGTATAAAGGCAGATATAGAATTTACTAATTAGTTGGTGCCTCTTTAGCGCCAGTCATAAGCGCTACAGCATCTGACATGGAATAATCTTTAGGGTTAACTACGCATAATCTTTTACCTAATCTATGAATGTGAACTCTGTCGGCAACTTCAAATACATGGGGCATATTGTGAGAGATTAGTATAATAGGAATCCCTCTTGATTTAACTTCTCCAATTAATTCTAAAACTCTTCTACTCTCTTTTACACCTAAAGCTGCTGTGGGCTCATCCATAATAATCACTTTTGTTCCAAACGCAGTAGCTCTAGCAACTGCAACTCCTTGTCTTTGACCTCCAGATAAAGTTTCAACTTGTTGATTAATATTTTGAATAGTTAAAAGTCCAAGTTCTGAAAGTTTCTTTCTTGCTAAATTCTGCATACCTGATTGATCTAAAACTCTAAAAAATTTACCCATAATTCCCTTTTTATGAATTTCTCTTCCTAGAAACATATTATCTGCAATGGTAAGAGCCGGCGATAAAGCTAAATTTTGATAGACTGTTTCAATTCCTGTTTTACGGGCTTCAATGGGAGAATTAAAAGTAACCAATTCTCCGTCTAAATAAATTTCTCCTGAGTCTGGCTGAACAGCCCCACAAAGCGCCTTAATAAGCGTAGATTTACCAGCTCCATTATCTCCAATAACACCTAAGACTTCGTCATTGTAGAGTTCTAAGTTGGCATTATCTAAAGCAACAACTTTTCCATATCTTTTATTAATATTTTTTGCTTTTAAAACAGGTTCCATTAATTTGAAATCTTTCTAATCCATTGATCAATACCAACAGCAATTATTATTAGACATCCAAGAGCAAATCTTTGCCACAAAACATCTAGTCCTGCAATGGAAAGACCTGAGCTGAATACGCCTACAATTAAAGCTCCAAACAGAGCGCCTACAATAGATCCTCTTCCACCAAATAATGAAGTGCCTCCTATAACTACAGCAGTAATAGAGTCAAGATTACCTTCATAGAAACTAGTTGGAGAGACAGATCCTACTCTTCCAATTGAAACCCAGGCTCCAATTGCTAATATAACTCCAGCAACAGTGTAAACAGATAAAAGTATTCTATCTGTTCTAATTCCTGATAATTCGGCAGCTTCTTTATCATCACCTACAGCATATACATGCCTACCCCAGGCAGTTTTGTTTAGAACAAACCAAAGAACTACAAATATGAGTATCATTAAAAACGAACCATAAGTAAATTGTGCTCCATATATATTTACTCTTTCGCCAAAAAAATGCAGAAGAGGTGCAGCATCTTCAATATCTCTTCCTCTAATAGATTGCGATCCACTAAAAAATATTACTAATGCAAAAAAAACATTCCAAGTTCCTAAAGTAACTATAAAGGGGGGCAGTCTAAATTTAGTGACTAGCCATCCGTTAAAAGCTCCACATAGTGCTCCGCTTGCTAGCCCAACGATAATAGCAAATGAGGTTGGTATACCCATTTGAACAGATAACTTTCCCATAAATACGGAACATAAAACCATTATGGCTGCAACGCTTAAATCAATTCCTGCAGTTAAAATAATTAAGGTTTGTGCTGCTGCTAATATTCCAACAATTGTTACCTGTTGAATAATAAGAGATAAATTAAAAGCAGAGAAAAATTTGCCACCAGCTATTAATCCAAATGTAACAACACTTAAGATTAAAATAATAACAGGAACCATAGTTGGGTTTCCGTGAAGAAAATTTTGAATTTTTTTGAGTGTATTTTGTTTTTCTATTTCAAACGTATGGTGGTCTTGCCCTTTAGAACCAATATCTTCTTGGAATTTAGGTTGATCTTTTAGATCTTTAGAAATATCACTCATTTTTTTACTTAAACTTAAAAACACATAGGGTGGCAGAACCACCCTATGTTAATTAATATTATCTTATTAGCCCCAACATCTATCCATACCTTCAGCGGTATCGATTGAAGGAACTCCTGAAGCAGGTTGATCTGTTACTAGGTTAACGCCAGTATCAAAGAAATCTAAACCAGGTGTATTTGCAGGTTTAGTTCCATTCTCAGCCCAAGCTTTAATAGCCTCAACTCCAAGAGATGCCATTAAAAGAGGATATTGTTGCGAAGTAGCACCAATAACTCCATCTTTAACATCTTTAACTCCTGGGCAACCACCATCAACAGAAACAATTAAGATTCCGTCATCAGCTTTTCCAGCAGCTTTTAATGCCTCGTACGCTCCTGCAGCTGCAGGCTCGTTAAGGGTATAAACAACATTAATGTTTGGGTTTTTTTGAAGAAGTTTTTCCATTGCGTTTCTTCCACCTTCTTCATTACCATTGGTAACTTCATTACCAACTATTCTTGAATCGTCTTCGTCACCCCATTTGCTAATATCTTTTGTGTCAATTCCAAATCCGGTTAAGAAACCCTGATCTCTTAGAACGTCAACAGAAGGTTGGCTAACATTTAGGTCTAACATTGCAATAACAGCTTTTGAAGTATCACCAAATGATGCTGCTGCCCACTTACCAATTAGTTCTCCAGCTTTAAAGTTGTCTGTTGCAAATGTTGAATCTGCAGCTGTAATTGGCTCAAGAGGAGTATCAAGAGCAATAACTAGTAAGCCATTATCTTGTGCCTGTCCTAACACAGTTGTAATTGCTTTAGTATCTGAAGCAGCAATTAAAATTCCTTTTGCTCCAGAAGCTATGCAAGTTTCGACTGCTTTAACTTGAGTTTCGTGATCGCCGTCAATTTTGCCAGCAAAAGTTGAAAGCTTAATGCCAAGCTCATCAGCCTTAGCTTTAGCTCCTTCTTTCATTTTAACGAAAAATGGATTGATGTCTGTTTTTGTAATTAAACATGCTTCTATATCAGCAGCATAAGTTGGAGCTGAGATAAATACTGAAGCAGCAATTACAAGTAAACTACTTTTAAGTTTGTTCATGTAAATCCTCCTATAGATTTTGGAAATATTTTATTATGATTCCTAATCATTTTGAAGTATTTTTACTAACAATATGAATAATAAGTACTTTGACAAAATCCCAAAAATAGAGTTCAAAGGTGCTCAATCTGAGGACCCACTGTCTTTTAAATTTTATGACGCCTCAAAGATAGTTTTAGGTAAATCTATGGAAGAAAATCTTAGAATAGCCTCTTGCTACTGGCATTCTTTTAGCTGGCCTGGTGGTGATCCTTTTGGAGGCCCTACTTTTCAGAGACCTTGGATGCAAAAAGGCGATGCTATTGAGATGGCTAAGTTGAAATTAGAAAATGCTTTCGACTTTTTCGAAAAATTAGGTCAACCCTACTTTTGTTTTCATGACGCCGACATAGCTCCAGAAGGCTCAAATTTTGCAGAGACAGAAGCTATTCAAAAAACAATTGTTGATGCGATACAAAAAAAAATTGAAGATGGAAATACTAAACTTTTATGGGGAACAGCAAATTTGTTTAGTCATAGAAGATACATGGGTGGTGCGGCCACAAATCCAGATCCTGACGTTTTTAAATATGCTGCAGCTCAAGTAAAAATGTGTATGGACAATACTAAACAATTAGGTGGTCAAAATTATGTTCTTTGGGGAGGGCGAGAGGGTTACGAAACAATTTTAAATACCAATATGAAACAAGAACTTGATCAATTAGGTAGATTTATGCAGATGGCAGTTGAGCATAAATATAAAATTGGGTTTCAAGGACCATTACTCATTGAGCCTAAACCACACGAACCTTCAAAACACCAGTATGATTTTGATGCAGCTGCTGTATATGCTTTTTTGCAAAAAAATAATTTAGAAAAAGATATTAAACTTAATTTAGAAGTCAATCATGCAACTTTAGCTCTTCATAGTTTTGAGCATGAGATTGCTTATGCTTTTGCAAATAATATATTTGGTAGTTTGGATATTAACAGAGGTGATCCTTTAATTGGTTGGGATACAGATCAATTCCCTAATAGCGTTCAAGAATTACTTATGCCATTTTATTATATATATAAAAATGGAGGCTTGGGTTCTGGAGGCTTGAATTTTGATGCAAAAATTAGAAGACAATCTATAGATCCTGAAGATTTATTTTATGCTCATATCGGAGCTATGGATATTTGTGCAAAAACACTTTTAGCAACTGAAAAAATGATTAATGATGGAGTTTATGATCAATTTATCAAAGAGAGATATGGAAAATGGCCCACAACTGACGCAATTGCTGCAAATCAATCTTTGGAAGCAATTCATGCTGAAGTCATAGATAAAGATATTAATCCTCAGCCAAAATCTGGGCGTCAAGAATTTTTAGAAAATCTTGTTAATAGATATTTGGATTAATTTTGAAACATAGAAAATTTTCTGATTTAGGCTGGAATGTAAGTGAAATAGGTCTTGGCTGTTGGGCTATAGGTTCAGAGTGGGGGGATGTATCTGATGATGATGCTAGAAAAACTCTTCAAACTTCTCTTGATAAAGGTGTTAATTTTTTTGATACAGCTGACGTCTATGGAGATGGTCGAAGTGAAAAATTTGTCGGAGAATTATTAAAATCTACTTCTGAGAAAATTTATGTAGCCACTAAAACAGGCAGAAGACTCGACCCTCATAATGCAGAAGGTTATAATATAAATCAAATTGAACCCTTTGTTGATCGCTCGCTTTTAAATCTTGGCTTAGATATAATTGATCTGATGCAATTGCACTGTCCTCCAACTGAAACTTACTCAAAAGAAGAAACCTACACCATGATGGACGATTTGGTTAAGAAAGGTAAAATACAATATTATGGCGTAAGTGTCGAAACAGTTGAGGAGGCTCTAGAGGCTATTAAACGACCTAATGTAAAGAGTGTACAAATTATATTTAATATTTTTAGACAAAAACCTTCAGAAAAATTCTTTATTGAAGCGGCAAAAAAAAATGTAGCTATTATAGTGAGAGTGCCTTTAGCAAGTGGTTTGCTAACAGGTAAGATGAACATTCAATCTAAATTCCCTAACAATGATCATCGTAATTATAATATTCAAGGTAAAGCTTTTGATGTAGGTGAGACTTTTGCTGGCGTTCCTTATCATAAGGGCATTGAAGCTGTGGAAGAATTAAAAAAAATTATTCCTGAAGGATTTACTTTAGCTGACATGTCTCTTAAATGGATACTCTCTCATCCTGAAGTAACTGTTGTAATTCCAGGCGCCAAAAATTCAAATCAAGCTCAATTAAATACTAAAGCTTCAGACAAAGACACAATTGAAAATATTATGGGGCAAATTAAAGAAGTATATAATAATATTATTATGCCTGAGGTCCATCATAGATGGTAATAGATTAAATGAGGAGACGATTAAGATTAGGAATGATTGGAGGTGGTCAAGGTGCTTTTATTGGAGCTGTGCACAGAATTGCATCTAGACTAGATGATCACTATGAGCTTGTTGCTGGGGTCTTCTCTTCTAATTTTGAAACATCGAAGAGTTCGGCTGAAGAGTTAAGAATAGATCCTGGCCGTCATTATAAAGATTATGAAGAAATGGCAAAACAAGAAGCTGAGAGAGAAGATAAAATTGATGTAGTTGCAATTGTTACCCCTAATCATCTCCATCATGATCCTGCAGTTTGTTTTTTAAACAAAGGCTTTAATGTCATTTGTGATAAACCTTTAACTCTTAATTTAGAAGAAGCCAACTCACTAGTTAAAGTGGTTGAAAAAAGTGGTTCTCTTTTTGCCCTTACACACAATTACACTGGATATCCCATGGTTCGTCAAGCTAGAGAGATGATTATAAATAATGAATTAGGTCCTATAAGACTTGTCCAAGCAGAATATGCTCAAGATTGGCTGGCTACAAATTTAGAAGCAAATAATAAAAGCGAAGGATACAAACAAGCATCTTGGAGAACTGATCCGAAGAGATCAGGAGCTGGTGGTTGTATAGGGGATATAGGCACTCATGCCTTTAATTTAATTTCTTTTATAACACAATTAGAGTTACAGGAATTATCTGCAGATCTTACAAGTTTTGTTCCTGGAAGAGAACTCGATGACAACGCTCAGGTAATGCTGAGATTTAAAAGTGGCGCTAAGGGTTCCATTTGGTCTAGCCAAGTTGCAACAGGAAATGAAAATGGATTAACAATTAGAGTATATGGAGAAAAAGGTGGAATTTTTTGGAATCAAGAAAATCCAAATTATTTAAAATATTCACCATTAGGAAAACCACCTTCGATATTATCAAGATCAGGTCCAGAAATTTATTCAGTTTCAAAAGATGTTACCCGTATTCCGGCCGGACACCCAGAAGGCTATCTTGAAGGATTTGCTAATATCTATAGTGATGTTGCTAATGCCATATGGGAGAAAATTGAAAAAGGAAAAACAATTTCAAAATCTATTTATCCCAATGTCTATGATGGCTTAAATGGAATAAAATTCATAGAAAAAACAGTGGAGTCAAGTACTTCCAATAGCTTGTGGGTAAAGTTTTAAATTATAGAATTGCTATTTAATATCGTTTAAGTAATTTTATTTTTAAATTTAATTCCAATAATTAGACCGTTTTTCTTTTCATTTTTATTTTTAATTATTAGTTCTCCGTTATGAATATCGCAAATTGCCTTTACCATAGATAAACCCAAACCATAACCTCCACTTTCTGATTCTCTTTTGAGTCTGTACATTGGCTCAACTACTCTTGTCATTTGATTTAAAGGTATCCCTGGACCTTCATCTTCTATTAGAATCTCATTTGGACCAAAAGTTATTATTATTGTCGTCGCTGGCTTAGAATATTTTAAAGCATTTTGTATTAAGTTTGTTACCAAAATAAAAATTAAATCTTTATCTAATTTAATTTTATTACCATCATTGGAATTATAAATAACATTGAATCCTTTAGCTTCAATTACAGGTTCATAAGTTTCAAAAATTTCTTTTCCATAATCAATGAGTTTAATATTTTTTAACTTTTTTCTTTCTGATCCACTCTGAATTCTTGCAATTTTTATAATTGTGTCAAATATACTAATTATATGATCAATTTGTAATATTGATGCTTTAATAGATTTTTTACTGATTTTATTTAATGAAATCTTTTGCTCTAAATTTAATCTAAGAGAAGTTAAGGGTGTTTTTAAATCGTGAGCTAAATTAGCAGACTGATTTTTTAGTTGATCCATCAAGTTTTCTAATTGCTGTGTTGTCTCATTTATAGAATTAGAAACTCGAACCAGATCATCATTTCCTTCAAGTTTAATTCTAGCTTTTAACCTTCCGGATTTAATATAATTTAAATTTTTTTCAATATTAGATATTTTAATCTGAGTGTTTCTGGCGATGCTAAAAAGTCCAATAGTAATAAAAATTATAGAAAAAATGAATGATACTAAAAAGATTTGATTAATAGTATTTTTGATTTGTATCTGGTTTACAAGAGATTGTGCTGAAATAAATAAATCATTATTAATTTTTGATATTAAAGCTCGAGAACTAAATTTCCTGCCACTCTCCCCAATTAATTCAATATTATGATAACCTTCTTCTAAGCTAATTAAGTTATCTGGAAAAATAGCACCTTTAGCTATTTTGCCTACATAAGAGTATGAATTTGGAACAATCATGTAGTAATTATCTTTTGAAGACCTTAGTGCAAGTTTTTTTTCCGATTGCCAAACAAGACTTATGGACTCAATATCGTAAGATAATTTTTTATCAATGTTTTCAATTATATTTTTTTCTATAAACAAATTTGTAATAAACCAACAAAGTAATAAAATTATTGTATAAATATTTATTAAAATAAAAGCCTGTCTAATTGCTGACATTCGCCAGTATTTTTTGTAAAAATTACTTAGATTGGTAAACATAGCCAGAACTTCTAATTGTCTTAATTAAACGATCTTTAAAAGGTTTTTCAATTTTAGATCTTAGTCTACTAATATGTGTTTCGACTATACTTGTTGTAGGGTCATAATTTATATTCCAAACTAATTCTAACAGCATAGACTTAGTTAGCTTTTGGCCCTCAAAGCGAATAAAATATTCTAGAAGCATTAACTCTTTGTTGTTAAGGTCAATTTTCTGTTTCTGTCGAAAGCACAGCCTATTCGTTAAGTCTATTTCTAGGTCCCCTGATTTTAAAGATCCATTTAAATTTTGATCTTTTTTAAAGGAATTTCTTTTATTGAGAGCGTTTATTCTTGAAACCAACTCCTCTAAAGCAAAAGGCTTGGATAAATAGTCATCTCCGCCCGCATCAAATCCTTGAACTCTATTTTCAATATCATTAAGAGCAGTCAAAAAAATAACTGGTGTATTTATTCCATTATCTCTAATTTTTTTAATTAAGGTAAGGCCATCTAAACCAGGAACCATTCTATCAATAATCATTATTTCATAGTTGATTTTTAAGCTAGCAATCAAGGCTTTATCTCCATTTATAAATAAATCCACTGAATTACCCATTTCAGTTAAGTTTTTTTTTAACCAAGGGCCTAGTGACTTATCATCTTCTAACAATAAAATCTTCATATATCCTACTTTAACCCAAATTTTTTAATTATTACAAAATTGTAAAGTTAAATAAATATCCATGCTAGACATATAATATAATATTTATCTATAGAATATCATAAAAAGGAGGAATTTTATGAAATCGATACTTTCAAAGATTGTTGCAGTTATTTTTTTAACAGTAATTGCTTCAACTAACTTATATGCGGATAAAATCCGTATAGCACTTGCTGAAACACCTTCAGATGAATTAGCAGCTTTTTTTGTTGCTCTTGATCGTGCCAAAGCTAACGGACTTGATTATGAATGGACTGCTTTTGCTGATGAGGAATTAGCTATTCAGTCAATTTTAAGTGGTCAAATGGATATTGGATTTGGAACACCATATTCAGCTATGCAAAAATCTAAGGCACCCATTAGAATTATATTTCAACTATCAAAGTTGAAGTTCTTTCCAGTGACAACATATGATTATAATAAACTTGAAGATCTAAATGGAGAGCCAATTTTACTTCACTCCCGTGGTGGCGGAACTGACTCCATAGCAAACGTAATTGAAGATAAGTTAAATATGAAATTTGGTGACAGATCTTATATTTCTGGTTCTTCAAATAGAGTTGCCGCTTTATTAGCTGGACAAGCAAAAGCTACAATTATTGATCTTTCAAATAAAAATAAAATCACCGCTTCTCATGGAGATCAATTCCATGCGTTACCGATGTTTGATGTAGATGCTAGTGATGAAGCTTTATTTGCTAATCTTGATTGGATTAAATCTAATTCAGCTGACGTTGACATATTTGTAAAAGCACTGCTTAGTGTTTATAGAGATATGGCAAAAGACCCAACAATGATCAGAAAAGAAACAAATCCTGATGGACCTATTGGAGAACTTCCAGAAGAAGTACTTTCAGAATTAGATGGTTTCTATGCTGATGCTGTTGCTGGTGGTCTTTACGATATCAATGGAGGTGGCGAATTAGCTGCTAACGCTGATATGGAATGGTACCATAAGGCTGGCCAACTTACTGGTGATTTTGGAGACTTGGATATCAATGACTTTTGGTATCTTAAGCCACTTCAAGACGCTAATTAATATTTCAATAAATAAGTTAGCTGCTAATAACTTTAGTAGCTAACTTCCAATAACTTAGGGGCTCAATGTTAACTAGATCTTTTTTTCTTAAAATTCTTTCAGGTGCACTAATTTTCGGTGCTTGGGAGTATGCAGGAAGAACAGGAGTTAACTATGCATTGCCAACATTCCTTGAATCTATGAAAGCACTTTTTGATATGACAATGAGCGGATTAATTTTTGAAGCATATGCTGACACACTTAGACCTTTAGCGGTAGGAGTATTCATATCTTCTTTTATAGGAATTGGAATAGGTGTGTGGGTAGGGTTGAGCGAAAAATTTGATTGGTTAGTCTCACCCATTTTTATCATTATGCAAGCTGCTCCGTTAGCAGCATTGATTCCATTATTAATTATGGCTTACGGAATTGGCTTAACTTCAAAAGTTTTTGTAGTGTGCATAATGGCAATGCCTGTAATTGTATTAAACACTAGCGTAGCAGTTAAAAATACTCCTTCTTCAGTTAAAGAAATGGCTCGTTCTTTTTTAGGAACAGAAAAAGACGTAATTTTAAAAATTATCATCCCAGCAGCCTCTCCAGTAATATTTGCAGGCCTTAGATTAGGGGTTTCTGCAGGTTTTATTGGAGCTATTTTAGCTGAGCTTAAAATTACCCCAACCGGCGTCGGAGATATTATTTCTTATAGTCGTATGACCGCAGATTATCCAAGTATGTATGCTGCAATTTTTTCTATAATTCTTTTGGCTGTCTTATTTTTAAATCTTTTAGAGAAAATTGAAAACTTTTTCTTTAAAGGCAATAACCAAGGATACATATCTTAATGTTTCAGGAAAGGAATTTTAAAAATGTCTGATCAAACAACAGATAATGCAGTGAGTGTTAAAAATATATATAAAAATTATGGAGAGATAGAGGCGCTAAGAGATCTTTCTTTGGATTTTCCAAATGGACAATTAACTTCACTCTTAGGTCCCTCTGGATGTGGTAAAACAACTTTATTAAAAATTATTGCAGGTTTACTTCCCGCTACACAAGGAGAAGTATTTGTTAATGGAAGCTTAGTTACTAAACCTGGTCCAGATCGCGCATTTGTATTTCAAGATTTTGCGCTTATGCCTTGGGCTAGTGTTTTAAGAAATGTCGCTTTTGGTCTTGAACTAAGAGGTGTTAATAAGAATGAAAGAGAAGATATAGCTGCAAAATATATTAAAGATGTAGGTTTAGTTGGTTTTGAGAATAGCTTTCCTCATGAACTCTCTGGAGGAATGAGACAGAGAGTAGGACTTGCTAGAGCGTTAAGCGTCGACTCACCCGTATTATTAATGGATGAACCTTTTTCTGCTGTTGACGAGCAAACTAGAAGAAAATTCCAAGAAGATTTACTAAATCTTGTGAAAAATGAAAATAAAACTTTTATTTTTGTCACTCATTCAATTGAAGAAGCAGTATATGTTTCGGACCAAATTGCAATTTTACTTCCAAGGCCAAGTAGAGTTTCTGAAATTATAAAACCAAAAGGATTTAGGAATAAAGATGTTGATAGTATTCGAAAAGATAGAGAATATTTGGATACTGTTGAAAGTATTTGGAAATCACTTAGAACTTATGTTGAGTAAAATTTTATAATGTATTTATTTGGATATAAATTACCAGGAATGTCCTCCCTGATATTATGGGGATTGCTTTGGGAATTTTTAGGGCAAATAGAGGTTTCTTTCTTTCTACCACCCCTTTCTGCAATTTTTAATACTTTATTAGAGATATATAATTCTAAAGCTTTTGTTAGAGCTTTATATGAAACAGGATACTCTTTTTTAGCTGGAATATTTTTTGCTGTTTTTATCGGGATACCTACAGGAATTTTAATGGGAAAAAATAGGTTTTTGGATGAGTTATTGCTTCCTTGGGTGAATGTATTTATGAGCGCCCCTTTGACAGCACTTGTGCCCGTCTTAATGGTTCTTTTTGGATTTGGACTAAAATCAATTATTATTACAACAACTCTTTTTGCTATTTGGATTATTATATTAAATTCCAGAGCTGGAGTTATGCAGATCAATAGATCATTAGTGGATATGGCAAATTCTTTTGGAGCTTCACCTATTGATGCATTTATAAAAATTTATTTCTGGGCAGCGCTTCCTGAGATTTTAGGGGGAGTACGTATCGGATTTATAAGAGCGGTTAAGGGGGTTATTATAGCTCAACTATTAATTTCAATAGTTGGATTTGGTGCTCTTTTTGAATTGTATTCATCTAGGTTCTTGATGACTCATTTCTGGGCCGTTATACTTGTTTTGTTTGCTTTAGCCTTCACATTGTCAGAGCTCCTAGGGATGCTTGCCAGAAGAGTGGATTACTATGCTTCAAAACGCAGTCAGTAACAAAGGAGAATAAAAATGAGTAATTTAGTAATACCTGCACCAAAGCAGATAACAATACCCATTCACGGAAGTGACCAGGAGTTCCCAGTCAGAAGAATATATTGTATTGGTCGTAATTATGCCGCCCATACAATTGAAATGGGTTTTGACCCTGACAAAGAACCTCCATTTTTTTTCCAAAAAAATACTGATAACATTGATATTTCAGGAGAATTTCCATACCCACCTGAGTCAAAGGACGTGCATTATGAATTAGAGCTTATAGTCGCTTTGAAAAGTGGTGGTTCTAATATTTCTGAAGATGATGCATATAATCATATTTATGGTTTTGGTATTGGTCTTGATATGACTAGAAGAGACTTACAGGGAGTTTGTAAAAAAATGGGTCGACCTTGGGAAATTGGTAAAGCTTTTGAAAGATCTGCTCCAATGGGTAAAATAACCCCTATGAGTAAAGTAGGTAATATGGAAAAAGGTAATATTAATTTAAAAGTTAATGATGAAGTAAGACAAGATGGTGACCTTGATATGATGATTTGGAAAATCCCTGAGCAAATTGCTCATTTATCAAAATTTTATGATATTAGTGCTGGAGACTTAATCATGACTGGTACTCCTGCGGGAGTAGGGCCTATTGTTAAAGGTGACAAATTAGTTGGAACAATTGATCATCTAGAAACATTAGAAGTTGTGGTTGTTTAATCTTAAATAAAATTTGATGGGGTTTTGATTTGAGCAGCCTTCTATATAAAAATTTAATTAAACCCCATCTTTATAACGAAAAGATTTTTTTAATTCATGATGACGATACTACTACAAGCTATAAAGATTTTATCTGTTTAGCTTCTCAGATAGCTCATCAACTTAGTGAACTTGGTCTTAGCGCAGAAGATTGTCTGATAGTCAAATCTCCTAAGTGTAAAGAAACGCTAGCTCTTTATATTGCATCTATTTTGACTGGTTCTATCTATTTACCTCTTAATTCAAGTTACACGCCTACTGAAACAGAATATTTTATTAAAGACTCTAATCCATCTTTTGTGATCTGTGAAGAAAGTGAGTCAGACGCATTAAAAGTTATATGTGAAGAAGTAAATGCAAAATTAATCACTCTTAACAGTGATGGTACAGGTGACCTCACAAAAGATATTAATCTTTTTCCGGAATATTACACGCCAATTAACAAAGACTCTGATGATTTATGCGCACTTCTTTATACATCTGGTACTACCGGGAAAGCCAAAGGCGCTATGCTTACTCATCAAAATTTATTTTCTAATGCCAAGGAACTTGTAGATCTCTGGGAGATTACAGGTCAAGATACTCTTATTCACTCTCTCCCAATTTTTCACACCCATGGTTTATTTGTGGCAATAAACACATCTATGATAGCCGGTTCCTCAATTAGATTTATCGAGGGATTTAACATAGATTACATTATTAATTCACTTAATAATTCAACATTACTAATGGGTGTTCCAACTTTTTATACAAGACTTCTTAATGATGAGAGGCTATCAAAAGAGTTAACAAAAAATATGAGGTTATTTATTTCAGGCAGCGCTCCTTTATTGAGAGAAACTCATGAAAATTTTGAAAAAATTACAGGTCATAAAATTTTAGAAAGATATGGAATGACAGAAACAAATATGAACACATCAAATCCCTATAAAGAAGAACGAAAAGCTGGTTCAGTTGGTAAACCACTTAAAAACATAACAGTAAGAGTCGTCAATTCAGAAAATGAAAAAGTCTTAAAGTCAGGAGAAATAGGCATGATACAAGTTAAAGGACCCAATATCTTTAAAGGGTACCTGAATATGCCAGATAAAACTCAGGAATCTTTTACTAAAGATGGTTTTTTTATTTCAGGTGACTTAGGAAGTTTTGATGAGGATGGATATCTTTCAATAACAGGAAGAAATAAGGATCTGATTATTAGTGGTGGATATAATATCTATCCCAAGGAAATCGAAGATATTATTAATAGCTTTGATAAAGTGATCGAGTGTGCTGTCTTTGGGATTAACGACAAAGATTTAGGAGAAGTTCCCATAGCGGCCGTTGTCATGAAACAAAATGAAAATGATACTTTGAATCTCAAGGGTTATGTTAAAAAAAATTTAGCTAAATATAAACAACCAAAAGAGTTTTATTGCCTAGAGCAGTTACCAAAAAATACAATGGGTAAAATTCAAAAAAATATTCTTAAAGAAATGTTTAATTCTTAATTCCAATTTAATTTTTTTCTATCAAGCCAATATAAATCTGAAGGTAATTTATACTGTTTTAAAAATCCTAATTCTAATTTTAAGAATTGTAAGCAATTAAAGTTTTCGTCTATTTGTGTTTTAGTCGTTGCACCTGACAGCACGATATCTACCCAAGGTTTTTGTAGGACCCATAAAAAAGCCATATTTTCTATACTTTGATTTAAAACTAACGAGTGTTGCTTCATATCTGAAATGATTTCATGATTATACTTATGATTTTTAGAGGAAAGCCTTCCGTTAGCGAACACTTCTTTTATTATTATACTAATTCCTTCATGTCTTGCTTTGATCAAATAATTTTCAGAGTTTTGTTCAAAAATATTATAAGTTGATTGGATAGAGCTAAACAGAACTGATTTTTTATTAATTTCGATTACTTTTTCTATCATCTCATTTTGATCTAATCCAGTTGTACTAATTCCTATTTGAATACCTTCTTCTTTTAGCGCATATAAACTATCTAAAATTTTATTATCATTGAGGACTCCCGTATCTTTTGTTGCAGAATGTATTTGATAAAGGTTTATTTTATGTTCCAAAAAAAATTTAGACTCTGCTAATTGTTTTTTAAAAAAATTCAATGAGTGATCTTTTCTTTCATGAATTTTTGAATGCAGTTCCCAGTTAGCAAGATACTCATATCCCCATTTTGAACCACAGTAGACTTTTTTATCTTTATTTAACTTTGACCAATTTGATAAAAATTCTTCAGATGCGCCATAGACTCTTGCTGCATCAAAATATTTAATACCTTTTGAAAAGGCATAATCAATCATTCCATATGATATTTTACTTAATTTTTCTTTAGATTTATCTGACCCTAATTCTTGATTATGATGGATGTTTATATATTCAGGCCTTCCAAGAGCAGCTAATCCTAATCCAATTTTATTATTTAATTTGTCTAAAAAATTTAATGGCATATGTAATTTTTCAAATTACATTCCCCATCTCATAGCTGCTGTATTTACAGGTGAGTCCCAATGTTTAACAATCTCACCATCAAGTTTCGTTAACGTTATAGATGCTCCTTGCATTTCAAGGGAGGTGCAATAATTACCAACTAAGGATTTTGATACTTTAAGATTTTTACTTTCAATATACTTCATAGCATTATCAAATATTAAATATAGCTCTAGAAGGGGGGTCCCTCCCATACCATTTACAAAAAGAAGCAACTCTCCATTATTGTCTGGTTTTAAATCCTCCATAATTGCCTCAAGCATTTCATCAGTAATTTCTTTTGAGGATTTAATTTTTTCTCTTCTTCTTCCGGGCTCTCCATGGATTCCAACTCCAAACTCTATTTCATCTAATCCAAGGTCAAAAGTAGGTTTTCCTGCTGCTGGAACTGTGCAACTTGAAAAAGCTACACCCATTGTTCCTGAATTTTTATTAACTTTATCTCCAAGAGTTTTACATTCTTTAAGAGAAGCTCCAGTTTCGGCTAGCGAGCCAACTATTTTCTCAACTAAAACTGTAGCTGCGACTCCTCTCCTTCCTGTAGTAAATGAAGAATCTTCAACTGCAACATCGTCATTAGTTAAAACTGTTGCGCTCTTTCCGGTTAGCATTTCAGCACCCATTTCAAAGTTCATAATGTCGCCTGAATAATTCTTAACTATAAATAAAACTCCAGCACCACTATCTACTGCTTCAGACGCGGCAACCATCTGATCTGGAGTTGGAGCTGAAAAAACATAACCAGGACATGCTGCATCTAGCATACCAAACCCAACTAAACCACCGTGCATAGGCTCGTGACCACTACCACCACCGCTAATTAATGCAACTTTTCCTTCTTTTGTTTTTGAAGATCTGGTAATAAAACTTGGATCAAAATGGACATTAACTATGTCGCTGTGGGCCATTTTAAACCCTTGAAGACTTTCATTTAAAAAGTCATCTGCATTATTCATAAATTTTTTCATATTTTCCTCCCTATGAATTAATTACTGATTCACAAACAGTTGTGATCATGATTTGTGAAGATCTAGCCCCAGGATCTATATGTCCTTTTGCCCTTTCTCCTAAAAAAGAAGCTCTACCCTTTGTTGCTATTAGCTCCTTAGTTGATAACATTCCCTCCCTAGCAACTTCAATAACTTTATTAAGAATTGTTTCCATGCTTTCTTCCTTTTGATTCAATTCTTTTAGTGTGTTAGCAACTGGAATTAAAACATCCATCATAGTTTTTTCACCAATATCAGCTTTACCTCTCATCTTAACTGCCTGAACTGCATCATAAAAAATTTCAACACTCTTATTAAAATCTACCCCGCTATCAATATTTTTACCTTTAGCTAGTGTCATAAAAAGAGTTCCAAACAAAGCTCCAGAAGACCCTCCAATTCCAGATAATACTTTCATTGCAATCGTATTAAGAGCTTTTGACATAGGTAGGTCTTTTATTGTTGGTTCTAAATCGATCACTAATTTAATACCTCTTTGCACATTAAATATATGATCTCCATCACCAATTTCTTGATCTAATTTCTCAATCTCTTCTGCATTCTCATTAATTGATAATTCGATTAATTTTGCATTATCAATTAAGAATTTTGTGCTCATGAAATATTCTCATTTCTATCGTTAAAGTATAAAATATTTTTGGTATCAATATCAAATTTTATATTATCTCCTTTAATACCTTTAAAACTCCCTTGAAAGAGAGCCAATAATTCAATTTGTTTATACTCAATACCAATAACTGTTTCAGCCCCAAGAGCCTCAGTTGTTCTAATTTTACCTTCATATGTACCGGTATTAATTTTAATATTTTCAGGCCGTATTCCTAATTGTTTAGTATTATTAGGCTTATCTTTCAAAGAGAGAATTTCCTCATCAATAATATTAATTCTTGGGGAACCTAGTCTATGAGCCACATAGGTACTTTTAGGATTATTATATATTTCCTCAGGGGTACCTACTTGTACTAATTTACCTTCTTCTAAGACGCCAATTCTATCAGCCATAGTGGTTGCCTCGGCTTGGTCATGCGTTACATATAAAATAGTTGCTCCAAGATTTCTTTGTATATTTTTTAATTCAACTCTTAGTGTTTCTCTTAGTTTAGCATCTAGAGAAGATAAAGGTTCATCCATAAGGTATATATTTGGATCTCTTACAAGGGCACGACCAATAGCTACTCTTTGCATTTCACCTCCAGATAACTCCGTTGCTTTATTATTTAATTTTGATTCAATTTTCAGCATTTTAGCAATTTTTTCAACTTTCTCTTTTATTTCATCCTTAGATAAATTTCTTAATCGAGATTTAAGAGGAAAAGCTAAGTTATCAAAAACTTTATAATGGGGATAGAGTGAAAATTGCTGAAAAACAAAAGCCGTGTCTCTGAAGGCTGGCTGAACACTCGTGTAATCTTCATCATCAAATAGGATTTTACCACTGTTAATTTTTTCTAAGCCAGCAATAGATCTTAATGTAGTGGTTTTACCAGCACCAGTGGGACCTAATAATATAAAAAACTCTCCATCATTTATAATTAAACTAAGATCATCGATAGCTTTATTGGTTTTGTCATAAACTTTTGTAACATTTTTTAATTCAATTTTTGACATTAGCTTAAGAAATCACTTATTAAAGATTTATCTGTTTTACCATCAAAAATGATTTGATTATTGTTTGAAGGAGTAAATTGTACATTCTCTTCAATATCCAAATTAACATTACTATCAATACGAACTTTTATTTTTCCAAAGCTTGTATCAATAGTTACTATTTTTCTTGATCCAAGGTATTCGATACCAAATACTTTTCCAGATATACCGCCGTTAGATACAAGTTTTAAATTTTCTGGTCTTATTCCTAAAAAGTTTTCCTGCCCAGCACTATTCTCATGTTGGTTAGGAATTTTAATTTTAACACCTTCAATATTAATTTCTGTTTGATTTTTTTGAACTGCTTGATTGAATGGTATAAAATTCATAGCAGGTGAACCAATGAAAGAAGCTACAAATTTACTCTTTGGTTTATTATAAATAACTGATGGGGCATCTGCTTGCAAAATTTCACCCTCATTCATGACAGCAATTCTATCAGCCATTGACATTGCCTCCTGTTGGTCATGAGTTACATATACGGTTGTAGCGTCAATATCATCGTGTAATTTTCTTAACTCTAAGCACATTAATTCTCGAAACTCAGAATCTAAAGTTCCCAATGGTTCATCCATCAAGAAAGCTTTTGGTCTTCTAACCAAAGCTCTCCCCAAAGCAACTCTTTGGCGATCACCACCTGCAAGGCTTGAAATTTTAGCATCTAATATATTGTCTATTCTTAGAAGTTTTGCTGCCTCCATAACTCTCTCTTTTATTTCTGTTCTTGAGTATTTTTGCATTTTTAGAGGAAAGGCTAGATTATTTTTTACATTCATATGAGGATAAAGAGCAAATAATTGAAAAACAAATGCTATGTCTCTTTCTGAAGCTCTCAGAAGACTTACCTCGTCTTGATCCAAATAAATTTTACCAGACGTGGGCAACTCAAGACCTGCTATCATTCTAAGTGTTGTAGTTTTTCCACATCCAGAGGGTCCGAGTAGAACAAAAAATTCTTTATTGTGTATGGTTAGGTTTGAATTTTTAACAGCAGTAAAATCAGCAAATGATTTTTGAAGGTTCTCTATTTTAATAGTTGCCATTTTAATCCGGAAAATGACTAGTGATTACAAAACCAATAGTTCCAATTAGTATTACAATAAAAGAGTATGTATACATCCACATAGCAAAAGGTTGCATAAGCATAAAAACACCAATTAAGATTAAAGCCGTAGAAAAATTTTCCCAAATTCCTCTTCTAAAAATTCTTCTTAATAAACTTTTATTTTCTTGTTTCATTATTTCCTTACTGCTCCAAATGTTATACCTCTGAGAAGATGCTTTCGAAGAACTACTGTAAAAATCATAACGGGAAGTAAAAATAACGTTGTGCCAGCCGCAATTGCTGGCCAATCAATACCACCCTCTCCAATAATAGTAGGAATAAAAGGTGGTGCTGTTTGCGCATTAAACTGCGTAAGTAGAACAGCAAAAGCATATTCATTCCAAGAGAAAATCATACAAAAGATTGCAGTTGCAGCAATACCCGTAGTAGCTTGAGGTAATACAATTTTAAAAAAAGCCTGAAATCTTGTGTATCCATCTATCATAGCAGCTTCTTCATATTCTTTGGGGATTTCATCCATGAAACCTTTAAGCAACCAAACAGCTAAACTTAGATTAACTACAGTATATAAAATAATCATACCTATATGCGTGTCTCCTAATCCAAGTTTTCTGTACATGATAAAGATCGGAACTGCCACGGCTATGGGAGGAAACATTCTTGTAGATAAAATAAAAAACATTAAGTCATCCTTGAGAGGCACCTTAAATCTTGAAAAAGCGTAAGCTGCTAATGTTCCTAAAAAAATTGATAAAAAAGTCGCTCCAAATCCAATAATCATTGAATTTAGATACCTACTAAAAAATTTTGATGGACCTGTGATTACCATATCCTTACTTCTTACCAACTCCTCATACCAAGTTTCAGGTGGTGGAAGTGAGTCTAGGTATTCTTCAGATTGTCTTGTTCTGGCAGTAAATAGATTAACATATCCTTCAAGAGAAGGCTCAAAAATTACTTCTGGAGGGTAGGAAACAGCACTATCAACACTTTTAAATCCTGTTAGTACAATCCATGTAATTGGAATTAGAGTGACTACCGTATAGACAATAATTATAAAGGCAGCAATTTTTTTTGAAAATCCGCTCGGCTCCATAGGTGAACGTGAAGTATCCATTATCTATCCTTAATCTTGTTCATGACCTTGACATAAACATTTCCAAAGCCAAAAATTGTTACAAATAAAATGACTGCATAAGCTGAACTATAACCAGTTTTCCATTTTTCAAATGCTTCTCTTTTCAAATTCATTGATGTCAACTCAGTCATAGATCCAGGTCCGCCTCCAGTCAATTCCATGACCATGTCAAACATTTTAAAATTCTCTATTCCTCTAAATAAAAGTGCTAATAGTAGAAATGGCAAAACAGAAGGCAGTGTAATATACACAAATTGTTGCCACTTACTTGCTCTATCCACTTCTGCTGCTTCGTACAAATATCCAGGGATTGATCTTAGTCCAGCTAAACAAATTAGCATTGTGAAAGGAGTCCACATCCATGTATCAACTATAACTATTGCCCATGGAGCCAGAGTGCCAGATCCAAGCATATCAAATGAACCAAAGTCATAAAAAAAATTAACTATATAAGTAAAAAGACCTACTTGAGGATTGTACAAATAACCCCAAAAAACACCAACTACTGCTGGAGATAACATCATTGGAAGCACTATTGTTGTTGTTAAAAGCTCATTCCCCTTAAATTTTTTGTTTAGTAAAAGAGCAAGAGATAAACCAATAATAATTTGTAGTGATAAAGTCCAAAACATAAAGTGAGCAGTAATTTGCATTTTTTCCCAAATAGCTTCTTTACCTAAAATTTTATAATAATTTTTAAGACCTACATTTTTTACAACTTGTGTGAGTTTGTTTGCATAAAAATTTGTGAACGACATTCTTATCGCGTAGATAAGAGGGTAAACATTAATTAAAAGTAATAAAATAATAGTAGGGGCAATGAACAGCCATCCAATTGCTTTATCTGATAGACCTTTACTTTTAATCACTAATTTTTTCATTTTAATTTAAATAAGATTTTGCAGGGCGGAAATTACATCCGCCCAAACTAATAATATAGTATTAAGTCTTAAAGTTTACCTTCAGACTCAAATACTTCTTCCCACTCTTCGATAATATTATCTAGAGCTCCCTTAGCGGAACCTTTGCCATTGACTATATAGTCATGCATATTTTCTTGCATAGGTATTAACAACTCAACAAATGATGGTTCTTGCCAAAAGTCTTTAACAATTCCCATTGAGTCTAAGAAGCCTTGAGCGTAAACAGCTGAGTTTACAAAATCAGGTGATCCTAATACATCTTTATGACATGAATATCCACCAAGATCCCACCATTTTTGTTGAACATCTGGTCTAGCAAACCATTTAATATACTGCTGAGCTAATTCTTTTTTATCAGAATAATTTACAACAGATATACCTTGGCCACCAAGTGTAGCGGCACAGATTTCTTGACAAGGATTTGCGAAGAAGCCTGTAACTCTGCCGTCTTTATCTCCTTTGGCAACACCAGGCCAGAAAGCATACCAGTTCATTTGAAATGCAACTTGCCCAGAACTATAAGCGTCTAAGTTTTCACCCATGTATGCATTTGAATGTCCTGGAGGTGAGCAATCTTCATACATTTTTTTGTAGAATTCAACTGCCTCGACAACATTAGGAGCATTAAAGAAACCATCAGAGTGATAAGGTTTGTTTGGATCTTCATATTCCATTCCCCAAGCATACATAGCTGCAGTTACACCCATAGTAATACCTTCAGAACCTCTTTCTGTATTTAATGCTGCACCATAACGAACTACACCATCAATTTCTCTTCCTTGAAAGAAACTACACATATCATGTAATTCTCCCCAAGTTTTAGGAACACCTAAATCATAACCATGCTTAGATTTAAATTCACTTTTTAGTTCAGGTCTATCAAACCAATCTTTTCTGTAAGCCCAAGCTAAAGCATCACCCATTAATGGGAGAGCGTAATAGTTTTCTGATCCTTTTGGCCAAGTTGAATATGCATAAACAGTAGCATCTGAGAAATCATTCATAGAAATACCTTCTCTATCAAAGAAATCATTTAGTTTAAGATAGTGACCGTTAACTGCTCCACCACCAATCCACTGAGAGTCCCCAACTAAAAGGTCAAAAGTCTTACCTTTATTATTTAGTTCGTTAAGCATTCTGTCAGCGTAGCTAGTCCAATCCACGAACTCAAAGTTCATTTCGATACCTGTTTCTGCAGTAAACTCTTTACTTAGCTCTACTAAAGCATTTGCTGGATCCCATGCGGCCCAACCTAGAGTTAATGATTCAGCTTTTACGTTAGTTGAAAACATTAGTGCAAAAAAAGGTAATAGTATTAATGAAATTATTTTTTTCATTTTTATTTCCTCCATTACTTAGTTAACTCTAATATAATAGAGTTGATATGAAAATGTTTTTTTTGCATAATGTAAGTGGAAAGTATGTAAGGAATAAATTACAGTAGTAATATGTCAATAAAAGGTCCTGGAATTTTTTTAGCTCAATTTGCTGGAGATAATGAGCCGTTTAATACTCTAGAATCTATATCTAAGTGGGCATCTAGCCTAGGATACAAAGCAGTTCAAATCCCTACCTGGGATAGTAGACTATTTGATTTAAAAAAAGCATCTTCGAGTAAAGATTATTGTGATGAAATTTTAGGTACCTTAAAAAAATATAATCTTGAATTAGCAGACTTATCCACACATTTACAAGGCCAGCTTGTAGCTGTTAATCCAGCGTATGACTCTATGTTTGATGGGTTCGCCGCTGAAGAAGTAAGAGGAAATCCAAAAAAAAGACAAGAGTGGGCAGTTAATCAACTTATGATGGCCGCAGAAGCTTCAAAGAACTTAGGTCTTCATAATCATGTAACTTTTTCTGGAGCCTTAGCTTGGCCTTATGTATATCCTTGGCCGCAAAGTCCTGCAGGTCTGATAGATAATGCTTTCGATGAATTAGCAAAAAGATGGATACCAATTTTAAATAAATTTGATGAATGTGGAGTTAATGTTTGTTATGAAATTCATCCCGGCGAAGATCTTCATGATGGCATAACTTTTGAAATGTTTCTTGAAAAGGTTAAAAACCATAACCGATGTAATATGATGTATGACCCAAGTCATTATGCTTTACAACACCTAGACTATCTATCGCATATAGATATTTATCATGAAAAAATAAAAATGTTTCATGTCAAGGATGCAGAATTAAATCCAACTGGAAAACAGGGTGTCTATGGAGGATATCAGTCATGGAAAAATAGAGCTGGACGTTTCAGATCTTTGGGAGATGGACAAATAGATTTTAAAGGAATTTTTTCTAAACTCACAACTTATGGATTTGATAATTGGGCAGTGTTAGAATGGGAGTGCTGTCTCAAACACCCAGAAGATGGAGCAAGGGAAGGCGCAGAATTTATAAAAAATCATTTAATTAGAGTAACAGAAAAATCTTTTGATGATTTTGCAGACTCAGGTATGGATGAAAACTCTAATAAGAAAATTTTAGGAATATAAATATCACAAACAAGATATATTTTTAAAGTAAGTTAAGAGATAAATTTATTTATTTTTTTTGAATAAATTATTTTCTTATTATTCACATAATCCTCATGATTTTTTTCAATATTTTCAAGTTCATAAAGATAATTTACCATAAAACCGAAAGAGCTACTGAAGCCCGCGTCAGAAATATTTGCATTGACAATTATATCATCAATAATTGCCCCATTTCCTAAGTGAAACCTACATACATCATTGATAGGAAACCCACGATAATTTTTTTCATTAACTAGGTAATGTCCAACTAGTTTTGTTATAGCCACTTGATTAGACTCAATTCTCATATCACCGTGCTTTAGAATTGGAGATTTAAGAAAAGATAAATCATCACTTTTTGTTTTACCTAGAATGCTTTGAACTAAGTTATCATCTAGATTAGAAAACCAACTTACAAATCCAGGTATTGGAGATAGTGTGCCAAAATTTTTGATATTTGGCATCTCTTGCTGTATCTCTTCAACCACCATTTTTATTAAAAAGTTTCCTAAAGTTACTTTAGCTAATCCCTCTTGGCAGTTACTTATAGAGTAAAAAGTAGCAGTGTCATACTCCTTGATTCCCTTAGTAAGAGGTTCCATGATCTCTTGAATTGATTTACCAAGACCTTTAGTTAGAGCAACTTGAACAAAAATGATCGGCTCATCTTCTAAAGCTGGATGAAAATATGAAAAAAATCTTCTATCTTCTCCAAGTCTTCTTTTGAGCTGTTCCATATCTTTAATTTTATGTACACGCTCATATTGAATAATTTTTTCTAGAATAGCTGCCTTTGTATTCCATGTGATTTTCTCAAGTTTGAGGAAACCAGGATTAAACCATGATTTTAATAACTCTTTTATATCATGATCCAAAACACTAAGATCGGGATTTTTTTTTAAAAACTCAAGCAAATCCTTTCTTAAAGAGACTATTGTCGCTATTCCATTTGGAGCCATATTTATTCTTCTAAAAAGCTTTCTTCTTTTACCTTCAGATATTTCTAGTAATTTTGATAGGTTCTTATCATTTTGTAAAATTTTATATGCATTTATAGCCTCATTTAACTTTGCATGATTAGGTTTAAACTTTTCATTTATTTTTTTTAAAAATGATAATTTATTTTCTAAAGATAAACTTTCATACGACTCTGTAATATCTCTTGCCAGGGCTATTCCAAAAGCAGCACCTTTGTTAGAGATTAAATCATCACAAAGATCAATAATAGAACCAATATCATTTTGTTTAATATCTTCTTTTTTGAATAAGTTTTTTCCTGCATCGGCAATTGAAGAAACAGTTTTTTTTAAGTTGAACATGATAGTTTAAAATTAGTATTTCGTATGTGCATTAGTGATAATTATATACTAGAAAAAATTTTAATAAAAAAAGTTAGTTATGTAAATGAATATCCCAGCCTAAATAATTTCCACAAGCTTCTCTTAAAACCTTCTGAGTTTTAGATGCATTCATTACAACGTGATGCTCAAAGCCATTGTTACAAACATACTTCATCAATTCTTGTAAATTTTTAACTTTAGCAACAGCTCTAGTTCCAAAAGTTTTTAAAGGATCATCAGTTAATTCACCTTCTCCAAAGTAAGCTTTTATTATACCTTTATTATCATCGGTTGAAATTCTCCCAAAGGTCAAAGGGCTTGCAGGAGTTCTGCCGTCAAGCGCTCCATGAGTATTTTCTTCACCTACAGCTGTTCCTAAAATAGGAGCAGTGCTAAGTTTAATGTCAGGGAGAAATGATTTTGCCCAGTTTCCACAATGAAATAAAACACATTTTTCATCATCATCGCTATAATTATTATTCCAGTCCACAAGAGCACTGGGTGTTTGAGATGCTAGCTGCATAGCATACATTGTGAGAGTTCCTGTAACATCTACTTCGCATGCGCTTGGTAGCATATTTTCACTCATAATGCTCATCGAAGTACAAACATTGCAGCCGTAATTTTCTTGAACACTTGTCCAGCATTGGATGGCCGTGGCATCTAATTTATGTTCATCGACAAATTGTGTTAAAACTGCATCCATTGTAGCTAACTGTAGTAGTTTATCTGGAGGGGTAAGGCTAGTGTTAGCATAAGATTTAATTTTATTTAAAGCCTGAATAACAACTTCATCTTTTTCAGATAAATTTTTAGTTTTCCCAATCACTTCTGATAAATCAATAGTAGTTACGCTTATACCATGTCGCTCTAAAATTTTTTCACTATAACGTACTGTGTTAAATGCATTAGGTCTGGCACCAACTGCTCCTATCCTGACTCTTTTCATACCTTTAACCACTCTACAAACTGATACAAAATCAATTAGCTCATTTTGAAAGCTGTCTGCACTTGGGTGTATTACATGATTATTAGTCAGCGTGTATTTTATTCCATATTGATATAGATTATTACAAACAGATATTTTTCCACAATAAGCATCGCGTCTATTTTTAACTTCTAATTTGTTTAAATCATCAGGATAAGCTTGCACTAAAACAGGAACATTTAACCCTGAAAGACGTATGGTATCTGCTACACCTTTTTCGTCACCAAAGTTAGGAAGTATTACAAGTATTCCTTCAATAATATTACTATTAGATTTAAATAAGTTTGCACATTTTTCAGCATCATGAAAAGTTTCTACTCCGCCTAGTTTAGTGTCTGACTCAGATAATAAAATTGGTTTGATGTTATGTTTTTTAAAGATACTTAATAGTTCGTTTCTAGATTCAGTGACTAAATGATCAGGAAAAAAATTCCTATTACCTATAATAACCCCAAGACTTGTCATGCTATTCACCTTACTTCCCCAAATTATTATAATACAGATTTTTGACTATCTCTAAGAAATATTAACAAAATGCTTATCTATTATTTCTTTCCAAGTTGTAAAATCACTCATAGATCTCTCATCTTTAGCAGGAAAAAAAGATCTACTTTTAACTCTAAACTGCTCCAGTTCATCTAAGTTTTTGCACTTACCGCTCCCAATTAAGCCCATTAACAAAGAGCCATATGAGGACATATCCGGAAATAGAGGTATAGAGATTTCTTTTTGAGATAAGTTAGAAATCAATTGCATTAAAAAACTATTATTAGTCATTCCTCCATCAATAATTATTTTTGAAATATCGATTTTTTCATTTTTTTGAATATATTCTAGATAAGCAGCAATCTGATAAGCTACAGATTCAAGTGACGCTCTTACAATATGCTTAAAATTAGTTGCTGCCGTAATTCCATAAAACATTGCTTTGGCTGATGGGAGCCAATAGGGGGCGCTTAACCCAGCAAAAGCAGGTATAACATAGACACCACCATTATCTTCTAATTCTAAAGAAATTCTCTCACTATCATTTGGGTCGTTGATTAAATTTAAATTATTTTCAATCCAAGATATTGTTGCTCCAGCAAAAGCTGTTAGACATTCAAATGAATACTGAGGCTCTCCCTTATAAACAAAAGAAAGAGCGGTGAGGGCACTTTTAGAAGAGATAAGATCGCTTCCAATATTTGTTAATGTGCAAGCACCAGTTCCTAAAGTAATTTTTGTATCACCTTTTTTGAAACATAGGTTAGCTACCATTGAAGCTTGAGAGTCTCCAATGACTCCAAAAATACTTATATCTTCATCAAATATATCCTCAAAATTTGTTGACCCAAAATTACTAGAGCTTTCTCTTACTTCAGGTAAGATAATTTTACTTAAACCAAAAATTTCTTTTAGCGTTTCATCCCAATGTTGATTTTTAGTATCATAGAGAAGAGTTCTGGAGGCATTAGTTGAGTCTGTTAAATATTGATCTCCTTTTGTTAGGCGATACAAAAGATAGGTATCGATAGTTCCAAACAATGCCTGACCGTTTTCTAATTTTTCTCTTATGGAAGGTGTTTTATCACATAGCCATTTAAGTTTTGATGCAGGAAAATAAGTGTCTAATTTTAATCCAGACTTATTTATGATTATTTCTGTAAGATTGCTTTTCCTAGCTAGTGTATCACAAATTTCCTGGCCTCTTCTGCATTGCCAAACAATAGCATTACAAAGTGGCCTCCCAGTTTCTTTATCAAAAATTACAAAAGTTTCTCTTTGGTTAGTTATTGAAATAAAATCAGGAGACGTACTAAGAGAAGGTTTAATTTCTTTTATTAGACCTAGAAGATTATTGTATATCTCATTAGCATCATGTTCTATGTATCCCTCTTGAGTATAAATCTGTTGATGTTTTTTTGAAACTTTCTTTGAAATGTTTAAATTCTGATCAAAAATAAAAACAGTTGTCGAGGAGGTGCTTTGATCAATTGATAAGAAACTCATTTACTAATAAGAGCTTTTGCAAGATTTGATATTTTATGAGGAGCCATATCGTAGTGATCTAAGACCTCAGATTGAGACCCATTGATCATATATTCATCAGGAATTCCAAGTATTTTAAAATTAATATTAATTTTTTCTTGAGATATAATGCTTGCACATATTTCGCCGAGCCCACCATAAATACTATGCTCTTCTATTGAAATTAACACTTTAGCGTTACTTACTGCTTCTAAAAAAGTTTCTTTATCAAAGGGTTTAATTGTGTGCATACTTATTACTGTAGCATTTAATCCTTCTTTTTTTAAAATTTGACTTGCTAGATAAGCTCTTTGAACCGTCTCACCAGTAGCGATAAGAACAATTTCATCTCCTTGATTCACTATAATAGCTTTGCCAATTTCAAATTTTTGTCCCTCTTTATGAAGATTTAAAGTTGGTTTTTTTCCATACCTTATGAAAAGAGGCTTATCATAATCTAATGATTTTTTAATAACTTCAGCTGTTTCAAAATTATCCGCGGGAGAAACTATAGATATATTATTAATTGCTCTTAAAACTGCAAAGTCGTGAATAGAGTGATGAGTGGCCCCAAGTTGACCATAGCTAATACCTGCACTAATACCCACTAAGACAACAGGTTGATTAGAGTAAGCAATATCGTTCTTAATTTGCTCTAAAGATCTAGCTGTTAAAAAACTCGCAGGTGATACTCCAAAAACTTTTTTTCCTACTGCGGAAAGTCCAGCACAAACTCCTACCAAGTTTTGCTCTGCTATACCAACCTCAATTAATTGATAAGGAAGTTGCTCACCAAAAGGTACAAGTTTTCCAGATCCTCTGGAGTCACTTGTCACTGCAACAATATTTTTATTAAGTTTCGCCTCTTGTAAAAGAGTTTCTGCAAAAACTTCTAGATTTGCCTTTCCAATTTGATTATCCATTATTTTTATCTATCTCTAAATTTAATTCCTCTATAGCAAGTTTATATTCATTTTTTGTAGGCACTCTATGATGCCACGAGACTATATTTTCCATAAAGCTAATACCTTTACCTTTAATTGTATTGGCAATAAACACACTAGGTTTATTTTCACTCATTGGCTTTGCATTAAGATTTTCTTTTAATGAAGCTACATCATGACCATTTATTTTTTTAACGGAAAACCCAAAAGCTTCAAATTTTTTATCAAGAGGTTCAATCGGATTTATGAGTTCTGTATCACCACTAATTTGCAAATTATTTCTATCAATTATTACAACTAAATTATCTAGCTGATATTTACTCGCGGTTGTACACGCTTCCCAAATTGATCCTTCTGACAATTCACCGTCTCCAAGCAAAGCAAATACCTTAAAAGGCTTTGCTTCCATTTTATAGGCAAGAGCCATTCCTACTGCAACGGATAAACCATGACCTAAAGCTCCACTATTATGCTCTATTCCATTAACTTTTCTCGTAGGGTGACCTATAAAATGTGAGTCAAAATTATTTAAAGTATCTAGATCTTTTTTTTTAAAAAAACCTTTATCACAAAGTACTGTATATAAAGCTTCAACTGAATGCCCTTTACTTTGAATATAGCGATTTCTGTCATACGAATTAAAATTATCTGGAGTAATATCAAGAATGTCATTATACAGCACATTTATAATATCAATGCAAGAAAGACTGCCTGCAGTATGACCGGCATTTGAATTATAGATTATTTCAATTAGTGTTTTTCTATATTCTAATGATTTTTTTTTTAATTGTGTAATGTCCATGGTAAACAGATAATTTTTCAAATTTTTTTTTCATCTTGATAAATTTACTCCTTAAAATTTTAGACTAACTATTTTATAATAACAACATGCATATTTTTGTATTTGGAGACTCTAATAGTTGGGGTTACTTAGGCGATGGAACAGGTAATAAATATGAAAAAAGATGGCCATTAGTCATGCTTGAAAACTTAAAAACACACACCGCTAATACAACTTTAAGCGAAGACTCACTTCCAGGGAGAACAACGGCCATAGATGATCCTCAAGATGGAGATTTTTTAAATGGAACTAGGAGTCTAAAAACTAGTTTGCTTGCCCACTCTCCTATTGATCATTCTATTATTATGTTGGGGACTAATGATTTGAAAGCTAGATATAATAGAAGTCCAAAAGAGATATCTCTTTCTTTGATAAAATTAGCTGAAATAGTTCATTCTAGTAATTCTGGAAAAGGAGGATGGCATGATACAAACTCGCCATCTGTGTCTATAATCTGCCCACCTATCCTTGGAGAGTTGGCAACTAATCCAGATTGGAATGAAGATATTATTCGCTCTAAAAAAGAATGGATTGGTGGTTATAAGAAATCAATACTCCTTAGCAAGGAAATCCAATCATTATGTTTGAAAAATGATATTCACTTTATTGACTCTAATCGTTTTATTAAAAGCTCTAAAACAGATCCTATTCATTGGGACGCCGAAGCTCATCATATATTAGGTTCAGAAGTTGCTAATATTTTATCAAAAGAAATTTATTAAAGATATTTGCATAATTTAGGTTATGCTCAATCATAGTGATTTATTCTTATGCATTTCTGTTATTTGCAGTAGTTCTTGGAACGGCATCAAATAGTTTTGCTAAAAGCTCTGAGGGTTTTACTAAATTACTACCTTCATTAGCTAGCGCAATTACAATTATTTTATGCATGTACGCACTTTCTAATGTGATGAAAAATATTCCTATGGGTATTACGTATGCCTCTTTCGCAGGATTGTGTATAATAGCTACAGCAGCTGTAGGAGTTTACAAGTACGGGCAAATACCTAGTCTCTCTTCAATGCTGGGATTATTGCTAATTATTATTGGTGTCTTAATTGTAAATTTATTAGGTAAAACTGCCTCATAATTTTTCTACTGAGATTTATTTATTGTATCTTCAATAAACTTATCTAAATCTTCTTGATTAGGAAACTTATCAAGTAAGGGTTTAAGTATTTCATTAACTATAGGCTGACCTTTTTCGTGATGCATTAGTTGATGAATAGTTCCAAACAAGTAATCTGCGGTATTTTTTTCTGACATTATAGTGTGTTTCCTTTTGTAAAATTAATTATCATCATCATTTTCATCGTCATATTCTAATTCTTCATCTATATCTCCGTCTTCAAATTCTTCATCAATAGCCTTAATATCTTCGTCTAATTCTTCAACAGTTTCATATTTATCCATAATGGAGAGTAACAGTTTATCTAAAACCCAAGTTTTTTCATCTTCAACTAAATTTTTAATAGTTTCTTGGAGTGACTCCATAGTTAGGGGTGTATCTGCCATATTTATACCTTTCAAATATATAATTATTATTGTTTTAGGTTTTTACCCCAAAAATACTTTAATTACAAAAATAAAAGGTTGTACTATAATTAAAAAATTGTCTCATTTTAAAATATTAGTTATTTATTATTTATTATTTGGCGTCAGTGTTCTTAGCTCTCAGGAAATAGATGACAAAAATAATCAAGATTATTGTTCTGGATATTTAAGTGAAGTGTATGGAACGTTAGATCCGATCGAAGACACTTTAATTAGATCTAATATTGAAAAATTTTTCGATCAAAATTTTGATTATACAAATTATCTCAATTACGATCTTTATTATGATATTAAGAAAAAAAAATTTATTACAAATTCTAAAAATTTAGATTTATCGGATTATAAAAAAGTTAATTATCCAAATTTTGAAATAATTATTTTAAACGCGCACATACAGAATGTTATTTTCAACAATCCTAATGGTAATTATTGTCCCGCTTTTGGTGATAATTGTAAGAGTAATTCTATAGACTTATATTTCAAAGCTGCTGAAGATTTTTCTACAAGCTGGAATAACTATACCAATCCAATTGATTACTTGAATTATGATTTTAAAAACAATCAATGTTATGATCTATTAAATACTAATATTTCAAAAAAAAACTTTATTTCAGATTTGAATTTATATATTCAAATCTTACTAGATCAGTAGATTAAAAAAATTTTCTTCTTACTCAATACTATATTTAACCTCCTTGCTTATGAAATAAGATTCGTTTTTCTCATATTATGAATTAAATACATAAATAGTTTTATTTATCTAATTACTAATTCTTAGATAAATCAATTAAACCAACAATAATTTATTAATATTAATATTAATATGCAATTTATGCATATTAATTTATAATTATTACAACTTTTAGGAGGGTTTAATGATGGGAAAGATAGCTATGCTTGGTGGATATTATCCGTTCGTAATAATGATTGTATGGTTAATTGTTGGTTGGTTAGGATCAAAAGTCTAATTTTTTTTAATTATCGAGGGAGTCATTCCTCTCCCTCGTAGTCTCTTTGAACTTCAATAACTTTGTAGTATTATTTTACTATGAAAGTTTTTTCTAATTCAAATTATAATGCAGATTTCATTTTTGATGAATTAATGACAGGTAGTGGTGTTGTTGTTATTGAAGATGTTTATCACATGAATGTTATTCATTCCGCAAAAGAAATAATTAATAATTTAGCTGACACGCAAGGCCAAAAAGAGTCTCATTTTAATGCAGAAGCTGAAGCAAAAGGAAAAATAAATTTACAACAAAGAGTTTGGAATCTTTTTGGAAAGGATCCAATTTTTAGCAAAATCATAAGTCATGATATTATTTTTGAACTTATGTCAAACTTTCTTGGTACAGAGTTCGCCTGTGGTTCTTATTGTGCTAGCAGATTATTGCCTGGTTCACCCGGCCAAGAACTTCACATAGATTATCCTTATTGGGATTTTTATAATAAGGAAACTTTTCCTAGGGGGCTCAATAGTTCTTTCGCTCAAAATATACAAGCAACTATTCCTTTGGATGTGTGTACAAAATTATCAGGTGCAACAGCATACATACCTGGCTCTCAAAAAAATCTTCACTACCCAAATAAAGAGGATGACATTACCAGTAGGAAGCAAATGATTGCTAAGCCAGGTGATCTTGTTTTCTTTAACGGTAATTGTTGGCATGGTGCTATGCCCAACAAATCTGAAAATCAGAGAGCCGTTTTATTAATTGAATTCCTTCCAAAATATATAAAGCCAGTAGAAGATTTATGTTCTTTGCTCACGGATACTTTTAAGGATAGCTGTGATCCTAGGGTTAGGCAACTATTAGGTTTGAATTATCAATATCCAAAAATTATGGAACAAAGCAAAGTTGTGAATGCTATTGGCATTGGCAAAGAAAAATAAATCAACGTGAATTTTCCTCTACTATTAAGAAATACGTGAAAAAATTTAATAAGGATTGAATGTATTTAGAAACTATAATGCCTCTAATCTATTTAATTTGTTTAATAGTTTTAATTGGTCCAAAGTTTTTAGAAACTAATTCCTCCTTGAAGCAATTTTTAAATAATCTTAGTATTTGGGCAATAATTATTATTTGTATAACCCTATTTTACCAAGGTTATAGCTATTTTGTTATCTGATTAATCAGTATTTTTGGTGGAGGATAGGAGGATCGAACTCCTGACCTCTACGCTGCCAGCGTAGCGCTCTCCCAGCTGAGCTAATCCCCCAGTAATATTCTCATTGCTTACCAATGCTATTTAATACTTTAGTATTAATTCAAATCTTTGTAACCCATATTTTAGATTTAATTAATAAATAATTCTAATAAGATAATCTTTATGATCAGAATCATAAAATTGTTAGTCTTTTTTAACTTTTTTGTTTTATGTACATTACCAATTAATTCTGCAGACTTATTTGATATTAGTACAAATACTTCAACTAAGCATATTCAATCTTTTGCTTTAGTTGATACTGTATCAAAATCTCCTAGTGTTATTGAGATAGACGCAGAAACTGGAAATACACTTTGGTCATGGAATATTCCCGAAGATTATATAAAAAAACATAATTCTAAAAGGCCGATTTGTAAGGGAGCATCCTTGGAATTAAGACAAGATAATTCCTTCAATGTACTTATCCCACACTTTGGCGTTGTTAATGTTAAAAGAGATAAGAAGCATAGCGTTTTAGTAAAAGACCAACATATCGACCATGCTGCATCAGAGTTTGAAGATGGAAGTATTATCTTTGCAAGAGGATTTGTAGATAAATCTGAGCCAAGTTTCATGATTAAAAACTCAAAAAATAGTGTTATTTGGGAGTGGAAACCCTCTGATTATTTTTCAACAAAAAAAAAATATGTACATCTTGACCAGACTTGCAAAAGTGCTGTGAAAAATAAATCTGAACTTAACGAGGATTGGGCGCACGCAAATTATGTGGGTGTTTTAGATAATGGAAATTACTTACTTTCCATGCGTAATTTTTCTCTATTCCTCGAAATTAAGCCTGATGGCCAAATTGTTCATGAAGGCAATAAAGTTCCAGGTGTTCATCAACCTACCTCCTATTTGGATGGTTATGTTGCGTCTGATAGAAATTGTGGCAAGGAGTCTATTTGGGTTATTTCAGCTAATGGTTCACACAATAAAATTTTTACAGGAGAATTCCTTACAGTAAGAGGTATTGAAAGAATGGTTGATGACCATTTTCTTATTACAAGCGCGACAACAATTTCTGAAGTATCTCTAGATGGAAAAATCCATTACAAGTCTCATCTTAAAGGGGTGGGAGCAGAGGAAGAAACAAAAGTCACAAGTCCTAAAATGCTGACTAAAGTTGGTAAATGTGGCCCAAAAACTCTTTATCATGCTATTCCAACGTCATTTAAAAAATAATAATCCAAAAATCAGTCTAGATGTTATGTGCATGAGAGATATTAAATTCCTCAACACTTTTAGCTAATTTTTTACCAGCAAGCCAAGCATCTTGCATGGCAGGCCCTTCTCCCCAATCACCTAAAAGATAGAGTTTATGATCAACAGAAGAAATATAGGTTTTCCCATTTAAATCTCTTAAACTCTTCTTAGGATTAGCATATTTCCATCGATGAGATTTTTTAAAAGTTGCTCTTGCGTCAGATTGAAAAATCTTTTTTACTTCATTTACTACGTAATCTTCCAAAACATATGGCTCAATATTATAATATTTATTTGTCCACTCTGAACGCATATTGAAAACCCAGCTTTCTTGATTAAATTGCTCATGCTTAAAATTTTGATTCATAAAAAAACTAATTTCTTTTGTTAGATAATATCCAAACTGCAAATCAGTTCCTAGTCGTTTATCAAAACCTAACATTACAGTCCAAATAGAATTAAATATTGGAGTAGGATACTGACTAAAATCAATGTGATCTTGCAATAAAGTCGCTCCCTGCTCAAAGGGGATACCAGCAAAAACCATATCAAAGGGTCCAAATTTATCTTTATCTGAAAAGAGATAATAATCCTTATTATCTCTTTCTACTTTTTCAATTTTTGTAGAAAAATTTGTTGGGTAACGAAGAGACTTATGAAGATTGATAGGAATGGATTCAATACCATTATCACCAATTATAATAGATTTGACTTCTTTTGAGGCTCCTCCATGATAATTAGACGTGTACAAACCCTCTACTTTTTTAATAGCCTGAACTTTCTCTAAAGCTTCCGTAAAACCTAATACTCCGTGATCTGGTGATAAGAAATGAGCACCGTGATCAAACTTCAAATCACTTTGTTTTCTTGTGCTAAGCCGACCTCCAGGTCTCCATGATTTTTCAAAGAATGTAACATCAAGAGTAGGTAAGTGGTGAGCAAGAGATAGAGCTGATAAACCAGTACCAATTATAGCTATTTTTTTCATAAAATTTTATAAGATATTATAAATACAGAAATAATTACTTCTTAGATTTCTTTTTTTCGGAAGCAAATTGATCAACATTTTCAGTAGGTCGAAGTGCTTCAAAATACCTAAATCTTAAAACTATTACAGCTATTGAAATTAAGACAATTGCCCCAGCCTCATAAAGTAATGACTCTGGGTTTAAATCTTTTTTATCTTGCAAGATTATAAGTCTAGACAAGGCTGTGATTGCTATAAATAGAGGATAAGTCATTTGAACTCTATTGGATACGTAATAGACTCTCACCATTCCAATCACTTCCACATAAATAAACAAGAGAAGTAAATCTGCTAATTCAACAAATTTTTCATCAATCATATGAAGTAACTCAAAGACAATAGCGATCAAAGTGCAAAGAAGAATTGCAAATAGTATAGCTTTTTCAATAAAACTTATGATGCCACCCAAATCTTTATTCATATCCAGTAAATCTTATCAATTTCTTTTGACTCTAGATAGTCATTTGTTTGAGAAAATGGCTTACTTCCAAAAAATCCACGATGTGCTGATAGAGGAGAAGGGTGGACAGATTGAAGAATTAAGTGTTTGGAAGTTTCAATTAGATTAATTTTAGAATGAGCATGCGCTCCCCATAGTATAAATACTATATTTTCCCGCTGATGATTTATAATTTCAATTACTTTATCTGTAAAAATATTCCAGCCAAAATTTTTATGAGACATAGGCTCATTCTTAGATACCGTAAGAGTAGTATTGAGCAGAAATACTCCCTGATTAGCCCAATGCTCTAAATTACCATTAGACCTATCTACTTCAATTTTTAAATCATCTTTAAGTTCTTTGAAAATATTTACAAGTGAAGGAGGAGTTTTGATATTGTGTGGTACTGAGAAACTTAAACCATGCGCTTGTCCAGGTCCATGATAGGGGTCTTGACCTAAAATAACAACTTTGATTTTATCTAACTCTGTCAAATGAAAGGCATTAAAAATTTTAGATCCTTCAGGGTATATGGTAATTTTATTTTTCTTACATTCTTGTAATTTTATTTTTAGATCTTTCATATAAGGTTTTTGAAATTCTTTTTCTAAATGATGGAGCCAACTAGCAGGTAGCTGTATCGATCGTTTTTGCATTATATGATTATTTGACTAATTTAAAGTTGTGTCTTGATTACGGCCATATTTTTCAAGCTTATGAATAATCTTTTCTTTAAGATCATGATTTTCTTCAAGAGCCATAACCAGTGCTTGGGTATAGAAAAAACAAGCTGCTTCTATATCAGATTTTGTCTCAAAGTAGTTAGCTGCTTCATAATAAAGAGAACAAACCTTGTCCATTTGCTTCTTTTGAAAAGCTTCAGAAACATCACTGTCTAACCTATTTAAATCTTCCATGTAAACATTAACCTAACAGATAAATGTTGTATTGCTATGAGTAATATCAAATTCAGCCAATTCTTATTGAATCTCCAAGTTTATGAGTGTGCTATTATCAAATAATCCGTCTAATCAATTTAAAAATTATCTTTAGCTTGCCTCATTTTTTTAAAAATCTCTATAGGATCTTCAGATTGATACAATTCAAAGAAATAACTATCATCACATCTCAAAAAAGGATTTATTTTTAATTCTTTAGAAAGTTCGCAGGGCATTGTTGGGCGTAAATCAATATTCTGTTTAACAATCCATTCGCCGTATTTTTTTAACTCTTGATTTTTTGAATCGATAGAAAGAGCAAATTTAAAATTATTTAATGTATATTCATGTCCACAATAAATTTTTGTTTCAGTAGGTAATTTTTTAATCTTAGTTAAAGACTCCCAGAATAGTTCAGGAGTCCCTTCAAACATCCTGCCACATCCTAGACTAAACAAAGTGTCTCCGGCAAATAACATTTGAAAATCAATGTTATAATAACAGATATGCTGCATAGTATGCCCTGGTGTAGAGATTATCTTATAAGTGTTACCATATAATGATAGTTCTCCATTATCTTTCATTGCAATATCAAGAGATGGTAATTGCTTATCGAGATCATATCCAATAACTTTGGAATTATATTTTTTTTTCAAATCTTCAACAGCAGCAATATGATCATCATGATGATGAGTTAACAGTATGTGGCTTAATGAACAGTCATTAAGATCCAAAATTCTTTCACATATTTCTAAATCAGAAGGGTCAACAATTGCCGCTTCTTTAGCGTGAGGATTTTTTATCAGGTACCCATAATTATCTACTAATTGTGGAAAAATATAAATATTTGGTTTTTGCATTGAAATAGCATGTTAAGAAAATTAAATATAAAATACAACTATGGAAATTAGCGCATCAACTATCCATAGTTTTTATAATTCAGAATTGGGAAAAATAGTTAAGTTAGAAACAGCCAATAACCTCACACATGCATTAAATGAACATCAGGCAAGAAAAATCTGTGGTTTGGGATACACCTATCCTTATTTAGAATTTCTAAAGGAATCATATTCACAAGCTTTTTTTCATGAGATGTCACCTGATTTTTTAGGGGGAATTATGAAAAAAAATTCAAGTTTTAAGCAAGAGATAGTTGATGAGTATTGCTTGCCTATTGAACCTTCTTCAATAGATATAGTGGTATTTTCACATATTTTAGAGTTAGTGGAGAGACCAGAGACAGTTATTGAAGAAGCTTGGAGAGTTTTAAAACCCAACGGATTATTAATTTCTATAGTTCCTAGGAGAGCTGGCCTGTGGACTAGGTATGATAATAATCCATTTGGTTACGGGCGATCATTTTCAAAAAAACAACTAACCTATCTGCTCAATCAATTTTTTTATTTAGATGGTAGCTCCTATTATCTCTATACTCCTCCTTGGAAAAACTTTTTTAATTATAAATTATCACCTTTTGTAGAAAAAATAGGACCCATAACAGTCCCATTTCTAAGTGGACTAAAGATGCAGGTATCAAAAAAAATTGTGTATACAAAAAGTAACACAAAAATTAAAAAATCTAATTTGCAAAGAAATTTAGCTACTATTTAATAATCACTAGACTTTAAATTAACATCTTATTGAGTATAATTTTTCCTTGTTAGATTATAGTTACTATTTTGTTGTTTCTATTTGCGTATTGTTATTTTCAATTTCAAAATCTGGTTTTTCTGGAGGTGGATTGGCTTTAATATCGGTGACCGTACTCTCAATTAATTATGGTCCAGTTAAAGCTATAGCGATACTTATGCCATTATTAATAGTTTGTGATTTGATGGCTGGATATTTGAATAAAAAATTTTTTGATGCTAAAATTATATTTAGTCTTTTCCCATTTACTTTCACTGGAGTTATTTTAGGCACTCTTCTTTTTAAGTTTATTAATTTAAGTGCAATGAGTATTTTCATTGGGGCCATGTCACTTATTTATATTTTTTTTAATTACCTCTTAACTAAGTCTGTTTTAAGAACTGTACCGCTTAATGGCAGTAAGACTTTTTGGGGAACATTAAGCGGTTTCACAAGCTTCTGTCTTCACTCTGGTGGACTGCCAATGAATACTTATCTTTTAACTCAATATAAGAAAAAAACAGAGTTTGTTGCAACGCTAGTATTTAGTATGGCTATTATAAATATTTCAAAAATTGTTCCATATTTTTATTTGGATATTTTATCAGTGAAGCAGATACAAGAATACATGCTGTTTTCTCCTATTGCTGTTTTTGGAGTAATTCTAGGACATTGGATGAATAAAAAATTAAGTGATAAGTCATTTTTCACTATCATTAATATCTTCATTGTAGTGGCTTCTTCGAGGTTAATATATGATGGTTATGTTGGCTTATAGTATCTTTTGAAAAAATGAAATTAGGTCTTCTTCATCTTTTAATTTTTTCATTTCAGTTGCATTAATTATAATAGAATTTCTTTTATTTATTTTTTCTATACAAAGAGGAAGTTCATTTTCAAATCTCTGCAAATTGTGTTTAATTAAATCTTCCTTATGTAAGAAAATAAAATCATGCAGGGACCTTTCTATAAATTTTTTCCATTTTTCCTTCATTCCTATATTAAAAGTAATTTTACATAAACTACATTTATAAGTATGAGGAGATACATATTTATGAATCAAATCTAGAGTGCCATTCCATCTACCACCCTTTGCATTGTAAATAAAAATAAATTTTCTTTTTTGATTTAAGGACATTAAGTTGATAAATTAAATAAAACCTCATTACAAAAAATATTGGAAGGAGATTTAGGAAAAATAAATTTTTTATTTTTTCTTACATCATAAGTCTCGTTGATAGTGAAACCAACCTTCTTTGCTAGAACGGTAAAATCTTTAATGCTACAAGGATGAATATTTTGTGTGTTAAACCACTGGTCCCCCTCTGATTTTTCTAACAAGTTGTCAAAGCTACCTCTGACAGAAAAATTAAAAACTTTTTTATAATAATTTGAATTATCAAAGCTAATGATTATGTTTTTTCCAACTTTTTTTAGAAGATTTAATAGTTTATCTGGTGCGTTTACTGTTTGAATTGTTTGAGTTAAAATACAATAATCAAATTGATTATGAGGAAAATCTTCAAGAATCTGATTGATATCTCCTTGGACTACATCTAATCCATTTTCTAAACATTTCACAACTTCTTCTTGGTTAATTTCGACACCTTGAGTATGTACGTCATCTTTTTTATTAAGAAGACTTAGTAATTCCCCAGATGAACAGCCAATATCAAGAACTTTCGACCCATTTGGAATAATATCTAATATTATTTTATAATCGTTTCTCATTTACAATTTTATTCCTTTAAGGAATCCCGAGGTAATTTTAAATAATTGAGGTTCATCCAATAAAAAACTATCGTGTCCTCTATCAGATACTACTTCAGCAGAACTCACTAAAGATCCAATTGAGTTTAATAATGATACTATTCCTCTAGATTCTTTCGTTGGAAATAGCCAATCACTTGTAAAAGAAAGTACTAAAAATCTTATTTTATTTTCAATAATAGATTCTTTATTTTTTACTAGTTGTTCTGAAACGTCAAAATAATCCATTGCTCTTGTCATATATAGATAACTATTGGCATCAAATCGATCTACAAAGCTTTTCCCCTGGTATCTAAGATAGCTTTCAACTTGGAAATCAATGTCAAATCCAAATGATAGATCCTGTTTCTCTTGAAGGTTTCTTCCGAATTTCTTTTGAAAAGCCGCATCTGAAAGATATGTGATATGCGCAATCATTCTTGCTACGGAGAGTCCATTTTCTGGTTTAGTGTCTTCAATGATGTAGTTACCCTTTTTCCAATTAGGATCTAACATAATTGATTGTCTTCCAGCCTCATCAAAAGCTATATTTTGCGCAGAGTGCTTGAGTGCACCTGCAATTGAAATTATTGATCTCAATGACTTTGGATAGGTTGCAGCCCATTGAAGAACCTGCATAGAGCCCATCGATCCCCCAATCACTGAAAGTAGTTTATCTATTTTTAATTCGTCAACTAATATTTTTTGTACTCTAACCATATCTTGTATTGTAATTGTTGGAAATTCTATTCCATAAATTTTATTTGTTTTGGGATTGATTTCATTCGGTCCAGTTGTACCCACACAACCTCCTAGAACATTTGAACAAATAACAAAGTATTTATTTGTATCAATAGTCTTTTCAGGACCTATCATGAGATCCCACCATCCTGTTTTTTTTGTGATAGGATTTTTTTCTGCTGGAAATTGATCTCCAGTTAAAGCGTGACAAACAAAAATAGCATTACTTTTATTATCATTTAATTCACCATATGTTTGATATGCTATTTCAAATTCATCTAGTGTTTTCCCACTATCTAATACTAACTGTTCATTGCATTGCAAAACAAAGCCAGGATATTTACTATTTTTAATAATTTTTCTCATAATAACTTTTTTAAAATTACATGTTATGAGTGAAGAAGTTAGCGCTTTAGCTGTTAATCACCCGCAAGCTGTAATCAAATCGGTGTTATTGGGATAATCGCTAAATTCAATATATTGTCAATAGATAATTAGTGATTTTAATGTTAATTATTTTAACTATTGATAAATAAGCAATCAAAATGGTAAAAAAAAATAATACATATCAGGGTGGGGCAGAGGAATTTAAAGGCTTTATTAGGCTTTCTTCTAATGAAAATAATTATGGACCAGCAAATTCAGTTATTAAAACTATTAAAAAAAATATAAATCATTCAAACATTTATCCTGAAATCAATAGCCAATCGCTTGCGAAGCAGATAGCAGTATTTAATAAAATTCCAAATGAAAATGTGATAGTAGGTGCTGGTTCTGATGAAATTCTTCAGATGATTTTTCACGCTTTAACAAAACCAGGAGATCTAGTTATGCATACAAAATATTCATTTGCGATGTATGAAATATTTGCTAAAGCTTTTAATTGTAAAAGCGTTATTTATGATGATAGTTCCTTTCAATTTACTTTGAAAGATTTTAAGAAAAAATATTCTTCTAAAGTAAAGGTGATATTTCTTGCTAACCCTAACAATCCAACAGGTTCTATTTTTTACAGAAAAGAGTTATTAGAATTTATTAAATCAATAAATAAAAATACATTTATAGTTTTAGACGCAGCTTATAGTGAATATATTGAGGACTCTCTTTATAGTGATGGTTTAGAATTTGTAAAAAAATATAATAATATAATAGTCACAAAATCATTTTCTAAAATTTTTGGTCTTGGTGGCTTGAGAGTTGGATGGGGTTATGCTCATATAAATACAATTAAAAAACTTTACCAAGTAAAAAAACCTTTTAATGTTAATAGACTAGCCTCTGAGGCTGCTATTGAGTCATTAAAGAGTAAAAGTTGGTTAAAAAAACAATCAAAATTAAATCAAATGAATAAAAACTTTTTTATAAAAGGTCTCAATAATACGAAATTTGAAATTATTGATACCCTAGCAAATTTTATTTTAATTAGATTTAGATCTGAAAAAATGACAAATCAATTCTCTTTATTTGCTAAAAAACATAAAATAACATTACGAGTGCTTAGCTCTTATGGGCTCAAAAACTACATAAGAGTTACTATTGGTACCGCTCAAGAAATGCAAATAGCTATGAAGGTTTTTAACAAATTTTAATGTTTTCAAATATTTTAATTATTGGTTTTGGTCTTATTGGTTCATCTATTGCTAAAGGTGTTCAAAAGAACAACTTGTCAAAAAAAATTACTGTATTTGATACTGATAAAACAGTCAAAAAACGTATTGTTTCTTCAAAATTTAAACATATTCAATATGTCGATAAAATTGAGAAAGCTATATCAGATGCGGATTTAGTCATTATTTGTATTCCAGTACTTGAATATGAAAAAGTTTTCAAAAACATCGCTAAATTTGGAAAATCAAATCTAATTGTTACTGATGTTGGTTCTACTAAATTAAATATTGTTAAGCTTTTTAATAAGAATTTTAAATCAAAATTTTCTTATGTCCCATCCCACCCAATAGCTGGTACTGAAAAATCAGGACTAGAAAACGGTTTCGCAGAACTTTTTCATAATAGATATAATATTATTTCACCTACTGATAACAAAAAAACAAAGAATGTAATCACCATTAAGAAATTTTGGGAAAATTTAGGTATGCAGGTTGATATATTGTCTGCTAAAGAACACGATAGAATACTTGGAATAACTTCACACCTTCCTCACTTACTTGCTTATTCTCTAGTTCGCACTGCTATGAAGACAGAAAAATCTATGAAATCTAATATTATTAAATATTCTGCTGGAGGGTTCAGAGATTTTACAAGAATAACAGAAAATAATCCAAATATGTGGCGTGATGTATTTCTCGCAAATGAAAAAATTATTGTTGAACTTTCAAAATCTCTTATTGAAGAAATTAAAGAGTTCGGACAAGACATGACCAAAAAACAGTCTAGTAAACTTCACACCAAACTAAATGAAACTAGAAAAGTAAGAAAAGGTATCATTAAAGCCAAGATGGCAGGTAAATTCATTCCTAATGATTAAGACTGTTAATATCAGATTTTAGTTTTTTTAAAAAATCTTCTTTACTCAAGCCTGGCTGAATAGGGTCTTTAAATTCAATAATTATCTTTCCAGATTTCATTTTATTATTTTTTGGCCAAAATTTTCCTGAATTGATTGCTATTGGGACCACTGGCTTATTTGAGTTTTTATATATTGAGTAGATGCCTGGTTTCAAGTCAGGCTGAACACCAAATTCAGTTCTCGTGCCTTCAGGGAAAATGATTACTGGTCTAAATTCAGATAGTCTTTTAGTTTCTTCATTTACATATTTTATACTTTTAATTCCTTGACTACGATCAATAGCTATCATGTCAAGTTTTTTTAAATACATGCCAAATAAAGGTATGCTTAGTAATTCTTTTTTTAATATATAGGAAGGATTATAAAATAGACTATTAAAATAAATTGTTTCAAAAATTGATTGATGTTTTGATGCATATAAGTAGCCATTGTCATAATTCTGATTATTTTTAACTTCAACTTTAATATTACAGCAAACTTTTAAGCTCATAAGCATACTATTTGTAAAAATTTTTATAAAAAACCTAAATTTTTTATAGGAGCTAAATATCCCAAAAACACTAAATATTAAAATTAGTGCACTGGAAAAGTAAAAAAGAATTAAAAATCTAATCTTCATATTTTTTAATGAACACTATCCTAGAAATTACATATTTAATATATTCAGAAAATAATTTTTCTAGAGGAATAATATCTTGTTTGTAATCAATTGGGTAGGCCTGGATATTAAGATTAGTGATTTGCTGAAAAAGAAACAAAGATCTTTGCATGTGCAGATCGGTAGTTACAAGAATAATTGACTTAATATTATTGTTTTTAGCCCAATGCCTAGTCTCAACAGCATTTTGATAAGTATTCTCAGCTTTATAGCCAAACTCTACGCAACATTCGACAATACTTTCTTCGAACCCTAAAATTTTTTGTAATACTTCTTTTGATCCTCCAACACCAGTTATAAACATTTTCTCGTAATTTGTATCACCGATTAAATGGTAACCCTTTTCTATTCTCTTTCCACGATCACCAGTTAAAACTATTACAGCATCACTTGAAACTAAATTTAAAGGAGTCTCAGGGATGGAATTTTTAAATTTAATTAAACCTAATATTAATGAGACAATGATAATTAATATAAAAAAATTAATTCTTTTAAAAAAAATAACCAAAACTACATGATTTCATTTTTACATAAATCTTCCAAAGTATCACGAGATCTGATAACTCGGTGCTCATTTTTATTAAATAATATTTCTAATGGCCTGGGCCTACTATTATAGGTTGATGACATAGAAGAGCCATAAGCACCCACATTTTTAAAAACTAAAAAATCATTTTTTATAATTTTTGGTAATAACGCATCTCTTATAAAAAAATCAGATGACTCGCAAACTCCACCAGCAATATCATACTCAAATTTCTCCTCATTATTGTTTGCGTGTAATAATTCAACTATTGGTTCTATCCCATAAAGTGTAGATCTAATATATTCAGACATAGAACTATCAAGTAAAATTATTTTTTTGGAACCAGATTGTTTTATATAATTAACTCTTGATACTAAGAAACCAGAATTTGCGACTAAAAACCTTCCAGGTTCAAATATAATATCATATTGTTTATTTTTTAAAATCAAATTGAGTTCTAATAGCCAGAGATCAAAATCTAATCCTTTACTTTTTTGATCCAGAACTGGAAACCCACCTCCAAAATCTAAATATTGTATTTTGAAGCCTTTTTGATTGAGTTCATCAGCTAAATTTATGATTGATTTGTAGGATTCAATAAACTTTTTATAGTCAACTATTTGACTTCCTATATGAACAGATAAAGTTTTAAGTTTAGTATTTTCTAATTTTTGGATGTCATCAAAATTTATTTGATCGATTTGAATTCCAAACTTGTCTCCAGATTTACCTGTACTAATTTTAGATAGTGTATTGGGGTCAATACCAGGATTAATTCTAATTCCAATATCAGTAACAAGTCCCTTTTCTTTAGAGTAATCATTAATAAGGTTAAGTTCATCAATATTTTCAATATTAATACTTCTAATTTTTTGTGTAATGGCGTATTTAATGTCAAAATCATTCTTGCTAGATCCATTGAGCATGATTTCTGAAGGTTTAATTCCAGATCTTAAAGCTTTATAAAGTTCACCTGAAGAAACAACAACTGCCCCAAGCCCTTTCTGTTTCAATAAATTTATAATTGCAAGGTTAGGATTTGCTTTAATCGCAAAATAAAAATTATGCTTAAATTCAAGATTGAGACTATTTAAGAAGCTAACCTTTTCATTAATAATTGTATTATCATAACAATAAAAAGGGGTTTGATGCTCTTTAATTAATTCCTTTATCATATTATGTTTATTCTACTCTTTTTCTGGCGGATAAGTAAATTCTGACTTATCAATAGTTCCTTCTGGTAATCTATTATTTTTATAATTTCCACAGGATGCAAGAGTGATTATAATTAAAATTAAAATAGTTTTTTTAAAAGTAATCATTATTTTTTAACAAATTTTTCAGCTTTTTTAATTGCTTGAGCTACTTTTGAAGGATTTGTGCTCATTATGGTTTTTTTTCTTGTGATACTATTTTTTATGTCAATATATTTGAATATGCCTTGATCAATTTTTTTATTAAATTTTTGAAAATCTTGTAAGGTCAGTTGACTCATATTTTTTTTGTTTGTTTGAGCATAACTAACAATTGATGCAATAATTTTATAGGAGTCTCTAAAGGTGATTTTTTTTTCTAAAACTAGATAGTCAGCTAAATCTGTAGCTGAGGCAAAATTATCTTCACAAATTTTATAACCATTTACTGTATTAAATTTTGACTCCTTGATTATTTCACTTAATACATCAATACATAAGATTAAATCATCATAGCTATCAAAAATTATTTTTTTATCTTCTTGAAAGTCTTTAAAGTAAGTTAAAGGTAAATTTGCAAGTACATTAAGAAGACTGGAGCTTTGATTTCTTATAATATTAGATTTACCACGAATGAGTTCAAGTGAATCGGGATTCCTTTTTTGTGGCATAATGGAGCTTCCAGTTGAGTAGTTTTTACTAATTTCAAATAAGTTAAATATACTACTAGACCAAAGTATTAATTCTGAAGACATTTTGCCAAGATGTAAGCTTACCATTGCCAATGATTGAAGGAAATATACACAAAAATCACGGTCACTAACTGCGTCCAAGGAGTTATTTTTTGACTCATTAAAACCTAATTCTTTATTTAAAAGTCTTGTATCTAATTTGTAGTTACTGCCAGCTAAAGCTGCACTTCCTAATGGGTTTTCATTTGTCATTTGTTCTACAAATTCTAAATGAGATAAATCTCTTTTAAACATCTCGTAGTAAGCCATAAGGTGATGTGCAAGCGTTACAGGTTGAGCTACTTGTAAATGTGTAAATCCTGGAATGATATTTGTTTGATTGATTTTTGCCTGATTTAAAATGTCTTTCATTAAAAATTTGATTTGCTTCTTTAAGTTTTTACAGCTTTTTAATACCCATAATCTTGTATCTGTAGCAACCTGATCATTTCTCGATCTGCCAGTATGAATCTTAGAAGCGGTGTTACCTATAATGGAGTGAAGTAGGGACTCAATATTCATATGGATATCTTCATTTGCTCTACTAAATTTAATTTTTTTATTCGTGTGAAGATTTACTAATTTATCTAGGCCTTTATTAATCTTAATCAACTCTTGATTTGATATAATTTTTAACTTCTCTAAAGCTAAAGCATGAGCTCTTGTAACTGAAATATCTTCTGAAAATAGTCTTGAATCAATGTCAATCGAAGTGTTAATAGAGTCCATCAACTTAGAAGTTTTCTTATTTATACTTGTTGATAGTATTTTTTTTCTTTTTAAAACCATTGCGCTTTATCTTATCTAGATAGATAAATAATAGCTGCGAAAACTATTACAGCAACTCCTTGAAATAAGACGCGCATTCTCATTAATTTATTGCTATACTTTTTATTAAAATTACCGTTTTTAGCCATCGCTATTACACCAATGAGTACAACTAATAGAGCCACAAACATACATACAATCAAAACCAAGGGTAAAAATTTATCTACAAACATATATGGAACATATCAAAAAATCTTTAAATGTCGAATAATTGCTCAATCTAATAAAAAATATGAATAAAGTTGTTTTATTTCTTCACGGCTATGGTGCTAACGGAAACGATTTAATTGGCTTAAAAGACCATATTGATAATCCTAATAATTCTATTTTATTTGAATCTCCCAATGCTCCAGAATCATGTCCCCTGAATTACTTTGGATACCAATGGTTTGAGTTAGCTGAAAGAACGCCTGAAGAAATATATTTAGGTTTAAAAAAGTCATACAAGTACTTAGAAAAAATCCTAGAAGATACAATTAAAAAACATAATACTAGTTACGAAAATATTGTTCTAATTGGTTTTTCTCAAGGGGCAATGTTATCGGCTTACTATGGCTTAACCTCTGATGTCAAAATGGGTGGTGTTATCTCTTTATCGGGTGCTCTGCCACAAGATATTCTTAATGAAATTCCTGTGATTAATACCAAACAAAAATTTTCTATATTTCATGGAAAATCAGACTCGGTAGTTCCTTTCCACAGATCTCAAGAATTACATGACTTCTTACTTTTAAAGAAAATTAAAAGTAATTTAATTTTAGAAGATAATTGTGACCATGGTATAAGTATGCAAGCAATTGAAGAAATGAAAAACAAAGTCAATGAGTGGCTTTCATAATTTATTAACAATAATACTTTTAAAATATGGTATTATGTAAATAATGGTCGATTCGAATAATTGCCCCTCTCTTGTTTTAAATGCTGATTATCGGCCTCTGAGTTATTTCCCATTATCAATATGGAGTTGGAAGGACTCAGTAAAAGCTGTTTTTCTTGATAGGGTTAATATAGTTAACGAATATGATCATTACGTAAAATCTCCTAGTTTTAAAATGAAAATTCCTAGTGTAATTTCTTTAAAAGATTATGTACCTCATAGTCATAAGCCTGCATTTACAAGATTTAATGTTTTTCTCAGAGATGACTTTACTTGCCAGTACTGCCATAAAAAATTTCAAACAAGAGAGCTTACTTTTGATCATCTTATTCCTAGATCTAAAGGCGGAATAACAAATTGGGAAAATGTTGTAACATCTTGCTCTCTTTGTAATTGGACAAAAGGCAGTAAGCCTCTTAAAGCTATTGGTTTTAAGTTACTTAGAGTTCCTCAAGAGCCATCCCAATATTCCTTAAGATTAAAAAGTAAAAATTTTCCATCAAATTATCTTCATGAAAGTTGGAGAGATTATTTGTATTGGGACAGTGTATTAGAAAAAAATTAATATTTTTTTGTTACTTTAATAGCCAAATAACATGCCTGCTTAATTGCTTTACTTAAAAACACAAATCCAGGAGTCATTTCAGCCTCATGGTTTACACCTGTATCATGATGTTCTAATTCATCTTCTCTAAACTGCTTCACAGTCTTTAAAAGCTTTGGATTAATTTTATTTTTTGTCAAAATCTCAACTTGTTCTTCGTAATGTCTGCCGATGACTTCTTCAACGGCTACTGTACAAGCCATAGCAGCTTTTTCTCCTAGTAGCGCAGTTCCTAGCCCTAGAAGATACCCAGCTTTATTCCAAAGAGGAAAAAGGCTAGTAGGTCTAACTTCCATATCCACAATCAATTCATCAAAAGTAGATTTATGCACCTCTTCCTGCTCAGCCATTTCTAAAATTTTTTTCCAGATTGCTGAATTTTTTTTAAAGACAGCCATCTGTCCTCGATAAATTTGAGTTGCTCCGTGCTCACCAGCATGGTCAACTCTTATTATTTCCTCAAGGATTTTTTTTTCTTCAGATGATAATTTTTTTTTATTTTTTTTTGAATACATTTTTAAATATCAATATCAGAAAAATTAAAGATGCAAAAGCATTATAAGTAGATAAATGTAGACCAAAAAATTTCTTGTTGGCGTTTTCACAATCAATAATTAGTGTATTATTCTGTAAAGCATTTTTAAGATCATTGAGATCACTAGGTAACTTTACAGCACTTTCACAACCTGAAGTACTTATTATTCCTAAAGATAGTAATGAATGTTCTATTGCAAAATATAATTCACCCAAAAGACATAAGGATATTAAAGCCATTATTATTTTATTAGATGGTCTAAATATCAATTGAATTGTAAAAATAATTATAATCAATAGGTATGGAATTCTTTGATAAGTGCAAAGTCTGCAAGGTAGTAATCCAAAAACATATTCTAAGATTAAAGCAAAACACAAAGCTGTTATTGAATATATAAGGATTAATTTATTAGTGTTATTTTCCATAATTTTAGTTTAAAAAATATTTTACTATAATCACCATCATAACCAAGAGTATAGGAATAACTAAAAAAATTGAGAATTTATATTTTTTTAACAATATTATTCCTCTATCCCCTAATAAATGAATAGCAATACCAATCAATAAAAATCTTAACCCTCTTGCAAAAAAAGAGCTTATAAGAAATAAAAATAAATCAAATTTCAAAAATCCACTTGTTACAGTTATAATTTTAAAAGGAATAGGGGTAAAGCCGCCTATAATGACTGAGTACACCCCCCATTTATTATAAAAATTTATGAAGTGCTGGATCTTACTTTGATCAAATAAATGATTTATTGTGTCGTATAAAAAATATCCTAATGCGTATGCAACTAAACCACCCAGAACTGAAAAAAAAGTGCAATTAATAACGGAAAAAAAAATTTTATTTCTATTATAGTAGCATATTGGTATTAGTAATAAGTCAGGTGGTAAAGGAAAAAAAATACTTTCTATGAAAGATATAATTGATAAAACAAATTGGGAATATTTTGATTGAGATTTATTTTTAAGAAATGTTTTTAATCTATTTAACAAGTTAAGTATTATTTATACTAAATAATACCAAAGATAAGCAACTATAATAGCTGGAATAGCGCTATAAAGAGTAGCTAGTATTGCCACCCTAGCTGAAATTGCTAAAGCAGGAAATAGAGCATCGCCATCATTTGAAATGGAATTACCTATTTGTGCAGCCATTGGTATCTGACCGCTCACAAACATAGAGGTGATCATAATTTGCGGTCCACAACCAGGAATGAATCCAATAAGAATGGCCATTAAAGGAATAAATGGTCCAAAAAATAATAAATATTCAAACATTCTCCCCTGTGTGAACAAATTGATTAATTCAAAACATAAAAAAGCTGTTATGACCCAAACAGAAACAAAGCAAGTTGTGTCAACCGTCTTTCTTAGTGAATTTTCATGAACTGCAGCCATTTGAATATCTGTAAGTGGATTGAAAACCCACATAATCAAGCATGACATGGCGGCTGTAAAAGCAAATATTCCGATAAGATCATAACCAAATAATGGTATTTCAAAACTTAAATTAAAGGCATTTATTAATCCCAAAATCACGGCTGGTATAAGAAGGTACAGCCAAATTTTATAAAAAATAGTTGGTATTTTATTAGTTGGTAAAATGATACTAGAATTTTTCTTGGGAATTATGGAAGGAGCTATTTTATCTGAAAAGGGAAGAGAAATATAACCTGTAACTATTCCAATAATTAAAGTAATAGGTAAAATTATTAAAGCGGCTTGGGGTTTAGAAGCGATTAAAATAAAAGCTGCATCACCCATCGTGCTTATAAGAGTGGCAAGAACCGAGCTAAATGAAACGATACCTCGTGTATACATACTCATAACCATAATAGCTCCACCACAACCTGGGATAACACCTAATAATGCACAGATTGGAATTTCTAATTTTGAGTTTTTCTTAATATATTCAGGAATATTAAAATTTTTCTTTTCTAAAGTATAAAAAACTAGAAGGGTAGCGCCTACAAAAGAAGTGACTGCGATATATGCATCTTGAGAAGAAGAAATTAATAACTCTCTTGTTTCTTCGAGAGCAAAAATAATAACAAATACTAACAAAATGATAAGTTTAGATATCCGGAAATATTCTAATCTTTTTTGAAATGATAATAGTAATTCAGTCATTGTTTAGCCTAAGCTAAACTTTATAGACCCATCTAATAAATGTAAAGTACTTTTTATTATCCGTATTTAGTAATATATTCATATTCATATGGCTAATCCAAGATACAGAAGTCCTAATCAATATTCTAAAATCAGGACTCAAAATAAAAATGAAATGCTAGAAGATTATGTTGAAACTATTAGTGAATTAATAATATTAAAAGGAGAAGCACGTAATGCTGATTTAGCAAAACATTTTGGTGTCTCTCAAGCAACTATTAATAAAAATATTAAAAGATTAGTTGCTTTAAATTTAGTAAAAACCGAGCCTTATAGATCTATATTTTTAACTGATGAGGGGCAAAATTTGGCAAATTCTTCGAAATCTAAACATGAAATCGTTTTAAATTTTTTAATTAAGCTTGGTGTTTCAAATAAAGTTGCCGAAGAAGATAGTGAAGGGATAGAGCATCACGTTAGTCCTGAAACATTAAGTTTTATGAAAAAATTTATCCAAAATAAATAAATAATAATTTAAAGTAAGTTCATAATAAGCTTATGAATAAAAAATCCAGCTACTATCAATAAAAATCCAATAAGATAAATAACCCAAAAATTTAAGTTTAATTGTTTATTTAGAAAAAAAGGAATAAAGAATAAATAAGAAATTGGCACACCTATCGCTATACTTTTTGCAAATGTAATACTTGTTTCAATATTTTTATGTTCAGCATATGAAAATGCTAAAACTATTATACTTGTTAGTGGGAGAGCTATAATAAAACCAGCTAATTCTGGTTTTTTACCCGAAAGCCAGCTAGCCAGAGCTATTATTAATCCTGCCATCACAATTTTTAATAAAAATAACACATTTTAATATTAGCATGTATTGGAATTAAAATTTAATTAATTTCTAATTTTTTTAGTAATTTTTTTTTCTAAAATATTATCTATTAAAAATACAGCAATTGTTAAAAAAATAATAATAGTAATAGCATGAAGAGAGCCTAATTCTACCGACTCACTCGAAGAGTATTGAAATAATTCTGTAGCTAAAGTATCAAAGTTAAAAGGTCTGAGAAGCAGAGTTATAGGCAGTTCTTTCATTGTATCTACCATGACTAAAAATATCCCAGCAATAATACTCATATTAATTTGTGGCAAGATAACTCTGAAGTATGTCGTTGAATATCTTCTACCCATCAATCGTGAAGCATCATCAATTGATTTCGAAATTTTCTCTAATCCTGAGTCAATACTGTTATTTGATAGAGATATGAGTCTTATGCTTAACGCCAATACTAACCCTATTATTGTTGAACTGATTACTATTCTGTCAAACGAGAGTAGGACCAATAATTTATCTACATTAATCATAAAGTAAATAACCCCTAAGGCCACCACCACACCTGGAACAGCATACCCAGTATTAATTATTTTTTTCAAATATAAAAAAAATTTCTTTTTTGAAAATCTACCTGAAAAATTAAATAATATAGATAATGCTCCACAAAAAACAGCAACAATTAATCCAATCATCAAAGTATTAAATAAACTTTGGAAAAAATTCTCATAATTTATTTTATGAATATTATTTATAAACATATAAATCGTAAATAAAACAGGTATGAAATAACCTAGAGTTATAGGTATGAGACTAATATAAAAAGCTAAATTACTTTTAGTTTTTGAAAGTTTATATCTTGTCCAACTTAAAAATTCATAATTAGAATTGTGAAAATTTTTCTGACCTCTAATTTTCTGTTCTGTGATATATAATAAAATCATCATTATTATGACTACAAAAGATAAGAAAAATGCTGCATTCAAATTATTTAAAATTGAAATGTAATTATAAATACCTAAAGATAAGGTATTAAGTCCAAAGAAAGAAGCTACTCCAAAATCATTTATTGTTTCCATTAGCGCTAACGCTAGTCCAGCTATTATGCCCGGTGCGGACATAGGAATGCCTATTCTAAAAAAGCATTCATAAGGGGATTTACCAATTGTTCTGCCTGCCTCAATATATCTTGCTGATAAATTGATAATGGAAATTCTTGTTAGAAGATAAACGTACGGAAATAGAGATAAGCCTAGTATAATAGAACCAAAAAAATAATTCCTAATAGATATTCCAATAAAATCAATACCCATATAACTTAAAAATTGTGAGATAAAACCAGATGGCTCTAAAATTTCTGCGTATGTGTAAGCGGAAATATAGCCTGGTACGGCAAGAGGTAAAATAGCTAGAATTTGTATCAATCTTCTTCCTTTAAATTCTGTCATTGTTGTCATCCATGCAAGGGGAACACTAATCGCAAGTACTAAAAAAGTAACAAAGATAATAATAATTAAAGTCCCTGATAAATATCTAGATAAATAAACATTTTCTTCGAGTGTAAATGCAGAAATAAGACCTTTTGAAAATATCATTACAATTGGAGTTAAAAAAATAAACGCTACCGTAAAATTAATTAAATATTTAATACTAAAATATTTCATATTATTATTAAAAATATACAACTCACTAAAGCTATTGCCATAAGTTTATTAAACAAAATAATTTTTTTTTGATCATGAATAATTTTTTTTAGACTATGACCAATTAAGGCCCAAGTTATCCCACTTGTAATGGTAGAAAATGCAAAGCAGATGAAAATCAAAATAAACTCTAATTGATATGTAAATGTACCTTGAAGAAAAAGAGAGGCAGCAGTAATTTGGACCATTACCCCTTTAGGATTAATTATTTGAAGAAAATATACTTGAAAAAAAGTAATAGGTTTATATTTTTCTGAGTCGGTAAAACTTTTAGAATTAAATATTTTATAAGCAAGATAAAGTAAAAAAAGAGATGATAAAATTTTTATTACCCAAAACAAACTTGGATAAATAAGAAAAATTTTTCCAAGACCAAACAAACAGATTGTAAGCATTGATAAAAATCCAAAGAAAATTCCAAAAATTTGAGGAATAGTCTTATAGAAACCATATTTAATAGCTGTAGTTGATAAGATGATATTATTTGGTCCAGGCGTAAATGCTGTTACATTTGCAAAAATAAAGATGGGTAATATGTAATAAAAGTAATCCAAAGCAATCAGATATTAGACTTATTTGAGAATAATAAAATAGGAGTAAAAGGCCTCACTAATAGGGAATAAATAGTATTTTTGAATATAAATATATATAAATCATTATGACTAAATTATGGCGCTGTGGCGGAATGGTAGACGCGCCGGACTCAAAATCCGGTGAGGGTAACTTTGTGAGAGTTCGAGTCTCTCCAGCGCTACCAAATAAAAAAAAATAATGGAAAAAAAAGAATTTAAAAATAACTTATCTAAATTTGCTACTGGAATTACAATAGTCACACTAGGAAATAGTAAAAAAGGTTTTTATGGCTGTACTATGAATTCTTTCACAAGTCTCTCTCTTAATCCTGCACAAATTTTGTTTTGTGTTGATTTTAGAAATAGTTTTATCAAAGAATTTAAAAAAGGTGTGCTTGTGAATATAAACATTTTGTCAGATAAACAGAAAGAGTTATCTAATAAATTTTCCTCTAATCCTGAATTAAGATGGAAAGATACAAAATTTAAAACTTCAGAAAGTGATTTACCTTATTTTATAAATTCATTAGTTGTAATGGAATGTGTAATTGAAAAAAAAATACTTTCAGGAGATCATTGGGTTGTAATCTGTAATTCAAGAAAAATTATAAGTAAAAAAAAAGGTAAACCATTAGTTTATTTTGATAGCAAATACCTACAACTATAAAAAATATGAAGTATGTTTATTCTAAAGTTAATGATTTAAATATTTCTCAACCTTTGGCAGTATCCATTGGTAATTTTGATGGATTACATATAGGTCATCAAAATTTATTGCAAAATTTAGTTGCCATCTCTAAAAATAAAAAATTTTTATCTTGTTTAGTCAGTTTCAATCCTCATCCAATATCCTATTTCAAAAAAGATAAAAATTTCTTAATTGATCTAGAGCAGACTAAAATTGAACTTTTAGAAAAAATAGGTCTAGATTTCTATGTATCAATTATTTTTGATAAGACTATTGCCAACCTCACAAGCAATGAATTCGAAAATACAGTTTTATCCAAATGTCTAAATACAAAACTCATACTTTCAGGTTTAGACTTCAAATATGGCAGTGGGAGATCAGGAAATATCACCACATTAAAAAATTTTTCAGATAAAAATAATATTGATTTCAATACTGCAGAGGTAGTATTAGATAAAAAATTATCAAACAAAATTTCTTCTTCTACCATTAGAGGAATGATTAGGGAGGGAGATGTCAAGTCTGCATCTCAAATGCTTGGTAGAGAATTTGAAGTACGAGGAACGATTATTCAAGGTGACCAAAGAGGCAGAACAATCGGAGTTCCAACAGCAAATATTAAATATAATGATTTACAAGTCGAATTAAAAAAAGGCGTTTATGCAGTTAATGTCACTTATAATAATAAAAAATATAGAGCAATTGCGAATTATGGCATTAGGCCAACTTTTAATAAAATCACACCTTTGCTTGAAGTGCATATATTAGACTTTAATCAGGATATCTATAATCAGGAAATTACAGTCTCATTTAATCAGATGATTAGGGAAGAATTTAAATTTGATGGGATAGAACAGTTGTTAAAACAAATAAAAACAGATATCTCTATGGCTAGAGAGATTTTAAATCATGGAAATTAAAGATTCAATATTACTTCCTAAAACTGAGTTTTCAATGAAGGCTAATTTGCCTGAGAAAGAACCAAAAATACTTGATAAATGGTATAAAGATAATTTATACGGCAAGTTGAGAAAGAGCTCAAAAGATAAAGAAAAATTTATACTTCATGATGGCCCCCCTTACGCTAATGGACATCTCCATATGGGTCATGCCTTAAACAAAATTTTAAAAGATGTCATTATTAAATATCAACAAATTTCAAACAAGAATTCTATCTATGTTCCTGGATGGGATTGCCATGGTTTACCAATTGAGTGGAAGATAGAAGAACAGTATCGAAAAAAAAAACTTAATAAAGATGATGTTCCTGTCCTAGAATTTAGAAAACAATGTAGAGATTTTGCTCAAGAGTGGATAGAAGTACAAAGAAAAGAGTTCAAAAGACTTGGAGTGATCGGTGATTGGGATAATCCGTACACAACTATGCACTATAACTCAGAAGCTCAAATTGTAAGAGAGCTTGGAAAATTTTTAGAAAATGGAGGCTTATATAAAGGGAATCGCCCAGTCTTATGGTCTGTAGTAGAAAAAACTGCTTTGGCTGATGCGGAAGTAGAATACCAAGAACATAAATCAACAACTATTTATGCAAAATTTCCAATAGCAAAAACTAATTTAGATAAATTGAATAACCACGCAATTGTCATTTGGACTACAACCCCATGGACTATTCCAGGAAATCGAGCCTTAGCTGTTCATAATGAAATTAAATATGTTTCATTAAATATTCGTCGCGAAAATTCGAATGAAGATATTATAATAGCTGAAGGGCTAGTTGATAATTTTCTTAAGGAAAATAAAATATTAGAGTCCAATGTTAATTTCTCTTTAACGGGTAATGAATTATTAAATACATCTTGTTACCACACACTTTTTAAATCAGGTTATGATTTTATAGTCCCCATACTCCATGGAGACTTTGTAACTACTGAACAAGGTACTGGTATTGTTCATATTTGTCCTGTTCACGGCATGGATGACTTTATTTTAGGAAAACAGCATAACTTAGAATTACCTATGACCATTGACGAGGGAGGTATTTATTATGAACATATACCTGTATTTGCAGGAAAACATATATTCAAAGTAGATCCTGAAGTTTGTGATGAGATTGAAAAATGTAATAATCTAATCTCTAAAGGCCAGCTTATTCATAGCTATCCCCATTCTTGGCGATCAAAAGCACCTCTAGTATATAAGAATACATCACAGTGGTTTATATCCATGGAAACAAATGATTTAAGAAAAAAAGCTTTAAAAGCAATTAATGAAACAAATTTTTTCCCTCAACAAGGTCAAAATAGATTGAAAAAAATGATTGAGGATCGACCTGATTGGTGTGTATCTAGACAAAGAGTCTGGGGAGTACCACTGCCAATATTTGTTAATAAAAAATCAGGAGAGCCTTTGAGAGACCCTAAGGTGATTGAAAGAATTGCTAAAATTTATGAAGCTGAAGGTGGTGACGCTTGGTTTAATTCTGAGCCATCAAGGTTTTTAAATCCTGATTATAATGAGTCAGATTTTGAGCAGGTTAAAGACGTTGTAGAAGTTTGGTTTGATAGTGGATCAACTCATGCTTATGTTTTAGAGGGCAGAGAAGACTTGCAGTCACCAGCAACAATGTATTTGGAGGGATCTGATCAGTTCAGGGGCTTCTTTCATTCATCTCTTCTTGAATCATGCGGCACAAGAGGAAGAGCTCCTTTTGAGACAGTTCTATCTCATGGATTTGTTGTTGATGGCAAAGGAAGAAAAATGTCTAAATCAATTGGAAATGTTATCTCTCCCGATGAAATTATTAATAAGTATGGGGCTGATATATTAAGAGTTTGGGTTATTGCTTCTGATTACTCGGAAGACGTAAGATTGGATAATACAATTTTGAATTATCAAATAGACTCTTATAGAAAAATTAGAAATACATTTAGGTTTTTATTGGGAAACTTAAATAACTTTAATTTATCTCAAATTGTTCCCTTCGCTGAAATGCCTGAATTAGAACAATTCATGCTGTCCAGACTTTCAAAAATGCATATTGAATTAAAAAAGAATATGCAAGAACATGACTATCACTCTATTTATGTAAAATTATTAAATTTTTGTACTCTTGAATTATCAGCTTTCTATTTTGATATTAGAAAGGATAGCCTCTATTGTGATCATATCGACAACATAAAAAGAAAATCCGCAGTAACTTGCCTTCATTTTATATTTGAATTTTTAGCTAAATGGTTTTCTCCAATTTTATCTTTTACTACAGAGGAGGCTTGGGGAATTAGATCATACAACAATAATACGAGTATTCATTTACAGACGTTCAACGAGGATGATTATGTTTATTATGATGAAAAGCTTGAAAGCAAATGGAATGATATTAAAGAAATTAGAAAAACTGTTACTTCAGCACTGGAAATTAAGCGTAATGAAAAAATCATTGGATCAAGCCTTCAAGCTCAAGTAACTATTTATTTAGATAAAAATATTCTACGTAATATAGAAAATATTGATCTTTCTGAGTTATGTATTGTAAGTAGTTCCCAAGTAAAAAATGTTGAAGATAAAACTGCGACAGCAATCACTTTCGAAGACTCTCGAGTCCATGTTGATACTCATGTTGCTTTAGGAGCTAAATGTGAAAGATGTTGGACAATTAAGGAAGAGGCTGAAAAAAATCAGCTTTCTTTGTGTGATAGGTGTGATGATGTTTGGAATTCAATCAATCACTAATAAATTCAATATCATAAAGATATTTATAATAATTTTTTTAGTTTTTTTTGATCAAATTACTAAATTATTTATAGAAAATAACTTCAGTCTATTTGAATCCTTTTATATAAATAGTTTTTTTAGTGTTACATTTGTTGTTAATTATGGTTTTGCATTTGGATTTTTAAATAATCCTAACTCTAATCAGGTAATAATTTCTATTTTAATATTATTTATAATCTTATATGTCAGCTATTTAATGTTAGTTAATAATAATAAAATTATCAGTTTAAGTTTTACAGTAATTATTGCTGGAGCGATTGGAAATCTATTTGATAGAATTTCAAGAGGATACGTAGTTGATTTCCTCGATTTTAATATCTCTAATTATCATTGGCCTGCTTTTAATTTAGCTGATAGTTATATTTCTATTGGTTTCATTACGATTATGATTAGTATCTTATTAGGAAAAAAAATTTAATGAAAAATATTATTTTAATTTTAACTATTAGTATGCTTGCAATAGGATGCCAGAGGGGAAAAATCAATGAGTTGTCTGTTGACTTTAATAAAAGTCTTATAATACCTCCAACCAATGATCTTCCAGCCCCAGGATCAAAATCAATCCGTGAAGAAAACAAAATTAACACTTTAGTGGTAGGCGAGAACAATGAGAGCATCTCAAATGATAATCTAGTAAGCAATATATTAACAAAAACAAATTCAGATAAAGTTAGCAATGATATTAGAGATCAAATTGATTATGATACGGGCTATAAGAGTGAAGAAGGTTTCTTTTCATGGTTACTCAAAGGTAAGAGTGAAAGAGAAAAAAATAAGACATCATCTGATACAGTCGATGCTTTTGAAGAGCAATCTAATTTAAATACTAATTAATAGATGCGTTTAAATATCCATAATAGTTCTAAATCTAATCATACCATATTTGATAGGTTCAAAAGAAAAGATTTTTTTTTTGAAGAATTCGAAAATAATTTTTTTTTTAAACCTTTCTTAGATTCTAACTATTTTAAAAAACTTAATTATAAAAAATTAGTAAATAATAAAAATAGAGTTCATGTATTTGGTATGGGAGGATCCTCATTAAGTTCAAAATTATTAATACAATTCTTGAACACTAAAGATTTAAACTCAAAAATATTTATTTATGACAATCCCTATGATGAATTGATTGAAAAAAACCTTTCTCAGTATAAAATTACAAATAACGATAAATTCATTTTTATTTCTAAATCAGGTAAAACTGCAGAAACAAAATATTTCTTAGAATATATTGAAAAATACCTCGCCAAAATTGGACTGAAAAAATCAAAAAAAAACTTTATTTTTATAACTGAAAACACAAATAATTTTTTAAACAATTACGGAAAAAAAAATAATATAATCTGCTTTGAACATGATCCAAATATAGGTGGAAGATTTAGTATTTTCTCTATTACCGGCTTATTACCACTGCTATTGATCGGATATGATCTAACTAAATTAGTTAGTGAAGCTAAAAAAGCATTTCAAGAAATAAAAAAAGATAAATTAAAAATTGGTAGATTTTTATTAGATTTCTATTCATCACAAAAAATTAATAAAACTAACATATTTATTGGTTTATCTTATAATCAAAAATTATCCTCTGTTAATGAGTGGTATAGGCAGATCTTTGCAGAAAGTTTAGGAAAAAATAATAAAGCTATCACTTATATAACCTCTTTAGGCCCTATTGATCAACATAGTCAATTTCAGCTTTATATTGATGGCCCCCAAGATAAAAGTTACGTATTTTTTAAGCTAATTGACAACAAGAAACAAATCTTGAACACATTATATGATGGTGCGATAAAAACTTTAATCGATGGTGGTAAATTAGTTAGTTCAATTTCTATTGAAAATAATTATAAAAGTTATAACAAGCTTATTATTTTATTAATTTTTGATATTTTCTTAAGGTCAAGAGTTGAAAATATTAATTTTTTGGATCAACCTGCTGTTGAGATTCTAAAAAAGAATACCAAGATCTAATTTTCATGAACAAATTAATTACTTTTTTTAAAGCTAAATCATTTTTTCATTTAATCATCATCTTCATTGTATTTGGTATTAGTGGAAGTTTGTCTGTTGTTGTCTCTGGACCCATACTAGACTATATCCAGATTGAAAAATTGGTGACTTATTATCCAGCTTACCTTTTAATTAGATTTATCCTTATTTTTCCAATTTATCAATTTGTTCTAATTATAATTGCTATTGTTTTTGGCGAGTATAAATATTTTTTAGAGTTTGAAAAAAAAATGATAAGGCGATTAAAGTTTTTTTAATTCATTTGCAAAAAAAAAATTAATAAATTTATTCTTGTAACTTTTATTATAAGTTGATTGTGTTGCTTCAAAAATTTTATGACTTGTTTCGGTAATGATGATTGCTTGATTTTTTATTTTTTCAATCTTTTGCATGATAATTGGTTCTAATTTTATTTCATACGGAGGATCAAAATATATGACATCAAAACTACTCCAAAGTATTTGATCTAATTCATTAGTAATATCATTATCAGATAAACTATAATTCAAATTAGGAAAATTTTTCAAAAATAGTGATATTTTTTTTATTTGCGCATTATCTATGTCATTAAAATGACAGTGTTTAAAACCTCTTGATAGAGCTTCTATGCCAATGGATCCAGATCCACAGTAAACATCTGCAAAGTTACTATTTTTTTTATCAAATGTAATATTAGGATTATGCAGTAATATATTAAAAATATCTTCACGTATTCTAGATAGTGTTGGTCTATATTCTAATTTATTATTAACTTCTATCTTTCTTCCCTTAAGAATTCCTGAAATTATTTTCATTCAACTGTAACCTCTTTAAACCCTCCTATGGGTATGCCTTTGAGATGATACTTACCAAAATTTATCCTTTTTAAACTATCCACTCTAAGATTAAATATTTCACATATCTTTCTAATTTCTCTGTTCTTACCCTCTTGCAATTCAAATAATAAAGAGCTCGTACTTTGATTTTGTGACATCAATTTTATATTTGGTTTTTTGTATACTAATTCACCATAAATTTTTTTATTCATAGAATTAATTTTTTTATCATCAACATTTCCTACAACTTTAACTATATATCTTCTTACGATTTCATTTTGTGGGTTTTCAAGTTCTCTTTTGTACTTCTTGTCATTTGTAAGTATTAATAACCCTTCAGTATTATAGTCTAACCTTCCTATATAATGAAAATCATGAAAGCGTTTTGGTAAATAGTAGTAGATAGTTCTTCGATTTTTTTCATCTTTTTGTGTTGTAATACATCCCTTAGGTTTATTAAAAATTAATAATTTAATCTTAGATTTACTAATATTTTTTTTGACTGTTATAATTTGTGTATCTAGAACCTTAATATAAGGTCTAATTTCTTCACTATTATTAATACATATTTGACCATCTTTAATAATTTCTTCAGCTCTTTTTCGAGAAATTTTAAATTCTTCTGATACTTTTTTACTAAGAGTTATGTGAGGCATGTTTAATAAAGTCTTTTATTATAGTTTCATCTAATTTTGTAATTAAAAATTCTGGATGCCATTGAATACCTAAACAATAAAAGTGCTCTCTGTGCTTAAAAGCCTCTACAATTCCATCTGATGAGCGGGCATTAATCTCCAAATTTTTTCCTATAATATCAACAGCCTGATGGTGCGCGCTGTTAACCCCACTTAATTTTCTTCTATAAATCTTATTAAGGTAAGTCTTTGATATGATTTCTATATCATGTCCAGTTTCATTTCTTGGATTAGGTTGCTCATGATTAATATTTGTATTTATGTCTTGAATAAGTGATCCACCATCAAAAACGTTGATTAATTGTGCTCCCCCGCATATTCCAAGTATAGGTTTATTAAGTTTAAAAAATTTTTTAAGAAGACTAATTTCATAATTAGTTCTTTTAGACTTAATCTTTACTTTTTTATTATTAATTTTTTGTCCAAAAAATTTGGGATGAATATCAAAATTACCCCCCGTAATAACTAATCCGTCTAATAAATTTAAATCTATACTATCTTTACTTATTGGTAAAATAATACAATTTGCACCATATTTTTCACATGATTTTATATAATTTTCTCTTAGAGCAAACCATGGATATTGAGAATAACTTTTATTTTCTTCTTCATAGTCTGTAGTTATTCCGATAATTGGTTTATGATATTTTTTCATTGGAAACTAGATTAACAGAATTTTTTAAAATTGTATTGCAACAATGTCGGATCGCTATGAGTGATAATGAAATACCTATTGCTGCCTTAATCTATGACCCAGTAAAATATAAAATGATTACATATGATCATAATAGAGAACTCTCCACATATGATCCCACTGCTCATGCTGAGATATTAGCCATAAGGAAAGCTTGCAGTATTTTAAAAAAAAAACGTTTAGATGGTTATGCTATGATAGTAAATGTAGCTCCTTGTTTGTTATGTTTAGAGGCAATTAAATCAGCAAGAATTAGAGAAGTCCATTATCTCTTCTCAAACCACAATCCAGAAAGAAAAACCATAAAACTTCCAAAGTTAATCCAACATAACAGTGAAGAAGAAAATCTTTTAAAAATTTTTTTTAGAGAAAAAAGATTAAAATAATAAGCCTATATCAGATCTAAAATACTTTTCTTTCCAATCAATTTTATTTGCTACTTCATAAACTTTTTTTCTACAAGTCTCATAATCATCGCCCGATGCCACTATAGATAAAACTCTACCACCATTTGTTTTAACTAATTCTTCATCTTGATAGGTTGCAGCATGAAAGATAAAAAAATCTTCACTTCCATTAAAACTATCTAAATTATTAATAATTGTATTTTTAGGATAATTTTCTGGATATCCTTGAGTTGCTAGAATTAAGCAAATAGATTTTTCAAATTCATTAAATTTAATATCTGAGTAAGCAAGATTATTTGTAGCAACTGAATGAACAAGTGATAAGAAATCTGAAGTTAACCTCATTGAGATGCTTTGTATTTCAGGATCTCCAAATCTGGTATTATATTCGAGTAATTTAGGCTCTTTTGTAACTTCATCAACCATTATACCCAAGAATAATACTCCTTTAAATTCAATTAATTCTTTTTGAATTCCTTCCACACTTCTTAAAACAATATTATCAATAATTTTTTTTTCTAATGAGGTGTCTAAGATAGGCGCAGGACTGATTGTGCCCATACCTCCTGTATTGGGACCGGTATCGCTGTCTCCAATTCTTTTGTAATCTTGAGCAGAACCAAAAGTTTGATAACTGTTATCATCGATTAATACGAAATAACTTAACTCTTTGCCTTCAATAAAATCTTCAATGATTATGGTATTATTATCTGAAAATATCTTTTCTATAAAAATTTTCTTACATGCTTCTTCAGCTTCAATAGTATTCTCACAAACAAAAACCCCTTTACCAGCTGCTAGACCATCATATTTTACAACAATCTTACCAGGTCTTGACCTAACAAATTTAATAGACTCATCCAGATTAGTAAAGGTCTCTGAATAGGCTGTGGCTATGTCATATTTTTTACAAAAATTTTTCATGTAATCTTTTGATGATTCTAACTGAGCCCCCTGTCTGCCAGGACCAAATACTAGTATGTTATGATTTCTTAGTTCGTCTGCCATCCCTTCAGCAAGATACTTTTCAGGACCTATAATGACTAAGTCAGGTTTATTCTGTAAGCAATATGCTAGTATATCCTCAGAATTATCTAAATTAATGCATTTAGCTATTTTACTAATACCGTAATTACCTGGAATACATGTTAATTTCTCACTGAATTCAGATTTATTAATTAGTCTGCATATAGCATGTTCTCTTGCTCCTGAACCAATAACGATTACAATCATGATAAATACTGAAACATTGAAGATGAATAATATTCCTGAATATACAGTTACGCAACTAAATCTAGACATTAAAAACGTTTTAGAAAAATCCTTTGAGTATGTATGCGTAAAAGGTGAGAGTGGTCCTATTACCATTCCTAAATCAGGACATGCATATTTCTCAATAAAAGAGAATGATGAAGTACTTTCATGTATTTGCTGGAAAGGTAATCTTGAAAGACTTGATATCAAAATAGAAGAAGGAGTCGAATATAATTTTCTTGGAAGAATAACATCATTTGCAAAATTCGGAAGATCTGGATATCAGCTTATTATTGACCAAATAGAATTTAGCGGGGAAGGGTCAATCTTAAAGCTTATTGAAGAAAGAAGGAAACATTTTGATAAGTTAGGATACTTTGACCAAAAAATAAAAAAACCTATTCCAGAATATCCAGAAAATATCGTAGTCATAACATCTCCTACTGGCTCAGTCGTTAGAGATATTATTCAAAGAGTATCTTCTCGATATCCTCTTACTAAATTAACTATATGCCCAATTACAGTTCAAGGGAAAAGCTCTCATACAGAAATTATTGAATATTTAAATTTAATTAATCATGAAAAACTATTAGCTGATGCTTCTTTAATAATTTTTGCGAGAGGTGGAGGAAGTTTAGAAGAAATGATGCCCTTTAATGAACCTGAATTAATTGAAAGTGTTTTTAAATCAAAAGTCCCTTGTATATCGGCAATTGGACATGAAACAGATTTCACTCTACTAGATTATGTTGCTGATTTAAGGGCACCCACACCAAGTGCTGCTGCGGAAATAGCCACCCCAGATCAAAAAGAAATATTTAAAAATTTGGAAAATAAACATTCAGGTTTTTATAAAGCAATAAAACTTACAATGAAATATTATACGCAAAGGACTAAATCTTTTCAGGATAGTATGAGTAATTCGATTCAGAAAATTTTTTCTTGGCAAGAAAGAGTCGTAAGTCTTATTAATACTCAGGTTAATAGTTATAAAAATCTTATTTATTTTAAAAAAGAAAAAATGCAAAATTCAATAAATTTAATAAATCAAAACAGTCCAAAACATAAAATTCAACAAATCAATACTCGATTAAATAATTATTTATCACTTTTAACTAAAACCATTACTTCCAATTTTGATAATCATATGCAAAAAATTTCTTTTCAAGAGCGATTAATTAAAAACTCTTCTATCGAAAAAAATCTTAATAAAGGATATTCGTTAATTTTAAATAACAAAAAATTAATTAAAAATAAAAATGAATTAAAAAAAGTAAATAAGTTTACCGTTAGATTTAAAGACGGAGACTTGGAAATCGATAAGGTCTAATTAAGACCATCTCTTGTGTGCCCATAGCCATTGTGTTGGATCATCTTTGATCCAGTGTTCTATGTAGTTTTTATAAATCAACTCTGTAATTTCAACTTCAGATTTATTTTCATAATCATGAAATACAATAGGCTTATCAACAATAATTTCAAAACTTCCATCCTTTTTTCTCTTTGATCGAACAGGGCAGATACCTGTACGGTATTTGAGCGCCAAGGAGGCAAAGCCAGTATTAGTAATTGCCTGCTTATTAAAGAAATTAATCTTACTCCCACTGCTATCCTTTTGATCAATTAATATCGCTAAATATTCATTGTTTTTTAGTGCTTTAATCATATTTTTAGCGCTCTCTTTCCCTTTTTTATAAAAATGTGCGTTAGGTTTTTTTCTGATTTTTTGGATTTCTTTGTCTATTAATTTATTATTTGCGTGCCTATAAACCGTATGTAACTCAAATCCATAATCTAACAAAAAATTTCTTGTGATCTCCCAATTACCATAATGTGCTGATATAAAAATATAAGATTTTTTACTTTGCATAATTTCTTGTAAGTATTTTTCATTTATAATGGTTAAATTATTTTTTTTAAAATTATTCAAATTAATAAATTCAAAAAATGTTTTCCCCATTTGTTGAAAATTTATTAACGTGAGTGACTCAATTTCTTTTTGATTATTAAATATTGATTCCATATTAGTTTTTATAATCTTATTGTACTTTGTAAAAGGCCCTAATATCTTAAATAAATAACCTCCAAAAATAGAGGCATTTTTAAATCCTATAATGTTTAATAATAATTTTGTTAATTTAAATAAAACAAACTCAATAAATTCTAAAATGGGTTTAATCAATATTTTTTTTAAATTCTTCAATTAATTCTTCTTCATTATCAACAACAATTTTTCCCTTAATAAAATTTATAGATTTTTTAAATTCATGAGGCACTCTGATATGGTCTTTCTCCGTAGTTAATAGATGGGCGTCAAGCGCATTTGCTTGATCGAGTAGGGTATATATATCTTCAACTGAATACTGATGATGGTCCGGATAATCAATTGTTTTAAGAACATTAAATCCATAACTCATTAATTGATCAAAAAACTTTTTATTAAAACCCAATCCTGCAAAAGCAACAATTTTTTTTTCAAGCAAAAAATGTCGATCTTCTAACTTGTATTGAGCTGTCACTCTAAATTTATCCTTGAACTCAGCCTGCATTTCCTCATTATTAATTTTAAAAATAATGGAACATTTAGAGACTGCTTTATCTATATTTTCCCTTAGTGGTCCTGCTGGAACTAAAAATCTATTTCCAAATTGCTGAATCCCGTCAAACACATAAATAGAAAAATTCTTTTCAATACTTGTGGTCTGTAAACCATCATCTAGTACAATGATATCAGCCCCATTATTTTCTGCTTGTTTACAACCTAAATAACGATTCCTCGCAACCCATGTAGGATGATATTCTGACATCATTAATGCTTCATCGCCCACTTCAAAATGTGTCTTGTTCTCATTCACTCTTGTCGTATTAATATAATTACCACCATAACCTCTTGAAACTATATGAGATTTGAGTCCTATTTTTTTTAACAAATCACATATAAATAATACAGTTGGCGTTTTTCCTGAGCCTCCAATAATTGCACTGCCTACGCCAATAACAGGTATACCTACTCTCTTTTTTGATGCTAATTTAGACTTTAAAAATCCTCCAGATGTCCATATTAAGTTGAGTGGGAGTAAAACTATTGAAAAGATGCTTAACTTTTTTTCATACCAAAATTTAGGAGCTTTAATCATTGATAATACTGTTTGTAATAATATTTAATTCTTCTGATTGCTTCTTAAATAACATTCTAACCTCATTGATATCTAATAAATTTTTTTTACTCATCATCACATTTATCGATTTTGCAATTAAAGTATGATCAATTTCTTTAAATACTCCACATAATTTTTTTTCTTCTAGATCTTCATAAATTGAGGAGAAGTTATGAGTATAGGGTCCTGTTAAAACATAAGAACCGCAAGATAAAGCTTCTAAAGGATTTTGACCACCATGATTAAATAAAGATCCGCCTATAAAAGACAGCTTTGAAATAGAGTGAATATTTTTATTTTTCCCCATTGAGTCAAAGACAACTACTTTGTCTTTAGGGATGCTACTTTCTAATAATTTTTGACTTAATTCATAGGCATAATGAGGGTGTCTTGGAATCAAAAAAATTTTTTCAAGAATATTAAAATCTATTTTTTCAATTATTTTCAAGATGTCCTTAAATTCTTTAAGATGAATACTTGCAAAGCAAAGATTATTTTCAATATTTTTTACTATATTTAAATCTTGATAATATTTTAAATTCCCTGAATAAAATATTTTACGCTGAAATAAAATTTCAAAACTTTCTTTAGCGGGCAAACTTGAAGCATAAATTATTTTATAAATTGATCCTAATTCTTTAATGAACTTAGTTGCCATTTTCCATCTTCTGAAACTTTTTTCAGATATTCTGCCATTTATTAAATATGTTGGAATTTTTTTTGATTTTAAAATATGCAGATAATTTGGCCAAATTTCAGAGTCAATCCATATAAATTTATCTGTCATATTCTTTGCTAAGAACACTCTCACTAAAGGGTAAAAATCATATGGTAAGTATTTAACTGAGCAATGCTTATATTTTTTTAATGCCAACTTGTGGGCACTTAATGTTGAGCAAGTAATTAATATTTTCTTTTCTTGAGGTATTTTCTGAATTAAATAGTGAATTGAATTTAACTCTCCAACACTTGCAACATGTATAATATAGCAGTAATAATTCTTATCTCCTTTACAAAATAGCTTTTGAAAAAATGATTCCAAATTTTCTTTTTTATTGAAAAGTCTTAATATTAGAAATATTAAAAAAAAAGGAAATAAAATTATATGAGTTAAATTATAAATTAAGATGTTCATTAACTACTTTTATGCCTTCATTAAGTTGATGTTTAATCTCATGATTAAATGTATCTTGATTGTAATCTCTATAACTAATAATTTTGCCCCAATAAAAAAAACCTTTACTAAAAGGTAGAGGGATTTTTAGTTTGTCCCAAGTTTTTAAAGTAATTTTTTTATTTGTACTAAATGTTAAAAAAATAACGTTTGCATCAATTTTTTTTACTAAACTATAAATGTTACTATTTATTTGATTTGCTGGTCCGTGTGGTGCATCTGGTGTAATGAAAATACAATCATTACTTTTTCCAATTTCAATCAATTTTCTTAAAATATTTGTTGGTTTTTTTGAAGATCTTTCGAGAGAAACAAAACCAAATTTTTTTTGAATTTTATTGCTGAGTTTTCCGTCCGGATGGTCTGTTACTATATTATAGACTTTCTTTTCTAATCTCCAAGAATAAGGCACACCAACTATTTGATTATGCCACATGAGAATTATTAATGGTTTTTTTTCTTTCGTCACATTGACGACAATTTCACGATTAATAGTTTTCCAACTACTTAATTTTTCAATACATATTATAATGAAATAAATTTTATAAGCGATTATGCTTTGCACCCAATTAATTCTTGTAAGTTTTTTTAACACTAATGTTTTTTTTGTTTTTTAAATAATTTGTAGTACTCACCTTTTTTTCTAATTAAATCCTGATGAGTTCCTACTTCCTTAATTGTTCCTTTGGATACAAAGACAATTTTATTAAATTCTTGTATTGTTGACAACCTGTGAGCCACAACGATTAATGTTTTATTTCTAATTTTATTAATGTTTTCAAATATTTTAGACTCAGTTTTAAAATCTAGGTTTGATGACGGTTCGTCTAGAAGCAATACTTCAGTTTCTTGAACTAATGATCTTGCAATTGCTAATCTCTGCCTCTGTCCTCCTGATAGTTTTAATCCATTCTCACCTATTTTTGTTTGTAATTTATCTGGAAGATTATTTGTAAAATCAGTCACACAGGCTAATTTAGCTATCTCACTTATCTTCTTACTGCTAGATTGAGAATTGTATCGAATATTTTCCTCAATAGTCCCATCAAATAATACAGTTTCCTGACTTACAAGACTAAAAAAACTTCTCAAATTTTTAAGCTTCAAATGCTTAGTATTATGTTTATTTAATAATATTTTGCCTTCTTCTATATCAAATAATCTAATGATCAGTCCAAGTAAAGTTGTCTTACCGGATCCTGAAGGGCCAACAAACGCAACTTTATCATTTTTATTAATTTCAAAATTAAAGTTATTAATAATATTTTTTTTATGATTTTTATAACTAAAGTGTACGTTCTTAAATTCTAAGCTATTAAATTTTATTTTAATATTTTTGTTACCGTCATTAATTTCATTCTTGTGATCTATTAGCCAAAATATTCTTGAGGCAGCCCCTAAACCAGTTTGTAATGTAACATTTAAATTAATTAAATTTTTAAGAGGTGCGTAGGCAAGCATCAGACTTACTAAAAAACTTGTCAGTTGACCAGCTGTCATGCCTTCCTTCACTACAAAAATCCCACCACCAAAGATTGCAAGACTGGCTGCAAAAGCACCTAGTGTTTCTGTGAATGGTCTGGCCCTAGCTATAACTTTTTCTTGCTTAAAATTTAAATATCTAACGTTTTCAATTTCTTTTGTGGATTTATTGAGTTCAAAACTTTCAGCATTAAAAGACTTTACATGTTTAGCACCCCTAAAAATTTCTTCTAGAATTGATGCAAGTTCACCAACTTGATGTTGTAAATTTTTTGTTACGTTTCTTACTTTTTTCCCCAATACGCGAATGGGTATAGATGCTAAAGGAAACACTATTAATGATATAATTGATAATTTCCAGTTTTGATAAAGCATATTACCTACTAGAACAAATAAGGTTAAGCTATCTTTTATTAATGATGTGTATGTACTGGCCATAGCACCATTTAAATAGTACGTGTCAGTTGTAATTCTTGTAATTAGGGATCCTGTTTTATTCTCTAAAAAAAAATTATAATGAAGTCCTACAATTCTTTTAAATACTTGAATTCTTAGTTTTTCAATAATTTTTTGACTCATAAAAGCCAGAGATGTGACTTGAACATAGCTGCATAAACCTTTTATAATTCCTGTAACAAGTATAGCTGCAGGTATAAAGTAAAGATAAAAAGTATCTTTGTTAATTAACACTTCATCTAGAGCTGGCTTTACTAACCAAGCATGAAAGCCTGTGCAAGCCGCAGCAATAATCATACATATTATAGAGACAAATAATTTGAATTTGTAATCTAAAAAATATTTAGAAATTCTAAAAAAGTTTTTTTTATTTTCAGACATAAGTTAAGTTATTTCCAACTAATAGTGATAGTAAAATAATAGAACCATAAATGTTATTTCTTTTAAAAAATCTCAAAGAATTATCAGCAAAACCGTTCCATATTAAATTTATATCAAAAATTATAACAATACCTAAACAACTTACTAATACAAAATAATAATAGCTATAACTGAAATAATAACCCAATAACAATAGTAAGCAGAATTGTGAAATAGTAAGAATATTCAATATAAGTTTTTTTCTAGATCCAAATAGAATAGAGGATGAATAGATCCCAATTTCTTTGTCTTCATTCTCATCCATAACTGCATAGATAGTGTCATAGGTAAGAGTCCACATAACGCAAGATGTGTAAAGGAGTAAAATATAGTTAAACGAAACTGTAAATTCTGCAACAGACCACCCAATAAATACTCCCCAATTATAAACAAGTCCCAAGATGAGCTGTGGAAGAAAAAAAAATTTCTTTGCAAGTGGATATATAAAAATTAGAGGCAGTATAATGACACCTAAGACAATACTCTCAGTATTAAATTGAGTTAAAATTATTAAACCAAAAAATAAAAGAATAACCAAACATATGATAGCTTTAGTTAAGCTTATTTCACCCGATGCAAGAGGGCGTGTTTTGGTTCTATCAACCTTAGAGTCAATATCTTTGTCCCAAATATCATTGATAATGCAACCCGCAGATCTCATAATAATGGCACCAATTAAAAAAAAACAAATAAAAAGAAAAAAATTTACATCCAGTTTTGATGATATGGCTAACCCAAAACTAACGGGGTAAAATAACAACATAAAACCGATAGGTCTATCTAACCGAAATAAGATTATATATTTGTGAAGACCTAGTGGTAAAAGTTTAAATATTATTTTATTCTTGTTAATATCAATCATGAAAAGAATTTACCTTAATAATAAACTAGAGGAAGGCCTAATTCATTTATTAGATTTTGAAAATTTTATTCATTTATCTAAAGTTATAAGACTTAAGGTCAAAGACGAAATAGTACTTTTTAATAATCATGATGGTGAGTGGCTTGCGGTAATTGAAAAAGTTGCAAAGAAAAGTATAGAAGTAAGATCTTTGACGAAATTGGCCAATCCTAAATCTATTCCCAGTATTGACTTATTGTTTTCTCCAATCAAATATCAAAATTCTGAAACTATTATTAGACAAGCTACAGAAATTGGAATTAGAAAATTTTATCCAACTATTTTTAACAGAACGGTTATTGATAAAGTAAATATGGTAAAATTTTCATCTTATGCTCTTAGCGCCTCTCAACAATCTGGTAGAACTCAAATACCTGAAATCAATGAGCTCTTAAAAATTGAACAGCAAAAAGAAATTTTAAAGAATAAAAATATACTAATGTTTGATGAAAATTTAGAAGGAAATTCTTTAGATAAAATTAAGATTGACCCTAATTCTGATATTATTGTTATTGTTGGGCCGGAGGGTGGATTTTCAGAAAAAGATAGATCGTTGATACAAACTTTTTCCAATAATTTTCATAATTTACATTTGGGACAAAGAATTTTAAAGGCTGATACGGCAATAGTTTCAGCCTTAAGCTTAGTTTTTCATTATTTTGACCGCGATTAAATGTTCTAAGCGACAACCTGTCAATATACTGACCTTAACTATTGAATAATATATAGTCATGAAATTTTTATTACTATTTTTAGCTAGTATAGTCCCAGCTACTCTATGGGCAGATTTTCCAAAAGCTTGGCAATTTGGTTTTCAAGATCCGGCCACTGATTTAATGGGAAAAGTTATTTCTCTTCACAACGGTATTTCTATAGTAATGGCTGGGGTCACATTATTTGTTTTAATTCTTTTATTTTATGTTTCTTATAGGTTCAGTGCAAAAAGAAATCCTAACCCCTCTTCAACTACTCACAATACAGTTTTAGAAATTTTATGGACAGCTATACCGGTAATAATTTTGGTTATCATGGCAATTCCCTCATTTAAATTACTTTACCAACAAGAAAAAACTGAGGACTATGATATGACAGTAAAGATTATAGGGCATCAATGGTACTGGGAATACGAATATCCAGATTATGGTAATTTTTATTTTGAAAGCTATATGGTTCAAGACGAGGATCTAAAAAAAGATGATATTAGACTTTTGACCGTTGATAATCCTTTAGTAATTCCTGCAAATACAAATATTCAAATTTTGATTACCGCAGGAGATGTATTGCATAGCTGGGCGGTTCCTTCAATGGGAATAAAAACGGATGCTGTGCCCGGAAGATTAAATGAAACTTGGGTGAATGTTAAAGAGCCAGGTATTTACAGAGGTCAGTGTTCAGAAATTTGTGGTTCAGGACATGGTTTTATGCCAACTGTCGTAAAAGTTCTTCCAAAGGTAGAGTTTCTAGCTTGGGTTGAAGAAGCTAAAAATTCATATGCGATCAATGATGAAATTACTAATGATCCAGAAGAGTTAAAATTAACTAAAAATATAGAGTTACTTAAAGGAGCAGATACATTATGAGTGCAAAAGCAGATTCACTAGACCATCACGAAGATCATAAGCCTAATTTCTTTGTTAGATGGTTTTTTTCTACTAATCATAAAGACATAGGAACACTTTACTTTATTTATGCAATTCTTGCAGGAATAGTGGGCGCACTTTTATCTGTAATTATGAGAATGGAATTAGCTTCTCCCGGTATGAGTATAATTGCTGATGGTCAAATGTGGAACGTGATCATCACAGCTCATGGTTTATTGATGATATTTTTTGTTGTAATGCCGGCTCTTATAGGAGGATTTGGAAATTGGTTTGTCCCACTTATGATAGGAGCTCCTGATATGGCTTTCCCCAGATTAAATAACATTAGCTTTTGGCTATTAGTACCGTCTTTGCTATTAATTACTGGATCGATGTTTGTTGGTAGTGGTGCTGGAACAGGGTGGACTATATACCCACCTCTAAGCTCTACTGTTGGTCACACAAGTCCTGCTGTTGATATGGCAATATTTTCTCTTCATCTAGCTGGAGCATCTTCAATTTTAGGAGCTGTTAACTTTATAACAACAATTCTTAATATGAGGGCCCCTGGAATGACTCTTCATAAAATGCCCCTATTTGCATGGGCCATGCTAGTCACAGCTTTTTTATTATTGCTTGCAGTTCCTGTGTTAGGCGGCGCTATAACAATGTTATTAACTGATAGAAATTTTGGCACCACCTTCTTTAGTCCGGCTGGAGGAGGAGATCCTATATTGTTTCAGCATTTATTTTGGTTTTTTGGTCACCCAGAAGTTTACATAATGATTTTACCAGCCTTTGGAATAGTTAGCCATATTATTTCAACTTTTTCTAAGAAGCCTGTATTTGGATATTTAGGAATGGCTTATGCGATGGTTGCAATTGGATTTATTGGTTTTGTTGTTTGGGCTCATCATATGTATGTTGTCGGTTTTAGTGCAGATGTCAGAGCTTACTTTATGCTAGCTACGATTATTATAGCGGTCCCAACTGGAATTAAAATTTTTAGTTGGATTGCCACAATGTGGGGCGGATCAATTACCTACACGACGCCTATGTTATTTGCTGTTGGTTTTATATTTTTATTTACTTTAGGTGGAGTAACAGGCGTTGTCTTAGCAAATGCAGGAGTAGACGTTGTTTTGCATGATACCTATTATGTTGTAGCGCACTTCCACTATGTTCTTAGTATGGGTGCAGTTTTTGGTATTTTTGCTGGTATGTATTACTGGTTTGGTAAAATGTCAGGAAAAAAATACTCCGAATTTTTGGGTAAACTTCATTTTTGGCTATTCTTTATTGGAGTTAATTTAACATTTTTCCCCCAACATTTTTTAGGTCTCCAAGGTATGCCTAGAAGAATACCCGATTACCCTGATGCTTTTGCAGGTTGGAATTATATATCCTCTATAGGGTCTTATACTTCTGCTGCTTCATTCTTTTTATTTCTATTCATTGTTGCTCATGCATTTATATTTGGAAAAAAATGTGAAGATAATCCTTGGGGTGAAGGTGCTAAAACTCTTGAGTGGTCACTACCTTCTCCACCTCCTTATCACCAATACGAAACACTACCAGAAGTTAAGAATTAATTAGTGAGTGTTGAGAACAAAAAGCAAGAAGTTTCAAATTTTAATAATTTAAATATCTTTTTATTAAATATCAAAAATTTTTTCCTTCATTTGTATGTCCTCATCAAACCAGGTGTAATTTCTTTAGTAATCTTTACAGCTTTATGTGCAATAATTATTGCTCCTTCTGATAAAACTTTTTTTATTAAGTCTATGTCACTAATACTAATTGCTATGGGAGCTTCTGGCGCTGCAATCTTAAACATGTGGCACGATAGGGGAATTGATGGAAAAATGGAAAGGACAAAATTAAGACCGATCCCTTCTGGGGGGTTTTCTCCAAATGCTGCATTAGCTATTGGTCTTGTATTATCAGTTTTTTCTGTAGTCGGACTTTTCTTTTTTACTAATATTCAGGCTGCAGCTCTTTTGGCTTTCACAATTATTTATTATTCATTTTTATATACAGTTCTTTTAAAATCCAATACCCCACAAAATATTGTAATAGGTGGGCTTGCAGGGGCTCTCCCTCCAGTTATAGCTTGGATTAGTATATCTGATATTAATATATGGAATTCTATTATTATGTGTTTGATTATCTTTTTATGGACACCCCCACATTCCTGGGCATTAGCAATTTATCGTAATGACGATTATTCGAATGCTAGTGTTCCTATGTATCCTGTAATACATGGATTTAAATCAACTTTTAAACTTATGAATTTTTATACGCTTTTAATGGTCTTAAGTACGAATGCATTATTTATTTTCAATTATAATGGAGTGTTTTATTTTATAACTTCAAATATATTAAATGCTTACTTTGTTTATAAATTATATGTTCTTAATAAATCTAATGACCCTAAAAAAGATGCTATTAAATTATTTGGATACTCCATACTTTACTTATTTTTAATATTCTTTGTTGCCGTAATCGATAAGCTAATAAATTAAATGAAAAATTTAAAAAAAAAAAATAAGAAAGTTCTCTTATGGCTTATAATAGCAGCTGTATTTTTTTATTTTTTTACAATCTATAGAATTAAATCTGGTTTTGCTTGATTATTACTAATAAACAAAAGACCATTATTTTTTTATCAATCATCCTAATAGGCATGATGTCCTTAGTATATTTTTCTGTCCCTCTTTATAAAATGTTTTGCCAAGTGACTGGCTTTCAGGGCTTTAATGCCACACAAACTGAAAATACTTATAGCTCCGAAACTGACTCATCATTAAAATTTAATATTGTATTTGATGCTCATGTTGGAGATGGATTGGATTGGTACTTTGATGCTCCTGAAAAAATGACAATAAATGAAGGTAAAAAATATAGCGTAGTTTTTAAAGCTAAAAATAATTCTAACGTTCAAATAACAGGCACTTCATTATTTAATGTATTACCCCCTAAAATAGGGCCTTATTTGGCTAAAATAGAATGTTTTTGCTTTTTAGATCAACCTTTAAATCCAGGAGAGATTGCTGAATTTCCTGTTACATTTTATATTGATCCTTTAATTAAAGATGATCCAGAAGCAAAAAATACAAGGAATGTCACTTTGTCATATACCTTTTTCCGCAAAATAGATTGAAATCATTCTTATAATGGTAGATCTAGTATTTGAAGACTCTAAAAAGAAACATAAATTTCATCTTGTTAACCCAAGTCCTTGGCCCTTTGTTGGGGCTTTTTCAACTCTTTTCTTAGCAGCAGGCGCTATACTATATATGCACTACGACATGATATGGCCAGTGGCACTAGGATTTACCGCAATTCTCTTAACGATGTTTTTTTGGTGGAAGGATATCATTAAAGAAAGCACTGAGTTAAAAGTTCATAACTCAATCACCGAGATCGGATTGAGATATGGAATGGCTTTATTTATTACTTCTGAAGTAATGTTTTTTGTTGCCTTTTTCTGGGCATTTTTTGATGCAAGTCTTTTACCAAAATCTTTTATTGAAGACTATAAAGATGTTTTTACTGGTACTTTTGGAATAGGTATTTGGCCTCCTGAAGGTATTGAAACTTTCGATCCTTTAGATATTCCATATTTAAATACTTTAATTCTTCTGCTTTCAGGTTCTACCTGCACTTGGGCTCACCATGAAGTGAGGGAGGGAAATATTAAGGAAGCGATAAAAGGCTTAAAAATTACAGTAGCATTAGGTTTTTTCTTTAGCCTTTTACAAGCCTATGAATATCAACATGCTCATTTTGGTTTCACAGATGGCATTTATCCTTCTACATTTTACATGGCCACAGGATTTCATGGGTTTCATGTTCTAGTTGGAACTATTTTCTTATTTGTTTGCTTAATTAGAGCTCAGAAAAACCATTTAACACCAGAAAGACACTTTGGTTTTGAAGCTGCTGCATGGTATTGGCATTTTGTTGATGTCGTTTGGCTGTTTCTATATGTAAGTGTTTATTGGTGGGGTAGATAAATAAATCCCTCTTTATTAAACACTATCCTAAAAAGCAAATGTCCTAAGTGTGGTATGGGAGATTTATATTCATCAGGGCTGACAGTCAATAACTCATGTAAAGAGTGTCAATTAGATCTTTTAAATCATGACTGTGGTGATGGGCCTTCGGTATTCTCTATCTTGATCTTAGGGTTTTCGATTATACCATTAGCTATATTTATTGAGTTTAATTTTCAACCTCCATATTTATTTCATATATTACTATGGCCCTTAATCATTCTTTCCTCTTCAATCTTTATAATAAAAAAAATCAAATCATTTTTTATTTTTAAAAAATATCAGCACCATTGAATAAAAAAAATTCATTGTCTATTTTTTTTGTTTTTGCATGTTGCTTAACATTTTTGTTAGGAACATGGCAATACCAGAGATTAATATGGAAAAATGATCTTATTAATAATGTAGAGCAATCAATTAATAATCCTTCCATCTTTGATGAAAGCATTATATATCCAGAATTAACAGGAGTCATATCGTCGAATAACTTTAGTATTCAAAATAATCCAATTTTTGTTGGATCTAAAACATATCAAGGTAAGAATGGATTCCATCTTTATTTCCCTGTTTTTAAAAATACTGACTTAATAACCGTATTAAATGCTGGCTGGATTAGCAGTACTGATAAAGAGAACATTAATGATATATATAATCAAATCTTAAATACTAAAACATACAAAATATATTTAAGAAATTATTTTAATAAAAAACCTTATTTTACTCCAGAGAATAATGTTAGTAAAAATGAATGGTTTTATCCAGGTCGACCTGATTTAGAAAATTTCTATCAAAAAAAAATTCAACTTGATCAATATTTTGTTCTAGCTGAAGTTTCTATAAATAAATACTTTGTTAATCCGATGAATCTCTTACGAAATAGTCATTTACAGTACTTACTTACATGGTACTTATTAAGTTTTACGAGTTTAGTAATGCTGGTAATAAATAGAAGATATAAGAATGAATGAATTAAAAAACATATTTAAAGAATATTATACATTGAATGATATTGGGGGTATTCTTTTTTGGGACAATGCCACTTATCTTCCTCAAGGTAGTTCTGAATCAAGATCTGAACAATTAGCTGTATTAAGTAAATTGACTGATAAAACTCTAAGAAGTGATAAGATTGAAAGTATTATTAATTCTATCGTAGTTAATAATTTATCTGATTTTGACAAAAAAAATTTCATACTAATGAAAAATATTATTCGTCAGGAAAATTCTGTAGATCCTCTTTTAAAAGAAAAACTAACAAGAAAAAAAATTCAATGCGAACAAGCTTGGAGATTGTCAAAGGAAAAAAATGATATATCTATTGTAAAAGATCTTTTTAATGATGTTCTTACTTTAACTAAAGAAGAGGCTAAACAATTATCATCAAATTCAACTAAATCACCATACGACTCATTAATTAATAAATACGATATGGATTTATCTTCAAAAACAATTGATGATTTATTTTCTGTAATTCGAAATAATATTATACCCACGTATTTAAATATTAATAAAATTCATAATACGAGCATACCTTCATTACATATGACTAATTCTGATTTATTAAGTGAAATGAAAATTTTTTTAAAAGCTCTTAAATTTGATTTTAACAGAGGAAGAATAGATTTATCGAGTCATCCATTTTGCGGAGGGGCAAATAATGATATAAGAATTACCACTAGGTTTGAAAAAAATGTTTTTGAATCTCTGTCTGCTCTTTTTCACGAGACGGGTCATGGGTTATATGAGCAAAATCGACCATCTAACAATTTATATCAGCCAATAGGCCAAGCTCGTAGTTTAACATTTCACGAAAGTCAGTCTTTATTTTTTGAAAATCATATTTTTAAATCACTTGATTTTTTTAGCTTAATTATGAAAAAATTTAATAATCAAGAAGATTTATTAAATATATTTAAACAAAATTATCACTCAGTTAGAATGAATCCAATAAGAGTAAGTTCTGATGAATTTTCCTATCCAATTCATATTTATATACGCTATGAAATTGAAAAAATAATATTTTCTGAAAACATCGATTTAAGTGATATCAGAGAAATTTGGAATAAAATGTATAAGGATATGCTTGATATTGATGTTATCAATGACAGCGAAGGTATTTTGCAGGATATCCACTGGTTTGAGGGGATGTATGGATATTTTCCAACTTACGCTACAGGTGCAATGATGGCTTCTCAATTAAAATATAATTGTCCTAGCTATGATCAATTTATTATAAGTCCTAATGTAAATAATATGGAAGGTGTCTCACAGTGGCTTATTGATAACGTTCATCAATTTGGTTCTGAACTCAGTACTTCTGAGATATTAAATAAAATATCTAATGAGGATTTAAATCCAAACTATTTAGTGAAACATTTGAAAGAAAGATTTAAAGTATAATCTTATGCAGTATGTTAGTACAAGAGATCAGGATAGGATTTTTACCTCTGAAGATGTTTTAAATCTAGGTTTAGCACCTGATGGTGGGCTTTTTGTACCCAAAGAATTTCCTTCATTCACCAATCAGGAAATTACAAATCTTAAAAATAAAGATTTTAAAATTATTGCCTTTAGCATATTAGAAAAATTTCTCCTTGATTTATTTTCTAGTACTGAAATTAGAGATATTATTAACGAGGCTTATGAGAATTTTGATGAAGGTATCGTCTCAACTACAAATCTTAAAGACGTTACTCTTTTAAACCTATTTCACGGACCCACACTAGCTTTTAAGGACTATGCAATGTGTTTATTAGCAAAAATTTATGAGTTTTATTTAAAAAAAAATAATAAATCATTAGTGGTAATAGGCGCAACCTCTGGTGATACTGGTTCCGCTGCTATACATGCATTTCAAAATTTAAAAAATATAAAAATTTGTATTTTACATCCACATAACGGAACCTCTGAATTTCAGAGAAAGCAAATGACCACTACAGGTAGTGACAATGTATTTAATATAGCTCTAGAAGGCACTTTTGATGATTGTCAGTCAATTGTAAAAAAAGCATTCAATGATAGTGAATTAACTCAAGACCAGTCATTTACTGCCGTTAATTCAATTAATTGGTTTAGAATTTTACCTCAAACTATTTATTATGCTTGGGCATTAAGTAACTATGGTTTTACAAATTTTGTAGTGCCAACAGGTAACTTTGGAAATATTTATGCTGCTTATATTCTCAAAAAAATGGGCTTCCCAATTAATAATTTAGTGGCTGCTACTAATGAAAATAATATTTTACATAGGTTTATTTCTAATAATGATTTGTCTATAAAAAAAGTATTGAAAACGAATAGTCCAAGTATGGATATTGTTATTTCAAGTAACTTTGAAAGACTTATTCATGATTTTATTGGACCTGAAAAAACAAAAGAAGTATTTTCAAATATTGGATTAAAAAATAACTCTCTTAGAATAGACCAGAGAGACTATATCCAAATTAGTGAATTTTTTAAGTCAGGAATGGCCAGTTCTTTACAAGTAACTGAAGAGATTAGAAAAACATTTCAAATTAGTAATGTAGTAATAGATCCTCACACAGCAGTTGGTGTCTCAGTAGCTAGATCTTTAAATTTAGATAATACATGCGCTTTAGCGTGCGCTCATCCTGTTAAATTTCAAGAAACAGTTATTGCGTCAATTGGTGATACTAATTCAGTGTTTGATAAAAGTATCTCTTTTAATAATTCTGAGAGGTATGACATTTTAGGTAATGACTATGATGTTTTTAAAAATTATATTATAAAAAATGCCAAATCTTAAAAAGCTTAAAAATGGAGTCACTGTTTTAACTGACTATGTCAGTTCTGTTGAAACTGTTTGTGTTGGAATGTGGGTTTATGTGGGCGCTAGAAATGAAACTAAAGAAAATAATGGTGTAGCTCACTTATTAGAACATATGGCCTTTAAAGGCACCAAGAATAGATCAGCAAAACAAATATCTGATGAAGTGGAAATGATCGGTGGTCATGTAAATGCCTACACATCCAGAGAAATTACGGCTTATCATATGAAAGTCCTAAAGGAAGACATTAAAACTTCTGTTGATATCATCAGCGATATTATGCAATTTTCATCTTTTGACCCTAAGGAACTAGATAGAGAAAGAGGTGTAATTCTTCAGGAAATAGGTATGTACCTAGATACTCCTGATGATTTAGTTTTTGATAAATGGCAAGAGACAGCGTATCCAAATCAGCCCATGGGAAGATCTATATTAGGAACTACAGATATTATCAAAAACATTAAACGTGATGAAGTAAATGGCTTTATGAATGATTTTTACAATCCTGAAAAAATGGTTTTTTCTGTTTCAGGTAATTTTAATGAGCAAGAAGTTATCGATTTGATTGACAGTAAATTTAATCATCTGCCTCGAGGTAAAAATAATTATTCAGAAAATTCAAAATATCTAGGAGGAGAGTACAGGCAAAATAAAGATTTAGAGCAGGTTAATCTTGTTTTAGGATTTGATGGTGTCGATTATTTCTCAGACTTATACTATCCTACAGCCTTATATTCAGCTGTTCTTGGTTCAGGCATGTCCTCAAGATTATTCCAGGAAATTAGAGAAAAAAGAGGGCTAGTATACTCTATATCCAGTTTTTCTTCTTCTTACACAGATACCGGTAGTTTTGGTATATATGCTGGAACAGGGTCAAAAGAGATAAAAGAATTAATACCCGTACTTTGTGACCAATTAAATGTTGATGCCAAATCTTTTGCGCCTGAGGAACTCAAAAGAGCAAAGGCATTATTTAAATCATCTTTATTAATGGGGAATGAAAGTACTTCTAGAAGAGCCCAAATGAATGCTACGCAACAGTTATTATTTGATCGAGTAATTCCTCAAGAGGAAAGAATGAAAAAAATTAATGCTATTACTCTTGAAGATTTAGAAAAAGCTAGGTTAAAAATAATTGAATCAGCTATTACAATTTCTGCGATTGGCCCAATTGAAAATTTAGAAACACTAGACTCAATTTCAAAAAGATTGAATTAAATTTTCAGCAGCCTCCCGAGCTAACTCATCAGCTTCATTATTATATTTATCTGTAGAATGCCCTTTAACCCAGTTCCAATTTATATTTTTGAAAGAGGTTTGATCATCAAGAATTAACCATAAGTCTTTATTTTTAACTGGTTTTTTATTTGCAGTTTTCCAATTATTTTTTTTCCAGTTTGTGATCCAGTTATTAATACCATTTTTTAAATAGTTACTATCAGTAATGATAGTTATAGGCTCATTGTCTTTACTGAGAAATTCTAAAGCTTTTATAGCTGCAGTAAGTTCCATCCTATTATTTGTAGTTTCTTTCTCATAGCCATAATGGGATAAATACTGACTCTTAGATTTTAAAACAAAAGCCCAACCACCAATTCCTGGATTACCAAGGCATGACCCGTCTGTATAAACAGTTATCAAATGAAATCTTCTAAATTATTTTTTTGATGAAATCTAAGAATATGGAAAAAATCCATTGGATCTTTATGATTTACATCACCTGAATTATTAAAATACATATCGTGAAGTCTTGTTAAAAAAAATCTTATAGCACTAGCCTTTAAATAAAAGTTAAAATTTTCCTTCTCATATTTAGATAAATTTATTTTATTTAAATAGTTATTTAAAAATAGCTTACAATTTTCTTCACTAAACTTATCTACAAAAAACCATGAATTTATTAATGTCGATAAATCATAAATGATTGTATCATTACACGAAAAGAAAAAATCAATTATCCCTGTAATTTTATTATTTTCAAAAAAAACGTTATCCGGAAATAGATCAGCATGAATTAATGAAGTATCCAAATTATTAGGAAATTGACCCCGCATTTCTTCAATAGACTCTGAAACTAATTTTAGTTCTTCATTAAAATTATGTTCTTTAAAATCATGAAATTTGCCAAGTATGTATGACCATGATGGTATCAACATCGTATTATACCTATTCAATTTTGACTCTCTGCCAATCATATGCATTTTTGCCATCATTTCTGACAAAGAAATAGAGACATCTTTGTTAATTATCTTTGTTGGTCTTCCTTTTAAAAAGTTATAAATAGAACAATTTTTATTCTTTATCTTAAAGATATTTTTCCCATCTAACTCAAATGCTGTGGGGCAAGAAATACCTTTTTCTTTGAACTCTAGCATTGCATTATTGAAAAATGGTAGATCTTCTTCTTTTGTTCTTTTTTCAAAAATCGTGAGAATATATTTTTTATTATCTTCTAACGTGACTTTATAGTTGGTATTTTCAACACCTTCTTGTATGCCCTCTAATTGTGTAATTTTACCAATATTGATAAATAATATTTGAGCTTCAGATTGGGATATATTTGTATAAACAGCCATTAATTTAAAAAGTTGGGCACTTTAAATTTTACATTTTCTGGTATTTTTTGATCATTGATTGTTATGGAAAAATTTTCTTCTAACTTACTTACAAATTTTCTGATTAGCTCTTCAGGAGCTGAAGCGCTAGCAGTTAAACCTATATTTTTATAATGTTTTAAGGCTTGAAAGTCAAAATCATCAATATTTTGAACTAGCAGTGCATGTGGTGAACCGAAAAGCTTGGCAGTTTCTACTAATCTTACAGAATTTGAGGAATTATTTGCACCAATTACATAAAAAGCTTCTACTTTTTTTGCAAGTTCTTGAACAGATAACTGTCTATTTGAAGTTGCATAGCATATATCTGATTTTTTTGGTTCGGTTATATCTGGGAATTTTTCTTTTATAGCCTTAACAATACTTGAGGTATCATAAACAGATAATGTGGTTTGGGTTACATATGCAATTTTTTGATTCTTCTTAAAATCTAATGCTTCAACATCTTTTACATCTTCTACAAGAATAATATTTTCTTTATTCTTTGCTTGACCAATGGTTCCAATAACCTCTGGATGAAACTTATGACCTATCATAATTATTTTAAAATTATCTTTTTCTAAAATTTCAACTTCACGGTGTATCTTACTTACTAAAGGGCATGTAGCATCTAAGTGAAATAAATTTAAATCTTTAGCTGATCGTATTACATCCTTGCTAACACCATGAGCAGAAAAGATCACAGGTGCTTTAGTGTCTTTAGGTATGTCCATTAAAGACTCAACAAATATAGCTCCTTTTTCTTTTAGTTCGTCTACTACATATTTGTTATGAACTATTTCATGCCTTACATATACAGGTGCACCGTATTTCAAAAGACTTTTTTCAACCATTTCAATTGCTCTATCAACACCTGCACAGAAGCCTCTGTATTCAGCTACATAAACATTAATATTGATTGATTTTTCCATTTATTACTTAATAATTAGTTTTAGCATAATGTACAAAATTATCATTTTAATTATTATTTTTTCTCAATTATTTTCAGCTTGTTCATTTAAAGAAGATAAGGAAATAACTCAGCAGTTAGATTGCCCTAAACATTTTATTATTTCTGAGGCTGATACAATTTTGTATGAAAATAACGCTATTTTGTCTATCTTAAATAAACCCAATATCAATTGTTATAGACAACTTAATGATCCTAATAACGCTTATTTCGAAATCACGAATAATTATCAGCTCTTAAATATACCTAATGACAAGTTGTTCGAAGGAAAATTTAATTCTTTATTTTTTGTTACAGACAGAGAAGAGAATTTAAAAATACACTCAATTGTTGAGGAAGTGTTTTTTAATAACGATATTAAATGGAATACAAAAATCGATTCTCCTTTTTTAGATAGAGTGGAAATTAATTCCTATACATCCTTTACTTTAAAATTATCCGATTATTCAAAAGGTCTAAGATTTTTTTCAGCAGTTAATTAGATATTATTGAAAATTATTAAGCTCTTCTATTTTGTTTTTTAGAATATTAGTCTTTGTTTTACTTGGCATATTTTCAAAATAATTCATTAATATCTCATCTAATTTTATAGAAGCTTGTGATTTGATTGTTTGAATAGTAGCAAGTTCAATTTGCTTAATTCTTTCAAGTGAATTTTTTTCTTTTGAAATTATAGTATTTTGATTTTTTTCAATCATTGATTTGGATACCACATCTGCTTGTATTTTAGCATCTTCTAATATTTCTTTAATTTTAGAATCTAAGTCCTTTGTTGATTGAGTCGCTTCATTCAATTTTTTTTCAGCAATTGTAAAGCTCTCAAGAGAGAGATTGATACTTTTTTTAATTTCTTCAATCTTAGAGTCTAAACCACCAATCATAAATTTTTTGAAAGGTTTTATCATTAAAATGACAAATGTTATGAAAGAAACCAATAACCAAAATTTTGGATCCTCAAGTAGATACATCATGATAATTTAATCTCTTCAGATGATTGATTTGTTACTTTAGCAATAAATAATGAAGCGCTTGCGTTAATCTCTTTATCTAAATCTTCTAAAGCTATTTTCTTCTCTTTATTAATTCTGTCCTCTGTGTCTTTAATTTGTTGCTTAATTTTATCTTCTGTAATTTTGAGTAATTTGCCACTTTCTTCCAAGGCTTGAGACTTTGCATTATTTATTATTGAGTCAGCTTCTTGTTTTGCTTGAATAATCTTATTTTCATATTCGTTAATTAATGTCTCAGCTTTTTTGATTAGATCATCCTGTTTGGAGAGATGGTCATTTATAAAAGTATCTCTTTTATTCAAAAAAGCTCTTATTTTAGGGAGTGTAAAATATGTAAGTACAACAAAAAGTATTACAAATAACACTACCAGCCAAAAAAGCTGAGATAAGAAAAATTCAGTTTGTTCTAGTTGTGGCATTTATTATGCAAATAAAATAACTAAAGCGATAACTAGCGCAAAAAGGGCGATAGCTTCTACCAAAGCAAATCCCAACATTGTCATTGTGAATACTTCATTTCTAGCTGCTGGATTTCTTCCTACAGCTGTAATAAATGCTGCAAAAACATTTCCAATTCCTATTCCGGCACCGATAACACCGATAACCGCTAGGCCTGCTCCTAAGTATTTAAGTCCTTCTAGTTCCATTTTTACCTCCTTAAAGTAAATCTAGTGTAAGTGTAACGCGTCGTTAATATACAAGCATGTTAATATAGCAAAAACATAAGCCTGCAAAAAAGCTATTAATATTTCTAAACCTGTTAAGGCAACAATAAAGACTAATGGTAATATGCCTAGTAATCCTAAGGCGGATACAAAGCCAGCAAAAACTTTTAAAAGTGTGTGGCCTGCTAACATATTTGCAAATAGTCGTACCGATAAACTTATCGGTCTAGAAAGATATGAGATGATTTCAATGGGGATTAATAATGGTAGCATGTACCATGGCAATCCAGGTATTACAAAAAAGCTAAAAAATTTAATGCCGTGCTTAACGAATCCTAAAACGGTGACAAATATAAATACACCTAAAGCTAAAGCGAAAGTAACAATAACATGGCTTGTAAAGGTGAAACTGTAAGGAACCATACCTAAGATATTTCCAAACAAAATAAACATGAAAAGAGAAAAAACTAAAGGAAAAAACTTTTTACCTTCCTTTCCAACTGTGTCTTCAATTAAGTTGGTAATAAAATTAAATCCTAATTCTGCTGCAACTTGTATTCTAGATGGGTAAAGGTCATCAATTGAATTTGTTTTTTTATTTGATTTTAAAAAAGGCAATGAAAAAAAAGCTAATATTAGAATAGTTGTTATAACCATCCATAAGGAAGAATTTGTAAAAGATATGTCTATACCAAAAAGTTCGAGGTCAACTAATGGCTTAATTTCAAATTGTTTTAATGGGCTATCACCTTTAGACATGCGCTATATAAACAATTTTATTCCTTTTTTTCTATGCGACTTATAAGCCTGTAAATATTTAATAATCCTGCTAAAAAACCTAGTATTATCAATGATATTAAGAAAATTGGTTTTGTGTCCAGTAATTTATCAAGGAATAAACCTAAAAGAACTCCCACTATAACGGCTGCAATCAGTTCGCTAGAGATTCTATATGCAAAACTTAGGCCTTTTAAGTCCTTTTGATCATTCTGCATATTGAACAGCTTCTTCGAGTTGGACAGAAACTAATTGTGATACACCTTCTTCCGGCATAGTAACTCCATACAGTCTATCCACTCTAGACATAGTCATTCTATTGTGAGTAATAATAATAAATTTAGTTTTGACCATTTCGGAAATTTCTTCAACCATACTGCAATATCTATCGACATTATTATCATCTAAAGGCGCATCTACTTCATCTAAAATACAAAAAGGAGAAGGGTTGGCAATAAAGACTGCAAATAATAGAGAAATTGCTGTTAATGCCTGCTCCCCACCTGATAATGAATTAATGTTTTGCATTTTTTTACCTGGAGGGCTTGCAAACATCTCTAAACCAGAGTTCAAAGGATCTTCATCATTTTGAACTAATTTTAGGTACGCTTTTCCACCACCAAAAAGCTTGGTAAATAATCTTTCAAAATTTTCATTTACAATTTTAAATGCATCTTTCAAACGATCAATACCTTCTTTGTTAATTTTATTAATTCCCGTCTTTAATTTTTCAATAGACTCCTCAATATCGTTTTTATCTTTAATTGTTTCATCAACTTTTGATCTTAAGTTTGTATATTCTTCTTCGGCCAATAAGTTCACAGCACCAATTCTTTCTCTTTCAGAATAAAGTCTTGATACTCTATTCTCCGACGTTTCTAAATTGGTGTCTTTTTTAAAGTCAGGTATTTCATTTTCTAAATTCACTATATCAATTCCAATTTTATCTAAACAATTAGAAGCCAATTGACTTAAAAGATTTTGCTGATTTTGAATTTCTGACTCTTTTCTAATCATACTCTCTTTGATGATAGAAAAGTTTTGTTCTGTGTTACGAAGATCTTTGGATAATGACTCCAATAGACTCTCTTCTCTTTGAAGTTCATTGTCAAAATTGTTTTTTTCCAATCTAAGCTCTTGCACTTTATTTAAAATAAATTGTCTTTTTTCTTCAATATTTTCAGGACTTGCTCCAGAGAGTTCAACTTCTTGCTGAGTAGTATGAATTCTTTCATTTAAATTTTTAATTTTCTGATTGGTTAAATCCGAAATGCCTTTCCATTCATTCATTTGCTTTTTTAAATCATTTAATCTTTTTTCTTTTAACTCGGTAATTATAGATGAAATATTTTGCTCATAATCGTGTGAAATAAAAAGTCCATCCCATCTCCAGAAATTGCCTGAATAATCTACAATCGCCTGACCAGGTAAAAGAGCGTTAGAAAATTCTTCTCCTTTATCTTTAGTATCGACGATAGCAATATAATTTAATTTATTTAAAATTTGCTTAGGTCCTTTAATTACTTCGCTTGCCAGTGTGCAAGGAAAGTTGAAAGAAGAAGATTGAAATAATTCACTACTTTCCGACCAATAAAAAGCCCCGTCATTCTCTAAGGCTGCAAGCAACTCTTTACCAAATATAGCAGCAACAATTTTTTCGTAATCTTTTTTAAAGCCAATCTGGTTTAATAGGCTTTTATCAGAACGATTTTTTGAGTCCTCAGTGACACCTTCTTTGAACTCTCTGTTACTAAGTTCATCAAATTCTTTATTTATCAGCTCAATTTTTGTATCTGTGTCTTTTTTTTGGGTTATCTCGGCATTGAGATCTTTTTGCAGCTGATTTAGACGGTATTCAAGATTACTTTTGTGCTCTTCAAACCTTAATTCTTCCTGCTTAAGATTTTCAATAGACATGTCAAGTCTTTCTAATTCGGAATTAAGCGAATATGATTTTTCTCTCATAGGAGGTATTTTAATTTTAAGTTCCTCATAGGATGTATTATTCCTTAAAACCTCATTTTTTTGATCATTTACTCTGAATTCTATTGCTTTTTTTTCAGTATCTAGAGCCTCAATGGTCTTAAGAATGGTTTCTCTTTTTACATAAAAAACAGAAGCTTCAGCATTTTTAATTAGTGAGGAAATGTTTTTGAATCTTTCTGCTTCTTTGGATTGTTTTTTAAGAATTGCTAATTGTTCTTCATAGGTTTTAATTACATCTTCTACTCTCAAAAGATTATTTGAGGCGGCTTTAATTCTTAATTCTGCGTCATGTCTTCTTGCCTGTAAACCTAAAATTCCTGCAGCTTCTTCTAAAACCATTCTTCTATCTTCAGGTTTAGCTTGAGTTATGGCACCAATTCTGCCTTGGCTCACAATTGAAGTTGATCTAGCTGAAGTTGATGCGTCTGCAAATAATAATTGAATATCTTTGAGTCTTACCTCCTTACTATTGATATAAGAGCTGGACCCTTCACCACGAAAAATTTTTCTATTAATTTCAACTTCTTTTGATTCATATTTCTTCTCAGAACTTGTACCCTCTATATTTAAATGAAGACTTACTTCAGCTAGATTCCAAGAAGGTCTATTTTCAGTGCCAGCAAATATTAAATCATCGATTTCTTTATCACGCAATTGTTTAGCTGAGACTTCACCTAATCCAAATCTAATAGCTTCAACTATATTTGATTTACCGCATCCATTAGGCCCTACAATACCAGTTAAGCCAGATTTAATTTCAATTTCAGTCGGTTCGACAAACGACTTAAAACCTTTAATAGATAATTTTTCTAAATTCAGCAATTTATTCTTTTAATTTTTTCTTGATGATATCTATAAATTTTACTGCGGGTTGGTTTCCCATTATTTTTTCATCATTAATCAAAAATGTTGGAGTGGATTCTACTTTATATTTTTTCTGAGCCTCCATTTGTTTAGCCAATAATTTATTTTGCATATCCTCGTTTTTAATACATTGAAGAAGTTTACTTTCAGAATGGCCCAATTGCAGAGCGTAGTTCATGAGAGTATTTTCTAGTTCAAATTGACTCTCGGGTTCTGAACTTTTGTATATTTTTTTCCAAGTATCTTGTTGATCATAAACAATATCTGTAAATGTTGATCGATTATCCCCAATACAACTACCAATCCTAGAGGCATAAAAAGCAAAATAATCTAAAGGAAAATCAATAATGTAATAGTTTATATCGTCAATAATTTCTGATTGCTTAATTTCAGGCAAAGTAATTGTATGAAAATCCCTACAGTGGGAGCATGTAAAAGATGAAAATTCAATTATATCGACAGCATTTGGATTATTTGACTTTATTAAAGGTATCTCATCTTTGATAAAACCTTTATAATTTATACTTTCAGCGTTTAATGAACCACAAATAAGAAATATAAGTAATAGTATTTTATTTATTTTCATTCTTTATTGACCTATTTATCCTTTCAAAAATTAAATCTGCATCGACATCTTTTATACCATTTAATTCTATTTTATTAACTTTTTTTGATAAATGTTCGTATTTATTATTAATAGTTATTTTATTCGAGGACTGGCTACTAAAAATATCCTGAAAAAAATGGATCTTTTTGACTCTCATACCAATAGTCTGTTCAACCCTTAGTGTGATTTCTGGAAGCCTTGATCTTAAGTCAAAAACTATAGATGGATCGCACAATATCTCAATTGAGCAAGAATCAGATTTTTGATGGTATGATAATGTCTTTAATTTTGTCTTTGAAAAAAAATCTATTCCAACTACTTTTTCCCAATCTTTGTTTAGAAGTAGGTTTAATTTTAATTTTTTTTTATTAAGGTGATTCACTAAATGGAAAGCAACATCATCCAATTTTCTGAATTTCTTAAAAAAAGACATTTTACAAAAAGTATCTTACTATGGTTTAAAAAAAATAATAGAAAGTTAATTTGGAGAGAGCAAAGAACTCCATACACTACTTATATCTCTGAAATTATGCTACAACAAACTACAGTTGGCACAGTTGAAAAAAAATTTCCTGTTTTTTTGAAAAAGTATCCTAATTTTAAATCTTTTACAAAATCCTCAGAAAAAGAACTTCTAACCTATTGGTCAGGATTAGGTTATTACAGAAGAGCAAGAAATCTTTGGAGTACTATTAAAATTTTAAATACCTCTTATAGGTCTGAAATTCCAAAACAAAAAAAACTATTATTGACTTTACCTGGTATTGGAGTTTATACAGCATCAGCAATTAGAGCTATTGGCTATAATCTACCAGACAGTCCTGTTGATATTAATATTCAACGAGTTTTCTCAGGATTATATGGTTCTGAATTAAGTCATAAACAAATAGAAATTATTCTAAAATTTATTTGGCCTAAAAATCATAGCAGGGATTTTACAGAGGCGCTGATGGATCTTTCATCAGCCATTAAAAAAAATAATGACCTAATCATAAATGGTTTAGATTTAAAAAAATATCTATTTTCTAAAAACCAAAAAAAAATACAGACTATTAAGTTTAAGAAAGTTTCAAACAAAAAAATTAAAATAAGTTTTTTTATTATTAGACATAAAGAACAAATAGCTTTTTTAAAAAAACCAAATTTAAGTTTTTTTGATGGCTTTGAGCATTTACCAAATAGTCAAGACGAATTCTCAAGTGAATTGTTTACAACTAGCCAATCAAAAAAAATAAAAGATATAAAATACACAATCACTAATCACAACTTTCAAATTAAAGTTTTTGAGTTTTTCACTAAATCAAGAAATAAAAAATTTAAATGGTTCGATTTAAAAGATATAGCTAGTATACCTTTGCCTACTTTATATAAAAAAATCTTAGTTTTAGTCCCTTAATTTATTTCTTAAAATATCAATAGACTCTAGTTCTTGATTTTTATTTTTATAATGCCAATAATCCCATCCGTTAAATGAAGAGGTATTATTAACTAACGCTGCTATTTGATGAATTGATCCTCTTTTATCATCAATTTTAATTGATCCATCAGATTGGATTGTAGCTCTTTTAGTATCTTTACTATTGTAAAGTGTTTCACCAGGTTCTAGATATCCTTCATGAACCAAGTTTCCAAAAGGTATTTTCTTCTTAGGTACGTCTTTCTCTAATGGCTCTAAGATAGATTTATTAATTTTTTTTACTTCTTTAATTCTCTGATTTGCTAAGTCTGAATATTCTTTATTTTGCTCAAATCCTATGAAGTTTCTTCCCAAGTATTTAGCTGCTGCACAAAAACTCCCTGTACCAGCAAATGGTTCTAGAAGGATATCTGACTCTGAAGAACATTGAGTGATAATTTTTTTCATTAATGCCAAGGGTTTCTGAGTAGGGTGTGCTGTCTTATTATTTTTATTTTTTATTCTTTCTTTTCCAGAGCATATTGGAAAACTCCATATACTTCTTTCTTGTTTATCTTCATTAGCTGTTTTTAATGCATGATAATTGAATTTATATTTTGATTTTTTCGATTTAGAGCACCATAAGAGTGTTTCGTGAGCATTTGTGAGTCTAGTCGCTCTAAAATTAGGTAAAGGGTTAGTTTTGGACCATATTACATCATTTAATATCCAATAATCTAAATTTTGAAGAATTGCACCAATCCTATAGATATTATGGTACGAACCCACTATCCAAAGCGTGCCATCGTCTTTTAAAACTCTTTTACATTCTTTTAGGTAGTTATAGGTAAAATTATCATATTCCTCATAACCATCAAATTTATCCCATTGTTCTTCAACGCCCTTGACAAGAGAATGATTTGGTCTAGTGAGCTGCTTGTCTAGCTGTAAAAAATATGGTGGGTCTAAGAATATTAGATCAATTGACTTGTCCTTAATTTTTTTAAACAAGTCTTCGCAATTTCCCAAATATATTTTATTTAAATTCATATGAATAAGAATCTTATAGTTAAATTGAATCAAAAATTAATTTATCCAAGATACCTGTTGATATCTTTGGTTATAACTTATTGATAAATTGAGAAATAGGTTGATAAGTAATTCTGTGAAATGGACTAATACCTAAATTTTTAATGCTACCAAGATGATTTTTTGTCGGATATCCTGCATTTTTGTCCCAAAAAAAACGGTTATCATATTTGTGCAGCTTCGCCATTAATTCATCTCTAAAACACTTTGCTATAATTGAAGCAGCAGATACTTGTGGAAATTTATCATCAGCTTTAATTACTGCTTCAATATCTAACTTTTTTAAATCCTCAGGAATAAAAACACCATCTATTATTATTTTATCAGAATTTTGATAAATATCTCTAATTGCAGCTCCCATACACCAAAGCACAGTTTTATGTATGTTATATTTTTCAATAGTTTTCTTTTTACCAAAAATAATTGAATAATTTATTAATTTCTTACGTTTTAAATCTTTGAGTTCTTCATAAATAATTTCCCTCTTTCTTTTCGATAATTTTTTTGAGTCCCTAAGTGCGTAAGGAAATTTTTGAAAAAATTCATCAGTGGATCTAAAGGCGCATATGATAGCGCTTCCAACAAGAGATCCTCTTCCTACTTCATCAACACCTATAATATTACGATTCATTTAACCTAGGTATTAATTCAATAAAATTACAAGGTTTGTGTCTTATATCTAATTGATAGTAAAGTATTTGCTCCCAAGCATCTTTTACAGCTGAGGCTGAACCCGGTAGACAAAAGACATATTTTTTATTAACTAAGAATGCAGATGATCTTGATTGTATTGTGGAAGTTCCTATTTTTTTATAACTTAAGTAACGAAACAATTCACCAAATCCGGGAATCTCAATTTCTGAAATATCTTTAACTGCGTCAACAGTATTATCTCTGCCTGTTAAACCGGTACCACCAGTTGTTATAATGACATCAACATGTAGATCTTGACTGATTTTCTGAATCGTATTTTGAATTAACCTCACATCATCTTTGATAATTTCATACTTTGTAACTTTGTGTTCCTTGTTGATAATAGATTTTTTTAAATATGTACCAGATTTATCATTTTCACCATTTCTAGTATCCGAAATAGTAACTACAGCTATACCAATTTGTTTGAATGCAATTGATTCATTTATCATAACTTAATATTATAGTATTAGTTTCTACTAATTGTTTAGCATAATTTTCAGATTGATTATTAAGAAACTCATATATAATTATGTTTGTAAGAACTCTCTCAACAAATAGTCTTGTTTCTCTTGAAGGAATTGACTCTATCAGTAAAAAACTATCATCATTATAGTCAGTTTTTTTTGACCATTTAGAAAGATTGCCAGGCCCAGCGTTGTAAGATATTAGAGTTTTTAATAAATCTCCTTGTATATATTTAGTTGAAAGTAGTGATTTAATATATTTAGTCCCAACATCTACATTTATTGAAGGATTGAATAAAAGTCTTCTATTTCCTAGAAAGTCCTTTTTTTTGTCCATCATTTTAGCAGTTGATGGCAGAACTTGCATGAGTCCATAGGCACTTTTACCACTTTTTGCAAAGGTACTAAATTGTGACTCCTGTCTTACGACACCCATAACAACATTTTTATCAAGACCATTGATATTTAAATCATCTAGCCATTTGGGTGAAGGGTATAACAAATTTAAATCCGCAAATTCTCCAAACAATAATTTTGTAGTTTTAATTTGCATGGAACTTAAATCGTTATTCATCGCAAAACCTAAAATAATTTTTTTAAAAGACTCATTTGATATTTTTTGAGCTCTATTAATTTCAAATTCAGCAATACCAATTTCATTTATTTCTAATAATGCATCGATTCTTTGTCCTAATTTGGTTTGAGAAAATTGATCATAATTTTTATTCAATTCATTAAAATTTTTTCCTAAAGTAATATCGATAGGCTTATTTATTACAAAACAAGATAGTAAAGAGTATAAATTATAGGGTTTTTGACATGTTCTCTCTAAAGCCTCAATAGAAGCCTTCATGATATCTTTTTTGTCTTGCATCTTAGAAGAAGAAATAAACGACCAGTAAGCTCCAGCAGACTCTAACCAATAATTATTAGCAATCTTAGATAAAATTAAAAAACTTTTGGAAGATTTTTCAAATTCTTGTTTTCTATAATGAGCTAATCCTTTAATCCATAAACCCTCTGAATAAGGGGCCTTAATGAAAGATTCATTTCCTAATGTTTTAATAGCTTTATCATCTAAGTTGGCTAGGTAATATCCGTTAGAAATTTTAGAGAGTAAAAAACTTTTTTCATAATCAGAGAAAATACTCTTGTTTTGGTTAAAATACTCTAGAGCTCCTGTAGGCCATCCTCTCCCAACTCTAGACCTTATAGTATTATATATGGATACTTTTTTAGAATAATTTTCTTTGGTAAATATCCTATTTCTATTGTTTGAAGTGTCTTTTTTGTCTTTTGTTTTGATAAGATATTTTTTCTCTAAAATAGGAGCTATGGGTTTTTTCGGACTTTTTCCACCTTCAGGCATCCTTCGAACTGCAAGTTTGTAAATCCTTTTTGATTCATAATGATCGTTATATTTTAAGAGCCAATTTTTTAGTTCTAAAAAAGAAGATCTATGTTTTGTGGGGTGCAATAGTTTTAAAGCCTCAACATGGCCTAATAAAATATCATTATCCAATTTAGCAATATTGATTTCTCCATCTGTAAAATTACCGTTTCTAAATTGATCAAATATTTTCATGTATAAGCCTTTATCTCGTTTAGTGAGCGTTTGAGATTGAATAGAACTCATGAAAAATAAAATAATTATTAGAAAATACTTAAACATCATCCTCCAATTTGTGCTTTAATATCTTTTAAATCTTGCCAAGCATCTTTTTTTAAATCAGTGTTATTCATCAATATTTTAGGCTCATAAAGCACTCTAGTCTTTTTTGGAATAGTGTCATTGGGTGTATTAAAATCAAACCACTTACCCCTCAAGGACATTGAGGATAAATCCGAACCTAATAACATTTTTATTGGAAAGTTACCTAGTAATATTAAATATTTCGGATTAATTAATTCTATTAGTTTATAGTTCATAAGTTGATTAAAAAGATTAAATTCCTCATTATCTTTCAAATCTTCTAATTGTCGGGGTATATACGAAAGAAGTGATATGTCATTTCTCGACATATCTATTGCATTAAGCATTTTATCAAAAAGTACTCCTTCTTCTCCGTCAATAATTTTAGTATCTGACTTTTTACAATAACCATAGAAAAAAAGTATTTTTGAGTCTTTATTGCCCTCAACTAAATTTATATTATTATTTAATAATTTTAATGATTTTTCGACTAAAAAATTATGAACTATAGATGTTAAATCATTAATATTTTTAGAGTCATAAGGATTTAGAGAGGTTTTACTAATTTTTATATTTTTTGGTTCAGGATTTGCAGCGGTTGATTTATTTGAATTTATTTGAATTTTGAATTCTTCAATATTCATTAATTCCATTAAAATATTTTTTTGATATTCTTGATCTGTCATGAGTCGTAAAACTAGCAAATTTATTACAATCTTAATAGCCTATGTTTTTTTATTTTCTGTCCCTTTATGTTTAAATGCATCTAACAGCAATAATCTTTTAAGTATAATTCAAGCAGAGAGAAGTCATGATTATTATAGTTGGAGTGAACTAGACTCAAATAAAAATTCAGATGGTCTAATGGATGGCTATATTATTAAAAAAATAATAGTAAAAGATTGGGACCTTAAAAAAGTAAATTTGAAATCATCAAATTTTCTCAACATAACTCTTAATGGCCTCATTAACTTAGATAAAAAACAATGTAGAGATATTGCTTTTGACAATCAAAATCTACAATCTTTTGAAAATGCATTTTTACAAGCTTTTAATGCTTGGCAAATACATTGTAAAAATAAAAAAATTACCAAAAAATCACAAATAAATTTTGATAATAATTTAAAAGCGATTGACCCAAATTTTTCTAATTTTATTGATTTTAATAAATTAAGTTATTTTTACTTTAATCAAAAAAAAGATGAATTCATCAATCTTTATTCACAAATAAATTTTGAAAATTCTCAATTTATTAGTATCAATTTTAGAAAAATTATTTTTTTAAAAAAAATTTTAAAGGAATACAATATAGATAGTTCAAATTTAGAATTATTCATTAACAAATACTATGCTCTCCTTGGCGATCAGAGGGTAGATAAATATTATAAAATTTTAAGCTATCAACAATTAGTCTTTGAGCAAGCTTATCAGCTATCTAATTATTATAAGACATTAGAACGATATGAGAATTCTCTGGCTATTTTGTCTGTGCTCAGTGAGCTAGATCCTGATAATAATGATCATTATTTAATTGATAAATATCAAATAATGCTTTCATTAACCAAAAATCAAAAAGTATTCAATCTTCTAAATACATTCAATTCAAAGTTAGAAATTTTGAATTTTATGAAACATAAACTATTTTTAGAATATGCCAGTTCTTTTAACATTAATAAAGAAGATGTAATGAATTATTATAATTCCTTAAATAATATTTCAGATCCTGATTTTCAACTAAATTTGGCTTTTGAGGTATCAAGTTTTCTTTATGCCACTGAGGACTTAGAGCAGTCCATCTCATTTTTGGAAAATTGTTGCTTTAAAATGATTCAAGAAACACAATCTATTGAGTATATATTTAGGTATGGAGCCCTTTTAGAGGAATCAAAAAGAACTTCTGAGGCTGAAGAATTTATTCTCAAAAGTATTGAATATTCAGGAGATAATCCTAGTCCAATCATATTAAATTATTTAGCGTATCTGTGGATTGAAATGGATAAAAATTTTGAAACAGCAGAAAATATGCTAGTAAAAGCTGTATCAGAAACTGAGGCTAATAATGGCGCAATACTTGATAGCTTAGGCTGGCTTTATTTTAAAAAAAATAATTTTGATATTGCTGAAAAGTGGATTCATAGTGCGTATCTATTAGAACCTGCTGAACCGGAAATTATTGATCACTTATCTCAAGTCTATAAAGAACAAGGTAGAAACAAAGAAGCTCAGTATTTGGACGCTAAAATATTAAATTTTCATAAAAATTATTTTAGATTTGAAGAAGTCCAGAATAGAAATTATGAAAACTAAATTTAAAAGTTATTCTAAAGTCAATATTGATCTCAAGGTGATTAGTTATTTAAGGAAAATTCAAAAACATAAATTAAATTCGAATATAGCTATACTAAAATTATCTGATGATATTTATATTCAAAAAAGTATTAAAAATAATATTTTATATTTAGATGGTCGTTCCAAAAAAAAATTAATAATTCAAAATGATATAATCCAAAAAACTATAAAATTTTTCGACAAGAAATATTCAACAAAGACTTCATTATCAATAAAAGTTATTAAATTTATTCCTATTGGTTATGGTTTGGGAGGTGGGTCATCCAATGCTTCAGTCGTATTAAAATACTTGTACGAACTTCATTCTATTTCTGACAGTAATTTTGATTTCGATTCTCATATGATCGGTTCTGATGTTTGTTTATTTAAAGATTTGATGCCAAAAAAAATTGATGGAATAAAGTCCTATGTAGCCCTGATTAAACCTTCTTACAGATGGAATAATATTTATTTATTATTTCCCTCTAAAAAAAACCCTACAAATAAAATTTTTTCCCTTTTAAAAAGTATTCCTAAAAATACTTTTTTATCTACAGAGAATATGAGTTCTAATGACCTATTATTGCCCGCAATGCATTATAATAAGGAAATGAGAGAAATAATTTTATTTTTGAAAAAATATTATAAATTATTTATTAAGTATGGAATGACAGGTAGTGGGTCAGGAGTTTTCATTATTTTTAGGACTAATTCTTATCAAAGATCTTTTTTTAATGAATTTAAAAGTCTTTTTCCACTTGCATCAATTGAAAAATCAGAATATTTCAGTTAAGTTCATGTAACTTGATGGGGCGTAGCCAAGCGGTAAGGCACCGGGTTTTGATCTCGGCATGCGTAGGTTCGAATCCTACCGCCCCAGCCAAAAAAAAATATTTAAATCACAAATGAGCAGCACATTAATTTATTCCTTAAGAGAGGCCTATATCAGTTATAGTAAAAAGGAAATTTTCAAAGATTTAACATTTAATTTGCATCGTGGAGAACTAATAGCGCTAGTGGGTAAAAATGGAGTAGGTAAATCAACACTCATGAATGTAATAACAGGGAAGCAAGATATAGATCAAGGTGAGGTATGGTCGCCTGAAGGACTGCAATTGTCATACTTCAATCAAGATTTTCAGTTTATAAATGAAGATCAAACTATTGAAGATGAATTAAGCAAATTATTTCTGGATGAAAATGAATATTATAAAATAGATATCTTTTGTGAAAATCTTTTTTTAGATAAAAATAAAAAAATTAAAACCCTATCAGGTGGTCAAAAAAGAAGGGTAGGCTTAATCAAATCTCTTATCATAGAATCCGATATTCTTTTATTGGATGAACCTACTAATCACTTAGATCTTGAATCGATTGTATGGTTAGAAAACTACCTCAAAAATTACAATGGTGCAATTCTGTGTGTAAGTCATGATAGGCAGTTTTTAAACAATTTTACTAATAAAGTTTTTTGGCTAGATAGAGGTAATTTAAAAGTTAGTCCTAAGGGATTTAATAATTTTGATCAATGGTCGGCAGACTTGTTGGAACAAGAGGCTAGAGAATTAAGAAATAGAAAGCAATTTGTAAATATCGAAACTGAATGGGCTAGTAGAGGCGTTAAAGCAAGAGTTAAAAGAAATATTAAAAGAGTCCAAAGAGCTAAAGAATTAAAGCAGCAATTAGAAAATGATGTATCGTCTTACAAAAGAGCAATCGCTAAAATTAAAACGAAAGCAATTGTCGCTTCTGATAATGAAGCTAAATCAATTATAGAATTTTATAATACATTCCTCTCTTACAAATCGCCTTCAGAGAAAATTATCCTAAAAGATTTTAGCTTTAAAATTGCAAAAGATGACCGTATTGGAGTACTTGGAAATAATGGAACGGGTAAATCAAGTTTTTTAAAAATCTTAGTCGGGGAGTTGGAGGTAGACAAGGGGACTGTTAAAGTGAAGAAAGATTTAGAATTCTCATATTTTGATCAAATGAGGAATGATCTTAAAGATGATCTACCTATTAAAAAAATTCTAGTTCCTAACGGAGGTGATTACATTAAAGTTTATGGCAAAGAAAGACATGTTTGCAGTTATCTTAAAGATTTTATGTTTGACCCTTCAAAAGTTAATGAAACGGTTGGAACTTTGTCTGGAGGTCAGAAGAATAAACTTCTACTTTCGAAAGTTTTAGCTAATCCTAAAACAGGGCTAATTTTAGATGAACCAACAAATGATTTGGATATAGAAACATTAGATTTACTTGAAGAAATGCTAATACAGTACAAAGGAACTCTACTAGTTGTTTCACATGATAGAGATTTTTTGGACCAAACTGTTAATAAAATTTTATTTTTTGAGGGGGATGGAAAAGTAATATTTTTTAATGGTGGCTATAGTGATTTTCTGCAATACCAATCTGTTTTAGAAGAAGAAAAAAAATTAAATCTTAAGAATTCATTTAATAATAAAAACAACTCAAAAAGTAAAACCTCAAGCAATACTTCTAAAAAACTTACCTATAAATTAGAATATGAGTTAGAGAAAATTCCTTCCATAATTGATCAATTAAATTTTGATATTAAAAATATGGAAGACATTTTAAGTAAACCAGATCTATATGAAAAAGATAAAGATTTATTTATTGATTTAACAAAAAAACTTCAGGATTATAACAATAAGTTAGAATATTCTGAAGATAGATGGATTGAATTAATGAGTTTAAAAAGTGAAGAATAACTATAAGACATTAGTCCACGAGTACATGGCTAATTTCGATTTAAATTTTATATTCAATAAAATTCAAAGTACGATAAATCAAATCTATTTTATAGGTGGATCAAGCCGAGCAATTATATTAAAAGATTTTAAAAGTCACGACATTGATATCGTGGTACCTAAAATTACTAATGACACTATTAAACTGTTAAAAAAAGACTTTAAAATATCCTTAAATAATCATTATAAGAGTCTCTCATTTAAATATAATAATTTAGATATACAAATTAGCTCTTTTAGAAAAGATATTAATCATTATGGAAGACAAGCTAAGGTTGAATTAGCTGATACAATTGAAATAGATTCTATTAGGAGAGATTTAACTTTTAATTCAATTTATATTAATCTTTTGGGTGAAATATCAGATTTTTATTTGGGCGAATTGGATTTATTAAATTCTACATTAAGATTTATTGGAAATCCCACTGAGCAAATTCAAGAAGATTATTTAAGAGCCATTAGGTACATAAGATTTTTATCTTTGTTTGAGAAACCCACTTCATTGCAAGAAGATATAGATGCTATTAAAATGTTATCAAAAAATATTACAGACTTCGTAAAGCCAGATAAAATAAGACAAGAAATATCAAAAATAAGTCAAATGAGTCATCCAAAAAATTCCTATAATTTTATTAAAGAGAATAGAGAATTATTGTTTTTAAAAAATTTTCTTAATTAGTTGTCTTGATACTTCAGTTGAAATCATAGCTACCGATGTGGCTAAATTAAGAGATCTCACACTTTTATTCATGGGAATAGTGATACGTAGTTTAATTTCATCATGTATACTTTGAGGGAGACCAGCTGTTTCCTTTCCAAAAATTACAATATCTTTTTCCATAAATTGAAAATCATAAAAACTTTTTTTAGTCTTGGTTGTAGCTATAATTACACGAGATTTTTTATCCTGACTAAAATCAATAAAATTCTCCCAACTTTTATGTCTAATAAGATTGCAATGCTCCATATAGTCCATAACTGCTCCCCGAAATCGCTTATCTGTGAAGGAAAAACTGAGGGGGTCAATGATATGGAGTGGAAAACCTATACAGGCCGACGTTCTTATTGCTACTGCAACATTTTGTGGCATATCAGGCTGATAGAGGCAAATCTCAAATTTATGCGTCATGATGACTACTACTTATGATATATCTTCCGAATAAAATATTCTAATCATATTAATAATAAAACTATGTCAGAAAATAATAAACCAAGAAGAGATTTTATCAAATTAGCGTCAATGACCTTAGGTGGTGTTGGTGCCGCCAGTCTTGTGGTGCCTTTTATTAGCACGATGCAGCCAGGCAAAGATGCGTTAGCACTAGCTTCTACTGAAATAGACCTATCTCCCATACCCGAAGGACAAAGTCTTACAGTCATATGGAGAGGTAAGCCAGTTTTTATCAAACATAGAATGACGGATGAAATTCAAAGTGCTAAAGAAATAAATCTTGACGATTTAATTGATATCCAAGATGACTCCGCAAGAGTTCTTCAAGATAAGTGGTTAGTAGTATTAGGAGTTTGCACACACCTAGGATGTGTTCCTCTTGGTCAGAAGACTACAGATAACAAAGGAGATTTTGGGGGATGGTTCTGTCCTTGTCATGGATCTCATTATGATACTTCAGGAAGAATTAGAAAAGGACCGGCTCCTAAAAATTTAGAAGTTCCTCCTTACGTTTTTTTAACTGACAATAGAATTAAGATAGGGTGATAAAATTATGAGTTCAAATGATCCGCACGGATATAAAAAAACATTAAGTTCTCCATACTCTGGTGTTAAGGGTTGGATTGATTCAAGACTACCTCTAATTAGAATGATGGAGGCAGAATATTTAAAATTTCCTGTTCCAAAATCTTTGAACTATTTTTGGTCTTTTGGTGGAATAGCTATGTTTTGTCTTATAGGTCTAATCTTATCAGGAATTTTTTTAGGTATGCATTATAAGCCCTCAGCTGAGGATGCTTTTAATTCTGTTGAAAGAATTATGAGAGATGTTCAGTTTGGTTGGTTAGTCAGGTATCTACACATGAACTTGGCTTCATTTTTCTTTATCGCTGTCTACATTCATATTTTTAGAGCTTTATATTTTGGCTCATACAAAGCTCCAAGAGAATTAGTTTTTATCTTTGGAATGCTTATGTTTCTTTTAATGATGGGCACAGCATTTTTAGGTTACACGTTACCTTGGGGGCAAATGTCTTATTGGGGCGCAACCGTTATAACAAATCTATTCTCTGCAATACCTGTTGTGGGTGATGCAATTTTACTTACACTGCTAGGCGATTTCACTGTAAGTGACGCAACTGTAAATCGTTTTTATGTACTTCATTGGCTGTTAGCTTTTGCAATTGTTGGTCTAGTTGTCTTTCATGTCATAACACTTCACATGACAGGATCAAATAATCCTAGTGGTATGGAGCCTCAGAACTGGGATGAAACACTTAGTTTTCATCCTTATATGACAATCAAAGACACAAAAGCTATGGTTTTATTTTTTATCGTGGTTGCATTCGTTCTTTTCTTTTTTCCAAATATTATGGGCCATAGCGATAACTATATAAGAGCTAATTCAATGGTAACTCCAGCTCATATTGTGCCTGAATGGTATTTTTTGCCTTTCTATGCGATCTTAAGAGCTATTCCTGATAAATTAGGTGGAGTTCTGGCTATGTTTGGAAGTATAGCTGTGCTTTTTATATTACCATGGCTTGATACATCAAAAGTAAGATCTTGTTTATACAGACCTATTTGGAGAATATGTGTATTACTCTTCGCCCTAGACTTTTTTATTTTAATGTACATGGGTGCAAAACCAGCTTCAGATATCTATGTATTAATATCAAGAATAGGTACCGCGTACTGGTTCTTATTCTTTTTAGTTCTTGCTCCGCTAGTTGGATATTTAGAAACCCCCAGACAGCCCCTCACTATTTCCAATTTTCTTAGAGATAAAAAAGCCCTCACTTAAAAATGAGAATATTTTCACTCTTCATTTTAACTATATTACTTAATGTGAATTTTGCTGGAGCGGCTGGTTCAAAAATTGATATTCCAAAGTACGACTGGTCTTGGAAAGGCTTTTTTGGAACTTATGATAGATCAGCGGCACAAAGAGGTCTAAAGGTTTATAAAGAAGTATGTTCTGGCTGTCATTCCATGAACTTAATAGCTTATAGAAATTTAGCTGATCTTGGTTTTAGTGAACAACAAATTAAAGCTATAGCTTCAGAATCTCTCGTAGAAGATGGACCTAATGAAGATGGGGATATGTTTGAGAGAGAAGCTATTCCCTCTGATAGATTCGCAAACCCTTACCCAAATGATAACGCTGCAAGAGCTGCTAATAATGGTGCATACCCTCCCGATTTATCACTTATAGTAAAGGCTAGACCAAAAGGTGCCGATTACATTCATTCCCTTTTACTTGGCTACAAAGATACCCCGACTGATTTTAAAGTTCCAGAGGGCATGTGGTACAACAAGTACATGGAAGGTCATTTAATAGCAATGCCTGCTCCTCTTATGGATGGAGCAGTTGAGTATGATGATGGGACAGAGCCAACTTTAGAACAACTATCTTCTGACGTTACAACTTTTCTAGCTTGGGCTGCTGAGCCAAGTCTTGAACATAGAAAGAGATTAGGTATTAAAGTATTATTGTTTCTAATTGCTTTATTTATTCTTACTTATATTTCTAAAGAGAAAATCTGGAGAGATATTAAACATTAAACAAAAAGTGCATTACATCACCATCTTTAACAACATAATCTTTACCTTCAAGCCTTAGCTTACCTTTTTCTTTAGCCCCATGTTCTCCCTTATAAGCAATGAAATCTTCATAAGAAATAGTTTCTGCTCTAATAAAACCTTTTTCCATATCAGAATGAATTGCTCCAGCGGCAAGTGGGGCAGTATCATTTTTAATGATAGTCCATGCTCTAACTTCTTTTTCTCCAGCAGTAAAAAAATTAATGTAATTTAAAATTTCGTATCCTTTTCTAATAACTCTTTTTAATCCTGTTTCTTTCAAACCTAGGCTTTCTAAAAATTCTTGCTTTTCAGACTCTTCTTGGATTTGAGAAATTTCTGATTCAATTTTTGCACTTACGACTAATACTTCAGATTTTTTTTCTTTTGCGTAATCTTCTACCACTTTAGTGTATTGATTTCCACTTTGTGCTGAAGATTCATCCACATTACAAATATAAACAATTGGTTTAGTAGAAATTAATTTATATTCTTCAAGAAGTAATAATTCTTCACTTGTTAAAGTATTTAAAAGACTTTTTCCTTCAGAAAGATCGTCAATAGATTTTTTCAAAATTTCAACCTTCTTTTTTTCTAAATCGTTTTTAGGAAATTTTTTTATTTTCTGATAATTGCGATCTAAAATTTCAATATCTGAAAGAGCTAATTCTGTATCAATAATGCCAATGTCTTGAATAGGATCTATTCTATTCTCCACATGTTGAATGTCATCATCATCAAAACACCTGACAATATGAAAAAGAGCATTTACAGATCTTATATGCGTGAGAAAAGCATTACCTAGACCTTCTCCTTTTGATGCTCCCTTAACTAATCCAGCAATATCAACGATTTCAAAGACTGCAGGTATTACTTTTTCTGGATTAGCAATCTGCGTAATTTTTTTTAATCTATCGTCAGGGACTTTAACAAGAGCACTATTTGGATCTATTGTTGCAAAAGGATAGTTTGCAGCTAAAGCTTGCTCATTTTCACATAAAGCATTAAATAGTGTTGATTTCCCAACATTGGGTAATCCTATGATACCACATTTCATTTAATTAAATTCCTAAGTTTGATAAGTGTTTGTTTAAAAATATTTGAGAGAAGTTTAAATAAATTATTTCAAAAATGCCATAAATTTTTTTAAGTTCTTTTTGTTTAAAATTACCCAATACATGTTTTGTTACTTTATTTTTATCACCAGGATGATCTATGCCAATTCTAAATTTCCAATAATTAGTTCCGATATTTTGAGAAATACTCTTTAACCCATTGTGACCTGCATTTCCACCACCTTGTTTAAGTTTAACAAAGCCCAAGTCTAAATCTAATTCATCATACAAAACTATTAATTCTTCTAAATCAAATTTATTAGAACTCTTTAAACTGAGTACTCCTTTACCTGATTCATTCATATAAGTTTCGGAAATTGCTATTTGGAAATATTCACCATCGATAGAGAATTTATTTGATAATTGGAAATTTTTAAATTTTTTTATTTTTAACTCTAATTTCTCAATTAGATAATGACCTAGCATAAGTCCGACACTATGACGATTTAATTTATGTTTGAGGGTAGGGTTACCGATACAATAAAGAGTGTGCATACAAAATAGTAATTTTTATTACTCTGCTGCCTTCTCTTCTTTCTTTTCGTCTTTATTGTCATCCGCAGAATCTTCTTCTGACGCTTCTGCTTCAGTAGTAGTTTCTACCTCTTCTACTTTTGGTGCCTGAATAGTAGATAACATGAAGTCTCTTCCTATAATTGTTGGTTTCATACCTTCACCAAGTTCAACTGAGCTTAGACGAATATCATCTCCAATTTGCTTACCTTCTAGGTTAATTTCAAACTTTTCGGGTATATTATTTGCAAGACAACTTAGTTCTATTTCTCTTCTAACAACGTTTAAAACTCCACCTTGTTTTAAGCCAGGGCACAATTCTTGATTTGTAAATTCAACTGGTATTGAAACAGTGATCCTTGTTTTATCGTCAACTCTTTGAAAATCAATGTGTATTGGGAAATTTTTAACTTTATGTCTTTGTATACTTTTCACAACAACAGCTTCTTTTGTTCCATCAATATCTAATTCGAATACTTTAGAATAGAACTGACCTTCTTCAAATTTTTTTTAAGAGTAATATTATGAACTGATACCAGTTTTGGTTCTGTTTTTCCGCCATAAATAATTGAAGGTACCATTCCGTCTTTAAATACGGGGTTTGTATTACCTTTAACTCTTAATTTTGCCGGTATGCTTCCACTAATTTTCATTGATGCAGTTTATATAGTAATTTAAAGATTTAATCAAATAATGATGAGATAGAAGTTTCATTATTTATACGCATTATTGCCTCACCAAAAAGAGGCGCAACTGATAAAAATTTCATATTTTTAGGTATTTCAAATGTAGGTTTAATAGAATTGGTGCAAACCATTTCTTCTAACATAGAACTTTGGATATTTTCAAGAGCTTTTCCCGAATAAACACCGTGGGAACAATAACCGTAAACCTCAGTAGCACCCTTATCTTTAAGGGCTTTTGCAGCATTACAGATGGTTCCACCAGAGTCGACCAAATCATCAATAATAATACATTTTTTTCCATCCACATTTCCGATCACATTCATTGCGGCAGACACACCAGGTGCATCTCTTCGTTTATCAATAATAGCTAAATCAGCATCTAATTTTTTAGCAAATGATCTAGCTCTCATTACTCCACCCACATCAGGTGAGACAAAAACTAAATTCTCAGATCTATTATTGTCAATGATGTCTTTGGTAAATAAGGGTTGGGCATATAAATTATCAAGAGGAATATCGAAAAACCCCTGTATTTGTCCGGCATGTAGATCCATTGTTAGTACTCTATTTGCGCCAGCTGTTGTGATTAAATTTGCAACCATCTTAGCTGAGATTGGTGTTCTTGGACCAGTTTTTCTGTCTTGTCTAGCATAACCAAAATATGGGAGCACGGCAGTTATTCTAGATGCAGAGCCTCTTCTTAATGCATCAATAGAAACTAGAAGTTCCATTAAGTTATCATTTGCAGGAAATGAGGTGGATTGAATTATAAATACATCCTCTCCTCTAACATTTTCATGTATTTCAACAAAAATTTCCTTATCTGAAAACTTTGTAATAGTAGCCTCAGCTAATTTTATTTTTGTATAATCTGCAATCTCTTTAGATAAGTCATAATTGCTATTACCTGATATAATTTTCATTAATATACTTATATATAGATAATAATTTATTCCAAACTATTTTATTGAAACTAAACTTATATTTCTTCCATAGTCTGGTTGTTTCTTAAATTTAGACTCTCGATAACTAAAATAGTTGGAATTCATAAAAGTATTTTTTCTAAAATCTTTAATAGATGACAATTTATATTCTTTTAAAATATTTGTAGCAAATTTTGGAAGATTAAAAAAAAGCTTATTATTTTTTAGAGATGAGTAGGGATTAACTTTTGGTAAGTTAAATTCATCGATAAAATTATTTTTCACTTCGTATGAGAATTGCCTAATACAAGGACCTATTATAACATTGATGTATCGATTTGAACTCCCAGTTTTTATCATCTTTTCAATAGTATTTTCTATAATGCCATTTGATAATCCTTTCCAACCAGCGTGACATATTCCTATAATCCCATTCTGATTATCAAAAAAAATCAAAGGAATACAATCTGCAGTAGTAATCCCCAAAACTAATTCACTTGATTTGGTTACTAATCCATCAGCATTACCGATGTTATCAGAAGCCTTATTTAATATAATGCACTTATTGCTATGTGATTGATGTGCCATAACAATTGTTTTATCTGAAGAATTTATTTTCTTTTTGGCATAATTAATATTTTTTATAACATCAGAAGGATTATCTTTAGAGGAGATACCACAATTAAGTCCCTTGTATAAGCCTTTTGAAAAGCCCATATTTTTGGTAAAAAATTTATAATAAATTCTCTTACTACTAGTCATAATTTCTAGAATTAAAATTTTTAAAAATTAAACCCATTTCATTTTCTTTTGTTCCAGTTAGAAGATTTTTAATAATATCAATTTCATCACTCGTTTTATTATTAAAAAAATTTGGAGCATATTTTTTAATAAAACTAGATTGAGACTGAATCTCAGATTCATTGGGTTCAAATAGTTTAGTCAATCTGTTAAAATCTACTGAAAAAGAGTAATCAACTCCTTCAAAAAATTCAAATAGAGCAATTTTTTTATGATCTCTTAATGCCCTTAGAGTACTTTTTTTTGAATAATTAGTATAACCATAATCACAAGTTGTGAAAAAGTATTTTTTAATATTCCTATTTAAGCTTCCAATGAAAAAGTCTATGAGGGGAGAATGTTCTAAAATATCACCATCTTTAAAATCAAGATATTTGTAATCTTTTTTGATATATTCTGACTGTATTGAACTTTCTAAAGTCAAAAGGTGCTGACTTTTTTTTATTGTTATAAAGACCTCATAAAAATTATTATTTCTGTACATGTATTGTTTGTGTCCAAAGGTATCTAAAAATTCATTGGAGTAAACAAAGACTAAATCATCCTTGTTTTTATGAAATTCATCTATGTCAGAAATAATAGAAAAGTTTTCAATTTTTGAAAATTTTTTTATTTGTTTTTTTTTAAAGTATTCACTTTTTTCTAGCAAAGTAATGCTTAAAACCTCAATTTTATGGCCATGCATTTGTTCTAAAATATCATTGGTAAGATGCCCGTTACCTGGTCCTAATTCAAGTAAATGAACTTTTGTTGCTTTTGGATTCTTATTAATAAATTGATTGCACATAGCCATGCCAAAAATAGATGAAATTTCTGGTGATGTTATAAAATGACCTTTCACTCCTATTTTATTTTCTTCTTCTTTATTATAGAAGCCTAATTTTTTTTCAAAGTTTGAAATTTGGACGAAGTCCTGCATATTTATTTTTTGAAAATTTTTTATTATTTTATTTATTTGTTCTTGTACAGACATATGAATATTATTAACAGACCTAATATAAGTAATGGAATACTTAATACTTGCCCAATAGTAAAATAATTTATTATAAATCCTATTTGAATATCTGGCTCTCTTAAAAATTCTATAAAAATTCTTACTATTGCATAATTAATTAAAAAAATACCTGTAATTAACCCAGTCTTAAACTTAAATACGAAGAAAAGGATATTTAATGCAATAAATGGAATAAAACCTTCTAATAATGATTCATATATTTGAGACATATGCCTATAAAATATTTCATTTGGATATTTTATACTAATAAAAAAGTCTGTCTTTCTCCCTACTAGCTCTTGATTTAAAAAATTAGCAATTCTCCCTAATCCAATTCCTATTGGTGCTGTTAGGCACATTAAATCACTTATTTTAAATAAAGAAATTTTATTTTTATTACTAAAATAAATTGCACTTATAATGCACCCTGTTATTGCACCATGAAAAGACATTCCGCCTTCCCAAATTTTAATAATTGATAGAGGATTAGTTATATAAAAATCAAAATCATAAAAAAATATATAACCTAATCTACCACCTAAAATAATACCTAAAAAATTGAAGAAAAATAAATCTTCTAATAGCTTTTTATCTAAATTAAATACTTTTAAATTTCTATGACTGAACCAAAAAAAATATAAAAATCCAAAAATATAAGATAGGCTGTACCATCTTATGTCAAAACCTAGGATCGATAGAGCAACTGGTGAAATAAATTCTGAGTATTCAAACATTGTTCAAAATGATATTACAGAATTTATAATGAATAAGGATAAACTTTTAATTCAGTTAGTGAGTTTTATTGACCATAGTGTTGATGTTCTTGGTATTGTTAAGGATTTTAAATCTGACATAGAGAAACTTGTCCCTCTAGTTAAAAATACAAAAAAATAACTGTTGATAAATATAACTTATTAACATTATACTACTGTATATAGTGGTTATAGTTTATATAATTGATATATATAGTGTGTGAAAACCAAAATACTTGATTCTTCGCCTTTAAAACTTGTTGCTGAGGTATTTAATATTAAAAATATTGATCAACAAGGCGTCTTTAACCGCTCCGACATATCACTGTTGACAGAAATTAGTGAAAATAAAGTTATACTTGAATTCAACTGGATTGAGGATCTTAATTTAATGGTCTCATCATTTATTATTGAAGATTTTGATAAAAATATTTTAAATCATCAGTTAAATCAAATAAATAACAGTTTAATTATTGGTAATTTAAAACAAAAAAATAATAAATCTATTGTGTATAAGCATACTCTTCCTCTTCATTCTAAAAATGAACAAGTTTTCATTAGAAAATATTTGGAAGATCTTTTGTCAGAATTTAACCACTTAATTACAGTTTTACTCAAAAAAGATACTTCAAATAATCGCTCACAATATAACGTTGAGAGTAAAATAGTTGGCCACGCTTAAAAAAAATATTTTATTTATTGGATTTGGAAATATGGCCAAATCACTATTGAATAATAAAATTAAATCTAAGTTTAATATTTATTCAGTAAACTCCTCTAATTTGATAAAACCCATAAATGTAAAGAATAATAAGTCTCAAATAAAATTTGACTCAGTTTTTTTATTAGTTAAACCTAATGTATTTAATAAAGAAGGGTATAGCTTTATTAAATACATTGATAAAAAAACAAAAGTCATTTCTTGTATGGCTGGAGTCAAAGTTGTAACTATATCAAGAAAATTAAAAACAAATAACGTAGTTAGGATAATGCCTAATATTTTATCTTTATATGAGTCATCTCACACTTGTATTTTCAGTGATGATAAAAAATTGACAAACTGGACAAAGATAAATATTACAAATCTTTTTGGAACTTCTTTCATCTTAGACAATGAAAATGATATTCATAAAGCTACAGCCTTATTTGGTAGTGGCCCTGCTTTTATTGCAAAAATTATTAATAGTTATATCAAAGCATCAAAAAAAATGAATTTAAAGTATTCTGATAGCAATGAACCAATACTTAATTTATTTAAAAATGTACTCGAACACTCAAAAAAATATGAAAATCTTGATAATTTTATTAAAAAAATTACCAGTAAAAAAGGAACTACTCAAGAAGGTGTAAATTACCTAGAGGATGCTAATATTGAAAAAATTATGTATAATACATTTATTAAAACTTATAAAAGATCAAAAGAGTTAAGTATTGAAAAATAATAAATTTCTTACCGAAAAGCAATTAAAGACAGTCAATAGTATTGCACACTCAGATAAACTTTATTCTTCATTAAAAAAAATAAATAAAGACTATTCAAATTTTGATAATTTTATTACTGATTTTGAAGATTATATAAATAAAAAATTAATTACTGCTAAGAAAAATAATTACTCCACTGAAGATATGATCTTTGACTCTATAATTAATAGATTAGAATTACTTAATAACTATAAAAAAATTGCTATAAGGATTTTTTTAGAATCTCAAAAAAATAACCGCTATTTTTTAGTATTAAGTAAATTTATTTATACATATTTCTCATCAAAATTTAGCAGTTATCCAGAAAAAGTAATAGTTATACCTCTGTATGGTTTATCATTTAATGTATGGATAGAAGATAATGATAATTTAGATAAAACTATGTCTTTTTTAGGTAATAGTATGAATTATATTAAAAAAATAAAACCATTTTTAGTTAAATGATTACCTATGAAGATTTTTTAAAAATAGATATAAGGGTAGGTACTATAATTTCAGTTGAACCAAATTCTAATATATCTAAACCCTCATTTATTCTAAAAGTTGATTTTGGTAATGAAATTGGAGTTAAAAAATCATCAGCCCAATTACTAGCTAATTATCAATCTACTGACTTAATTGGTTTGCAAATTTCTGCTGTAGTCAATTTTCCTCCTAAACAAATTGGTAAAATGATTTCTGAATTTTTAATTTTAGGCTTTCCTGATAATGATGAACAACCTATCCTTATTTCACCGTTAAGAAAAGTTAAGAATGGCGGTAAACTATTCTAAAACATTGTTTAATTCGATATGAACTTTAAGTCCATTATGAACAGATCTATCAAATTTTATCTTACCATTATTTAGGTCGATTATTTTTTTTAGAATGGACAAACCTAATCCACTACCTTGATTGAGGTTATTTTTACCTTTGACAAAGGGCTTAACAATTTCTAAAGGACTTAAATCAATACCAGGTCCATCATCCTCAATAGTTATAATCCATTTACTGTCACTAAAATAGGAACTGACAAATGTATTTTTTGCAAATTTTTCTGAGTTTTCAATTACATTTTGTAATGCTCTTGTAATTTGAATTTTTTTTATCTTAATTTCTTTCACTTCGTTTTTATTTAATGTGATATTTTTATATTGTTTTAAAATATCGTTGATAAAGATATTACTTTTAATTTTTTCTGCTAATTCCTCTTTTTCGTTTTTAATAAAGTCAATGTAATGCTCTATCATGACATTCATCTCATTGATATTGTCATTAATAGCTAATTGAATCTCTTTATTTTCAATATTATCTGACATTAAATTAATTCTTGTAAGCGGTGTTCTGAGATCATGACTGATGCCTGCAAGCATATTCTTTTGAGCATTTATAGTTTCGTTAATATTTTTTTTCATATTGTTAAAGTCTCTTATGAGTCCTTTAATTTCAGTTGATCCCGTAGGGCGGATATCAGGCATATCAATTCCTCTACCAAAGCTTCTTGTAATAATTCCTAGTCTCGAGAGGGGTTTAATCTGATTTTTTATAAATAAATAAGATATGATTGATAAAATGATACTACAAAATAATACCCATAAAAAAAATCCCATAATTGTTTTTGTCTCTAACTTATCTTTTCTAACTAAAAAATTAAATAAATTTCCATTTTTATTAATTATTATAATGAAATAATCTTTATCGTAAGTCTTAAACTTTGAGTCATATATAATTCTCTTTAATGCCTGTTTCATTCTTTTGTTTACGAAGTAGTTTTTTGAATCTTTATAAATCTTTGCTTCATCATCTTTTATAAGAACTAATTCAAGTGTTTGGAGCATTCCGTAAGGAACTTCTGTATAATGATCATACTCATTAATAAATAGCCCAACATTATTAATAATATTATTTGACATTTTCTTTAACACTAAATCCCAGTGAAGTTCAAAAAATACAATGATACCTATAATTTGTAGAAGAACTATTGGGATAGAAATCAAATAGAAGGATCTTAATAATAAGCTACTTGAAATTCTTTTTAAGTTAAAAAACATTAATAAAATATCTTATAACCTTTTCCGTGAACTGATCTAATAATTTCAGTTAAACCACAATATTTCTTTAATTTCATTCTTAATCTAGAAATTTGCATATCACTACTTCTTGATAAATAATCTAAATTTAATTCCTTGTTCATAAGTTCCCTGTTTAAGAATTGATTAGAATTTTTAATTAATAATTTTAGTATCTTAATTTCATTACTTGTTAAATTAATAACCAATTTATTATTTGTTAATTTTTCTTTTTTTAAATCAAATTGAACGTTATCGTTAAAAACAATTATATTATTGGAATTACTTGAACTCAAATTCTTTTCGATTTTTAATAATAATTCCCTCGAATCGAATGGCTTTCCCACATAATCCTCAGCTCCTAATTCGAGTCCGGCAACCCTATCATCTGCGTTACTAAGCGCTGACAAAAATATTACTGGTGAATTAATAATATCTTTTATAAATTCTTTATAAAATGTCAGTCCATTAGAGTCTGGCAGCATGATGTCCAATAGAATAAGATCGAATGAGAAAATTTTAATCATACTTTTAGCTTCTTCAATGTTTCCAGCCTTACTGACAATATAATTATTTTTTATAAGTAATTGTTCGATTAAAGTTTGAAGTGTTGAGTCATCTTCTATTAATAGTATATGAGAATTTTTGGTCATATTTTTTCAATTATATTTATAAATCCACCCATATTTTTTGGATCAATATCTTTAAATATATTCATAATTCTGCTTGAAATTTTTTTAATAGAAATATCTAAATCGTTTTTTCCTAGATCTGTTAATATAATCTCATCATTTTTATTCTTAGTTATTAGCTTTTTATTAAAAAGATCATTAAAAATAGTATTAATATTTTGCCTTTTAATGAATAGTTTATTTGCTAAGTCTATCTTTTTTCTGAAACCTTTTCTTATTTCAATTAATACAAAGAATTCATTCAAAGTAAGATAATTTTTATCTATTTCTGTAATTATTTCTTGACTTATTAATTTATTTGTCCTGTGAGAACCCAAGATAATTTTTAGGATATTATCCTCTTTAAAATATAGTGTGTCAGCAAAGCCTATTTTCATTTGAATAATTATATTGTGATATTTTTTAATTAATAATACATTATTTTCTCATGGAAATTATTCCTTTTGATAAAAGAATTGGCTTTATTTGGTATAACGGCGAAATAGTTGAATGGCAAGACGCCACTACCCATGTTCTTAACCATGGATTGCATTATGGCAGTTGCGTCTTTGAAGGCCTAAGAGTCTATTCATCAAATATTTATAAGCTTGAACAACATACAGATAGACTGTTTCATTCCGCTAATAGAATGGGAATAGAAGTCCCATACACTAAAAATGAACTAAATGATGCGCAGGAACAAATCATTAAAAAAATGAATATAACTTATGGTTATATCAGGCCTGTAATATGGCGAGGTAGTGAGATGATGGCTATTTCTGCTCAAAAAAATAAAATCAATGTTGCTATTGCTACATGGGAATGGCCTTCCTATTTTTCTCCTGAGGATCGCTTAAAAGGACTTACATTGCAAACTGCTGAATGGAGAAGACCGCCAGCAAATACTATTCCTACGGATGCTAAAGCGGCGGGTCTTTATATGATATGCACTCTTTCTAAACATAAAGCAGAAAAAGATGGTTTTACTGATGCTTTAATGCTGGATTACGAAGGAAAGGTTGCTGAGTCAACAGGATCTAATATTTTTTTTGTTTTTAATGGTGAATTGCATACCCCAATACCACATTGCTTTTTAGATGGTATAACTAGGCAAACAGCAATAAGCATAGCAGAAAAGCAAGGCATAAAAGTGGTCCAACGAGATATTTTTCCTGAAGAAATTAAAGATGCTCAAGAAATATTCTTAACAGGTTCAGCGGTAGAAATTAATCCCGTAAGAAAAATTGACGATTTAGAATTTAAAGTTGGCAAAGTGACTTCAATGATCTCAGAATTATATCTAAGCGAAGTAGACAAAAATTATAAAATCAATAATTTGTAAATTATTATTTAACTATATCTTTCCATTTTAAACTTTTCTTCCGATCTTCTTTTTTAGCTTCAATGATTTTTGAGTCTTTACCAAATTCTTTAAACTTCCAAAAAGCAGCCTTAATCTTTAACTGATCTATAACAAATTCATTAGATCTAAGAGCCTCTTCTCTGTGAGAGGAGGAGGTGATAATTAGAACAATTTTATCTCCAAGTAGAATTTTACCAACTCTATGGATAATCACACAATCATTTAGTTTCCATCTTTTTATAGCTAAATCCCTGATCTCTTCTAATTGTTTGATAGCTAGATCCTCATAGCATTCTAAAAAAATTGAATCAATAATTTGATTTTCATTAAATAAATCATCTCTAACTGTTCCTACAAATATTGAAATAGCGCCATTTTTGTTAGACTTTATACTTGAGTATAAATCATCGATATGAAAATCAGAATCTACTATTCTTATCATTATCCACCTGTTACAGGAGGTAAAATTCCCAATTCATCGCCATCATGAAGTTTAATTTCTTCATTTTCAATTTCTTTAAAATTAATAAAAAATTTTATCGAGTCATCATTAAATACTTCTAAATAAAAATTATCTTTTTGAATTAAATATGACTTAAAATCTTGAAAGTTTAATTTATCATTAACCTCAAATAAATCCTCATGTTTATTTAATTTAACCCTAATCCAAGAAAAGTATTTAACAGTAATCTTCAAATGATTGTTAACCCTTTTTTAATATAGCTATAACCAGAATAAAGTGTGAAAACTGCAGATATCCATAGCATAATCAAACCTGCGTCCCAGATTGTATTATTAAAATCAAAACCAACACTTAATATAAGTATGGAGAGACTTATCATTTGTATTGTTGTTTTAATTTTTGCAATAAATGTGACAGGTACTTTTTCATTGTAATTTGCTAAAAATTCTCTTAGGCCAGAAATTGCTATCTCCCTCAATAAAATAATTATTGCTGGTATTACGTGTATGTGGGTAATAACTCTTGTTTCTATTAAGACTATTATAACTGAAGCTATGAGGAGTTTGTCTGCTATGGGATCAAGTAATATGCCTAGTTTTGAAGTTTGGTTTAGTAGTCTAGCTAAATAGCCATCAAAAAAATCGGATATCGATGAAACTATAAATAAAAACCCAGCTATTAAAACTATCTTAGGATCATCTGAAAAAAGTAAATATAAAATTAATGGGATAAGTATTATTCTTATAAAAGTTATAATATTGGGTATTGTGAGTTTTTTATTCATTATTGATTTTTTCCATTATAGTCTGAGCTAGTACTTTATTGACACCTTCAATTTGAAGCAGTTCCTCTTTAGAAGTTTGTTTGAGTATCTTTGTACTGCCAAAATAGTTAATAATCTTGAGTTTTTTCACTTTACCAATTCCCTTAATATCATCTAAAAAACTGGACTTAATTGAGTCTGACATTCTTTTTAAGCTATTTTGCTTCGATAATTTATGAGCCTTATCACGAATCTTTTGTAAAAAACCCTCAATTTTAGGTTGATTCTTTAATGAAATATTACTTTCATAGAGTGTATTATATCTATCAAATCTATAATCCCTGTTATGACCTTTTGAAATAGAAATCAAAAAAATTTTATCGTCTAAGTTAAATTTTTTTAAGATATCATAACATATTTTTAAATAAGGCCTTCCCCCGTCAATCAAAATGATATCAGGAATAACCTTATTTGAGCCTTCAAAACGTGACTGGAATACCTTTTTCATCAAATCTGCATCCCCAAATTTTTTTAAATCAAAATCTTTAAATTTATATGTTCTTGAGTCTTTTATAGAAAATCCTTCATTATTAAAGACAATATAAGAAGCAACAGCATAGTTGTTTGAATAAAAACTATTATCATATCCTTCAATTCGTTCTATAGGATTTTTTAATTTAAAAAACTGTTGTGTTAAATTGAGTATTTCAGAATTCGTATCATAGTATTGATCATATTTTTTTACTTCTTTGTCTAAATTTTTTTTTGATATTTTTTCAATATTATTAACGCCATGTATTTTTTTATTTTTTACAATTAAATTAATCTCTAGTTTTTCTTTAAAGATAGCCTTTAAGTCTTTAAAATTATCTATTTTACCAGAGCATATAATACTCTTTGGTCTAAATCCTTTGATATAATATTGAATAAGTAGTGATGGTATATTTTTTTCGTCTTCACCATCCTTAGATATATAAGCCATTTTGCCACCCAAATATCTACCATATCTAATAAAACTAATAAATATTGATAGGTATTTGTCTTTATTTACTAATATAAAATCATAATTTGAATCTTGTGATCCTACTTTAATTTCTTCTCGGATAATAAAATTTAATGACTGTATGCTATCTCTAATTTCACTAGCTCTCTCATACTTTTGTAATTTACTCGCAGTTAGCATTTCTTTTTCAAGGTCTTTCGTAATATCATTTTGATTACCTTTAAAAAAATCTATTGTATTTTGAACTTGATGTTTGTAGTCATCATAACTAACTTTTCCTACACATGGCGCAGAACATTGCTTAATATCATAAAGAAGGCAGGGTCTAGATCTATTTTTAAACTCTTGATTTGTACAGCTTCTTAATTGAAAGATTTTTTGAAGGATTTTTAAAACCTTATCTGTTTTAAAGGCAGAAGTAAAAGGTCCAAAAACGAGGTCGTTTTTATTATATTCATTTCTAAATTTTGAAATTCTTGGATAATTATCTGCAGAAATTTTGATTAAAGGAAAGCTTTTATCGTCTTTAAGTCTAATATTATACCTTGGTGCAAATTTCTTGATTAATAAGGCCTCTAATAATAATGCGTTTCTTTCAGTCTCTGTTAATTCAAATTCAATAGCATTTGTTTGAAATACCATTTGTTGCAGTCTTCTCGGCAAATTTTTCATTTGACCGTAATTACCGAGTCTTCTTTTGATATTTATAGCTTTACCAATGTAAATAGGTTGATCTTTCTTATTTTTAAAAAGATAAACACCTGAAGTTACAGGAGCTTCTTTGATCTTTTTTTTAAGTATTTCCAAACCTTCCATTTTCTTCAATATATTCTTTTTCTATTATAAAAAAATGCTTCTTTTGCATTAGTATTTTAAATCTATCTAATATA
>JAQWMI010000019.1 GCA_029246865.1 Alphaproteobacteria bacterium
AATATTGATAAAGCAATAATTTCAGTTCACTGTCACAATGATCTTGGTTTAGCTGTTGCTAATTCATTAAGCGCTGTTCAAAAAGGTGCTAGACAAATCGAATGTACAATTAATGGACTTGGTGAAAGGGCTGGTAATGCTGCCTTAGAAGAAGTTGTAATGGCAATGAAAGTAAGATCTGATTTATTGAATTTTAATACAAGAACTAACACTGAAGCTATATCTAAAACTTCTAAATTAGTATCTTCTATAACTGGTTTTGCTGTACAACCAAATAAAGCTATTGTAGGAGCAAATGCTTTTGCTCATGAAGCAGGTATTCATCAAGACGGTATCTTAAAAAATGTTCAAACGTATGAGATTATGTCACCTGAAACTATTGGATTAAAAAAATCAAGTCTTGTACTTGGTAAACACTCCGGCAAAAATGCCTTTAAAGAAAAATTAAGAATTCTTGGATATGAAATAGGTGATAATTTTATTAACGAGATTTTTGAAAAGTTCAAACAGTTAGCTGATAAAAAAAAAGATGTGTATGATGAGGATTTAATCGCACTAGTTGATGATAATCATATTAATAAATCAACTACTCTTAAGTTAGTCAATTTATCAATTATGTCAGGTACAAATTCAAAGCACGTAGCTTCTTTGGAAATGTTATACAAAGATGAGCAAAAAGAAATTAGTGGATCTGGTAACGGACCTGTGGATGCTGTTTTTTCTTGTATTTCTAAAGTCATTGAATTTAGTCCAAAACTTAAGCAATATTCAATAAATGCTATTACCCCAGACTCAGATGCTCAAGGAGAAGTGTCTGTTAAATTAGAATATCAAGGTAAGGAATTTGTCGGTAGAGCCTCAGATATTGATATAATTGTAGCTTCTGCAAAATCTTATATCAATGCCTGCAATAAAATACTAAATTCAAATAAGAATAATAATATTCAAGAGGGAGTTTCTGAGATAAGTATTTCTCAAATAAAAGGTATATAAAATGTTTAAAAATTTAAATTTAACTGGATTTTTTAGTGAAGATATGGGTCTTGATTTAGGAACGGCTAATACTTTAGTTTATGTGAAAGGTAAGGGTATAATTTTAGATGAACCTTCAGTTGTTGCTATTTCTACAGATCAATCTAACAAAAAGTCAGTATTGGCAGTAGGTAATGAAGCAAAAGCTATGCTTGGAAGAACTCCAGGATCAATTCAAGCCATCAGACCAATGAAAGACGGAGTCATAGCTGACTTTGATATAGCGGAAGCTATGATTAAGCATTTCATCAAAAAAGTACATAAAAAGAGCATATTTGCTAACCCTAATATAGTTATTTGTGTTCCATCAGGAGCTACTAACGTAGAAAGAAGAGCAATTAAAGAGTCGGCTGATGCAGCTGGTGCAAAAAAAGTTTATTTAATAGAAGAGCCTGTTGCTGCAGCGATAGGGGCGGGTCTTCCAATTTCTGAACCTACAGGATCTATGGTAGTTGATATTGGTGGCGGAACAACAGAGATAGCAATCTTATCCCTTGGTGGAGTTGTCCACTCTAGCAGCTTAAAAGTAGGTGGAGATACTATGGATGATTCAATCGTTAATTTTATGAGATCAGTTCATAAGTTAGCAATTGGTGAAAGTACTGCAGAAAAAATTAAAAAAGAAGTTGGCTGTGCTGGTATTCCTGATAATGGTGATGGAAAAACTATAAATGTTAAAGGTAGAGATCTTATAAATGGACTACCAAGAGAAGTTGTTATTTCAGAAAGACAGGTAGCTGAAGCCCTTTCAGACTCATTATCATTAATCATAGACGCCATTAAAAGATCATTAGAATTAGTTCCTCCTGAATTAGCTGCAGATATAGTGGATACTGGAATTATGTTAACTGGAGGCGGGGCTTTATTAAACCGGTTGGACGAAGCTATTAGAGTGACTACAGGTTTGCCGGTTTCAGTAGCTGATGACCCGCTTACATGTGTTGCTAGAGGTACAGGAACAGCTCTAGAAGAAGGTCATGCATTTAAGAATGTTTTTTTAAGTGACTAATAATAAAAAATTACTTTTCCTTTTTATTATTATAATTATTTCCTTTATTTTAGTATTTTTTTTTCCATCTATTGGATCTAAAATTAGAACACAATTTTACTACAGTAAAGATTTTGCCTATAAGCCTATAAAATCATTAATTCATAATACCCAGTACTATTATGATATTTTAAGAATTAATAATAATTATGCAAATGAAGTAAAAATATTAGAAAAAGAAATATCTAATCTTAAATCAATTAATTCAATGTTATTAATATCATTAAGTAAATTTAATGAACTAAATTACACTTTATTTGAAACTTCAGAAGATATTCCAAAATCTGTTGGAGTTAACATTGTTGGCAATAAAAATCATTTAATTAGTGATTTATTCATAATTGATAAGGGCTATAGTTCTGGAATTTCAACTGGTAACTATATAATTTCAGACAATAAAATTATTGGTAGAATTAAAAATGTAAATTCTAGTAGTTCTGAGGCGGTAGGAGTATTGAACGTCGACTATGGTGATGAGGTTCTCATAAATAAAAAATCTTATATTGTAAGTGGCAATAATACAGAGCTTATTTTCATAAGACAAAAAGATAGTACGGAAGAATTAAATTTAATTGTAGGTGATATAGCTAAAATAAAAATTGGTAATCACTATATTAAAATTGGAAATGTAGATGTATGGGATAACAATTTTGTTATAAAGACAAAATTAATTACTAGTTATTCTACAGCTAGAGTTATTATTAGTGATTAACTTTATATACTTATTCACTTTAATTATTTTATTTGATCAAATTAGTCAATTCTTTGACTACCTTATTTTATTTTTAGTGATAAATTTTATAGTTATTAGAAGTATCTCTTATAATAAATCAAATTTTAAAGATTTAATATTGATATTACTTTCTTCAGTATTCATAGATTTTATAACGTTTAATTATTTATTTTCTTTTTATTTATTAATGTTTTTCCCATTTATTATTTTGAATAAAATTATTGATAGTTTTACATTATCAAAAAAACATATTTCCTTTATTTCTACTATACTTTCTTTTTTAATATTTCTAATACTAGAAAATACTTTTTATCTAAATTTAAATTTTATTTATATGACCATTCTAATAATCATAATCTTTCTAAGTAATTTAATATTATTGAGGTCTAATGAATTCAAATTTTGACAGTAGTAAAATAATAAAAAGAAGGTCTTTTTTGGCTATAATTATAGCTTTTTTATTCTTTTTAATTATATCAGCTCGCCTTTTTTTTCTTCAAATAATCCGTGGCGATACTTATAAAAAAAAATCAAAAGAAAATAGAATCTCAACTAAGATAACACCACCCTCAAGAGGAGATATTTTTGACACAAATGGTCTTCTGGTTGCCGGAACAATATCAAATTATAGCTTTGTTGTTTATAAATTTTTAAATAAAAATTATGATTTTGAAATAAAGCAATTTAATAAAATTATAACACCAGTTAATTATGAGTTATTTAAAGATAAATTATCTAAATCTAACCCATACAAACCTTTTTTTTTACTCAAAAATATATCTTGGGACTCTATTGTAGGATTTGAAAAAAATAAATTTCAATTTTCATCTATTAAAATTTTAGAAACTAAGAAAAGATACTATCCTCATAAAAATTTTTCACAGATAATAGGCTATATGTCAGAATCGCAAACTTCTCTTAAAGCTTTTCCCAAAGGTGCTTTCCATATTGAAGAATTCTATAACAACACTTTGAAAGGTTTTCCAGGTAAAACTTTTAATGAAGTAAATGCTTATGGTAAAATTGTTCGACAAATCTCTTTAGAGCCATCAATTAAAGGTTCTGATTTACACTTAACAATTAATTCTAAATTACAAAATTTCTGTCAAAATATTATTCCTGTTAATAAAAAAGGTTCTGTAGTTGTATTAAATTCTCAAGACGGATCTATACTTGCCTTAAACTCTAACCCTACTTTTAATTCTCAAGATTTTGAAAATAGAGATTCTGAAAAAATCTCTTCCTTTCTTAATGATGAAAATAAACCTTTATTTAATAGAGCCTTCTCTGGTTTTTATCCCCCGGGTTCTGTCTTTAAACCATTACCTGCACTTTTAGGTTTAGAAAAAGGTCTTATAAATGAAACTACTGAATTTTTTTGTAAGGGTCATTCTAGTATTGGTAGTAGAAATTACTATTGTTGGAAAAAGGGTGGCCATGGTAAAGTTAATTTAAAAAAGGGCATTAAAGAATCTTGTGATGTTTATTTCTATGAGTTGGCTAAATTAATTAATATTGATGATTTATCTAGTCTTGCAACTGAAATGGGTTTTAATCAAAAATATTCAATTGGTCTTTCTAATGCTAAGTCTGGTTTGGTCCCAAATAAAAAGTGGAAGAGAAAAACTTATGGTGAAAGCTGGTTTCCGGGCGAAACTTTAATCACTTGCATAGGTCAAGGTGCTAATCAAGTTTCACCTCTTCAATTAGCTACATATTATAGTTCTATTATTAATGGAGGTCTTTTTCCAAAACCAAGAATTTTAAAAAATCAATCAGTTGAATTTTTAGGGAGAAAAATTAATGAAAAATTTCATAAAATACTTCTAAATGCCTTAAATTCGGTAGTCAATGAAGTTGGAGGTACTGCCAACAAACTTTTTAGAGATAATCCTAATTATATAAAAATAGCAGGTAAAACAGGTACTTCTCAGGTAATTTCTATTAAAGAAAGTGATCGTGAGGACGATCTTTATAAAGAAAAGCAAAAAGAACAACTTGAGAAATTTAAAGATCATTCTGTATTTGTCGGCTATGGTCCAGTCGATAATCCTAAATACATTGCAAGTGTTATTATCGAAAATGGTGGTAGTGGCTCCAGTCTTGCAGCACCATTAGCACATGAAATTCTTAATTTCGCTGAAAAGAATAATGTTTAAGAATTTTCAAAGCATATTGCAATTAAATTGGTTTTATTTTCTATTAATAATTATCATTTTTTGGATTGGTGAGATTAATTTATTTTCTGCAGCATCAGGGTCTTTAGAGCCATGGGCTAAAAATCAGTTAATTAGATTTTTAGTATTTATTCCCTTATTTTTTTTAATATTAATGCTCAAATCAAGAATTATTTTTAATTTATGTGAAATTTTTTTAATCCTCATTGTAATCGGACTTCTTTTAACTCTCTTTTTTGGATATACCGGTATGGGAGCAAGAAGATGGCTAAGACTTGGTTTCATTAATCTTCAAATCTCAGAATTTGCAAAGATTTTCCTAGTATTGTATCTCGCAAAATACTTTCATAATTTAGATTTTAAAGGGCATTTACAGGTTTCTAGGTCAATAATTCCATTAATAATTACATTTATAATATTTATTCTTGTCGCTATTCAGCCAGATTTGGGAACAGCTTTAATTCTATTAATATTAGGATGCTTAATGATTTTTTTTATTGGAATTAGACTTATATATCCAATTTTAATTTTCTTTATAATGATTGCTATAAGTCCATTTCTTTGGACATTCTTAAAGCCTTACCAACAAAGTAGAGTTAAAACATTTTTAAATCCTGATTTAGATCCTTTGGGAAGTGGTTATCATATTATACAATCTAAAATAGCAATAGGATCAGGTGGTACTAGAGGTAATGGTTTTCTAGGTGGTTCACAATCAAGTTTAGATTTTATACCTGAAAAAGAAACAGATTTTGTATTTTCTATTTTTGCTGAGCAGTTTGGTTTTATAGGGTCTATTATTTTAATCTCTATATTTACTTTATTAATTATTATTCCAATAATAAAATCAATAAATATACAAAACACATTTGTTAAATTAGCAATTTTAGGATTATCTATAAAATTATTAATTGAAGTGGTAATTAATATTTCTATGACTTTGGGTATATTGCCTGTTGTGGGTGTCGCGTTGCCTTTTATGTCCTATGGTGGTAGTTCTTTGTTGAGTAATATGATTATTTGTGCATTAATAATGAACTTAATGTCTGTTGAAAAAAAATTTAAATATTTTAGATGAAAAATAAAATTACAAGACCTTGGGGCAACTATACCGTTTTAGTAAAAAACAAAGATTTTTTAATAAAAAAAATAGTTGTTAATCCTCAAGGAGTTTTATCTTATCAATCTCATGATCACAGATCAGAGCATTGGGTTATTATTGAAGGAAAAGCAACAGTTATAATAAATAATAAAACGCATTATAAAGTTAAAAATGAAAATATCTTTATATCAAAAAAAGCAAAACATAGAGTTTTGAATGAAAGTAAAACTAAGAAGCTAATGCTTATTGAGGTGCAAACAGGTACAAAATTTTTAGAATCTGATATAAAAAGATATTCGGACATATACGGGAGATCTAAATGAAAGTACTTGTTGAAATATCAGCTGGAGAATTATTTGATAAAATAACTATCTTAAAGATTAAAACTGAAAAAATTAAAGATAAAAGTAAGTTAGAAAATGTTCATAAAGAATTAGATATCCTGGAAAAAGAATCATTAAAATTTGATAATATGAGCGATAAGCTATCTGATCATATTAAAAATTTAAAAAATATAAATAGTGAGCTTTGGGATATAGAAAATATCAAACGAGAAATGGAAGCAAGCAAAGACTTTGGTGAAAACTTTATTAAAATATCAAGAGACGTACATTTCAAAAATGATATAAGAGCAAAAATCAAAAAAGATATTAATAATTTAACAAACTCAAATGTTTCAGAAGAGAAAGAGTACTCTAAGTATTAACGCTCAATAAACTTTGGTGTTCATATTTTAACTTTTTTCTTCCATCTAAAAAAACTAATTCCAATAAAGAAATAGACCCTAGTATTTTAGCATTATTTTTACTAATTAGTTTAAACGCAGCATTAAAAGTACCTCCAGTTGCTAATATATCATCAACAACAATCACATTATCGGTAGAGGATAAGAAGTCTTTTTGAATTTCTAAATCATTAGTTCCATACTCTAGTTTGTATTTTTCTTTATATATTTTACCTGGCAACTTGCCCTTTTTTCTAATCATTATCAATTTGATTTTTAATTTATAAGCTATTATTGAGGCGAATATAAAGCCCCTTGAGTCTATTGCAGCAATTGCTGTGGGCTTCATTTTTTTTACTTTATATGACATTTGATTTACTGCTTTATTAAAGAGTGCTGGATTTGCTAAAAGGCTCGATATATCGTAAAAATTAATTCCCTTTTTTGGAAAGTCTTTTACAATCCTAATATTATTTATTAACTTATTTTTCATGAAAAAAAACATTACATCAATTTTTAATAAAAACAGTAAAAAAAAAATTACTTGCTTAACTTCTTATAGTTTTAATTTTACTAAAACTATTGACGGACTTATAGATGTTATTCTAGTTGGTGACTCCATGGGTATGGTCTTATATGGTATGGATAATACTAGAAATGTTACTGATGATATGATGATTGCTCATGCTAAGGCCGTAAAAAAAGCATCTACCAAATCATTAGTTTTTTTTGATTTGCCTTATGTTAAAAATTTTAATGAAACTAAAGTAATTAAAAGAGTTAAAAGAATTATTAAGTTAACTAAATGTGATGGGGTTAAAATTGAGGGAAATAAAGAGTTAATTAATGTAATAAAAAAACTTAAAAAAAAAGGTATACCAGTCATGGTGCACTTAGGTTTACAACCTCAAAAATTTAGTTCAAGTAATAAATACAAGATTTACGGAAGAGGTAAGTTTGATCTTATTAATATACTAAAGGATGCTAAATTATTAGAAGAGGCCGGGGCAATATCTATTTTATTAGAAGGTGTAATAAGTCATGTCGCAAGACAGGTAACCAATAACGTTAGTATTCCCACCATTGGTATCGGTGCTTCAAAATATTGCGATGGACAAATTTTAGTTTCAGAAGATATGCTAGGTTTTTTTTCTGAATACTACCCAAAATTTGTTAAAAAATATGCTGATCTTTCAAAAATTATTAAAAGTTCTGTTCAAAAATATTCTTCAGAGGTTCGAAACGAAAAATTTCCCTCTAAGAAATTTGAATATGATCAATAGCATCTGTCCATTGAGCTTTTAATTAGTTTTTTTAACATCTCAGACTCGTGATTTTTAAAATTATTTAATATTTTTTCAGATTTATCTACGTATATATCTAAAAAAGATTTAACTTCCTTATTAATTTTATACTTTTCTATAAGTTTGATTACTTCCTCAAGTTGTTGCGTCGTTCTCCTGTCTAATGCAAATAAATTTTTTAAAAATTTATAAGTTTCTGTATTTGATTTTTCAATTAACAAAATAATAGGTATGGATATTTTCCCATCATAAAAGTCTTGTCCTATTTCTTTTCCTGTATTACCTGAAACATCGTAGTCTAATAAATCATCAAGTATTTGAAATATAATTCCAAAATTCATACCTAAAATATGAAGTTCTTCTACCTTTTCATCTGATTGATTTGTCAAGATCGCAGGAATTTTAAACGATGCTGAAAATAACTCCGCAGTTTTGGCTCTGATAATATTTAAATAAGTTTGTATTGATAAATCAATATTGTTTTCATTTGTTAATTGCAAAAACTCTCCTTCTGTTATCTTTGCACTAACTTCAGCTAAGGACGTCATTCCTTTCAGAGAATTTGATTTTGTCATTAGTTTAAAAGATTTTGAAAACATATAATCTCCAAGCAAAATACTATGCTTATTCCCCCATAATGAATTAACACTTTTTTTACCTCTTCTCTCAAGTCCATTGTCGATAACATCATCATGGAGTAAAGTAGCAGAGTGTATAAACTCTAATGCTGCTGCCATATATATATCTGATTTCATCTCATTATAATTCTCATTAATCATTTTTGATGAATATAAACAGAGTAAAGGCCTCAGTTGTTTTCCTCTTGAGGAAAAAAAATAATTTCCCATTTCAGGAATAATTTCTTGATGACTATTAAGGTATTCATCAATAAAAATGTTAGTTTCTCTTAATTTATCTGTTACTTCATAGGAAATTGAATTTACTGTCTTCACAAACTCTTGTAATTCCTCATTTTTATTAATAACTTTTAAATTCATTTTGAATAAAATAAATTTATATACAAAAGACTACCTATTAAAGAATAAAATTATTTATTATCAATACAAGAATGGTTATAGAACTGGCGTCGAGCCTATAATATTAGCATCTAAGATTAGTCCAAACGCTAATAGAGTATTAGATATTGGTTGTGGTTGTGGATCGATTTCTCTTATTTTAGCTTATAGAAATAAATATTCTTACATATATGGTTGGGATAAAAATATAGATTTTCTGACTCTAGCCAATAAGAGTAAATTTGATAATAATTTTAACAACTTATTATTCGAAAATATCAATATTAGAGACAGAAAAAAGACTTATCTAGATTTTTTTGACGTTATTGTCACAAATCCACCTTTTTTCTTAGAAAATTCCGTTCTTCAGTCCAAAAATAAATTACTACGTGACGCTCGATATACTTCGTTGGAAGAGCTCAATGAATGGTTTAAAAATATGTTAGATTACCTCAAAAATAATGGTAAAGCTTTTATGATAAACCGATACAATAATAAAGACCTACTAATGAATATTCTTAAAAATTATAATGTTAATATTAAAATCCAACCTATTAAATCTTATGCTGACAGTGATCCAAAAAACATTATTATGGAAATTGAAAAATCTGATAATTTTTCATCAGAAACTATTTCTAGTTTAATTGTACATGATAGAAATAATAATGATGGATATAGTAAATATATGAAAGAATGGATGATATAAATGTTTAGAGGTAGTAAAACTGTAATTTCTATTGATTTAAAAGGCGTAATTGCTTCAGGAGCAAGGGCACAGTTAAATAATGAGGCCTTAAATTCTATTTTTACCAAATTAGAAAAAATGAAATGTGATGCTATTTCTATAAATATTAATTCACCTGGTGGTTCACCTGTCCAATCATCCTTAATAGGAAATAAAATTAAATCTATTGCATTGAAAAAAAAAATTAAAGTTTATGCCTTTGTTGAGGATGTTGCCGCTTCAGGAGGATATTGGCTAGCTTGTTCCGCTGATAAAATTTATGCTGATAATAATTCAATAATAGGCTCTATTGGTGTAATTTCTGGTGGTTTTGGCTTTACTGGTCTTATAAAGAAAATAGGAGTTGAGAGGCGAATTTTTACAGCAGGACAAAATAAAAGTTTTTTAGATCCATTTTCTCCTGTTAACAAAACTGACTTGAATAAGTTAAAAAAGATTCAAAATAATATTCATGACAATTTTATAAGTTGGGTGAAATCTAGTAGGGGAAAAAAAATTAAATCCTCTAATGAAAAAGAAATCTTTTCTGGAAGTTTTTGGCTTGCAAAAGAAGCTAAAAGTTTAGGTCTTATTGATGATATTGGCAGTGAAGCTAGAACATTAAAATCAATATTTGGTGAAAAAGTTAAAATTAAAAAAATTAAGCAAGCTAAATCCCTTAAACAAAAATTAGGTTTAGGGATACATCAAGATTACGTGTCAACATTATTTGACAAATTAAGAGAAGAACAGTTATTTTCTAAATATGGGCTTTAAAAAAAAATATGACAGCTAGTACAATGGATGAATTAGTCTCTCTTTGTAAAAGAAGAGGTTTTATTTTCCAGTCGAATGATATCTATGGAGGTATTAAAGGACTTTACGATTATGGTCCAATGGGTGTTGAATTAAAAAATAATCTTAAACAGTCTTGGTGGAAATCAATGATATACGAGAGGGATGATATTGAAGGTTTAGACGCATCCATTCTCACTGCTCCGGCAGTTTTAAAGCATTCTGGTCACGAAGATACATTTACTGATCCTCTCGTAGATTGTAAATCTTGTAAGGCTAGGTGGAGGGACGATCAGTTAGAAAATAATACTTGCCCAAATTGTAAATCCACTGATTTAACCGAACCTAGACCTTTTAATTTAATGTTTAAAACTGCAATTGGTCCTGTTGATGATGGAACTTCATTTGCTTATTTAAGACCTGAGACGGCACAGCAAATCTTTACTAATTTTAAAAATGTAATTGATTCTACAAATAAATCTCTTCCTTTTGGAATAGCTCAAATAGGAAAGGCTTTCAGAAATGAAATTACGCCCAGAAATTTTATTTTTAGAGTTAGAGAATTTGAGCAAATGGAATTAGAGTTTTTTGTAGACCCAGGGACTGATGAAAAATGGCATAAGCACTGGGTTGATTTAAGATATAATTGGTGGATAGACCAGGGAATAAAAAAAGCAAATATTGAACTATATACAGTTGAAAAAAAAGATCTTTCACATTACTCAAAAGCAACAATCGATATCATGTATAAATTTCCTCATGGTAATGAGGAGTTAGAGGGCATAGCTAATAGAACAGATTTTGATTTAGGTTCTCATACAAAAAATCAGGATGAATTTGATATTACAGCAAAGGTCATGGAAAATAAAAAATCTACAACTAAATTGGCAATTCATAAACTTGAAGAAAAAAAATGGATAATTCCTTTTGTAATAGAACCATCGGCAGGAGTTGATAGGGGAGTCTTAGCTTTATTAAATGAGGCTTACTTTAATGATGTACAAAACTCTAGAATCGTTTTAGCTCTCAAACCACATTTATCACCAATTAAAGCTGCAGTTATACCTCTGAAAAGAAACAATGAAGAGTTAGTAAACTTGGCAAAAAAAATTAAAAAAGATTTACAAAAAATTGGACTCGGAAGAGTTATTTTAGAAAATTCTGGAAATATTGGAAAAAGTTATCGTAGGCATGACGAAGTTGGAACACCTTTGTGTATTACAGTGGATTTTGAAACCTTAGAGAACAATACTGTTACTATAAGAGATAGAGATACAATGAAACAACAAAGAGTAAATATTGATATGCTTGAAAGCTATTATTCTAAATATTTTGATTAATTAGCTCGTAGAAATCTTTATTATAATACAAGTAAAATTCTTCTATATTAGCTTTATATTTCACTATTAAGTAATCCTCATACTCACTTAATATTTCAAAATTTTCTATTCTTTTTTCTAAAAAGTCTTCTATTAGTATAATTTTTTTAAAAACTCTCACTAAGTTTTTATTTAATTGTCTATGTTTCATTCTTGAGACAACTTCTTGACCGACATAACATCCTTTTTCATAATCAATTGCATTGTTTGAAATTTCAGATGGATAAAATTTATCAGTTTGTTGAAAGTTAGCATCTACAATACCTATACTCAATGAGTTAGATAAATAATCTTTATTATAAATTGAATTTTTTGGCAGTGATTGTACTTTTAAATTTACATCTGAAAGTTCAGCATATTTAGAAAAATACTCTAATATATTGTTTTGGTCATTGGAGCATTCCACTAAGAATTCATTAGTTCCATTTTTGGTAATATAAATTTCGTATTTTATTTTACCCTGAGGAGTTAGTATAAAATTATGTTGCTTTTTATCGCACTTATATAAATCATTTGTCACTAAGTTTTGTAAAAATTCTAGAGACTCTGATCCCTTTACTAAAATCATAATTGGTTTAGGTATTTGAGTAAGCATGATATATGTATTATTAATAACTAATTATTTATGAATTTACTATTTATATCATCTAATAGATTGGGTGACGCCATCATCAATATCCAAGTATTAAATAAATTTATAAGACAATTTCCTAATATCAAAGTTACCATTGTGTCAGGTTCATTACCAATGCCCTTATATGATGATTACTCAAATATATTTTCAAGAATGTTACTAGTAAAAAAAAAATATAGTTCCCATTGGATAAATCTTTATCTTAAATTAAGAAATCAAAAATTTTATTATATAATTGATTTTCGCTCTTCTCCAATTAGCTATTTCTTAAATTCAAAAAATAAAAATATTTTTAAAATGCTAAAAAATAAAAATATCTACAATCTTATACATCATCAATTTGATACAGATTTAAACTATGACTACTCAATACAAATTCGAGAGAGTAGGTTAAAAAATATAAATGATAAAAATTATGCTTGTATCGCACCATTTGCAAACTGGATGCCAAAAGAATGGCCTTTAATTAACTTTAATAAATGTTGCGAGATTTTATTAAAACTAGGAATTTCTAAAATATTTGTTTTAGGATCAAAAGAAGACTCAAAACGATTTCACCTTTTAAACAATAATAATGACATTAGGATAATCAATAAATGTGGTTCTAATCATTTATTAGATGATTTTGCGTTATTAAAAAAATCATCAATATTTATTGGTAATGACTCAGGTATGATGCACTTATCATCGATAGCCAATACCCCCTCAATATGTCTCTTTGGTCCAACAGATGACAATATATATTTTCCCAAATTATCTGAAAAATCATACTTAGTGAGATCGGCACAATCATATAGGGAACTAACATCTCACATCTTAAATTTAAATAAATATGATAAATGCTTAATGAATGATATTTCATATGATAATGTTGAAATGTTAATGAAAAAAATCTTAAATGGTTAGCATATTTAGACCTAGCGACTTTCACGTTCACCTGAGAGAAGGCCCTATACTAAATCATTCTTTGAATGAAAACTTAAAGCATTTCCAAAGAATTTTAATTATGCCTAATCTTTCAAATCCAATTACAAATTCAAAAATACTTTTAAATTATAGAAATCAAATAGAAGAGATAGGCAGTAATCAAATGGATATTTTATTTACAGTTTATCTAAATGATGATTGGTCAATTAAGGATCTTGAAAATTCTTACCAAAATAATCTATTTTTTGCCGCAAAATTATATCCAAAAAATGCCACAACCAACTCTACTTCAGGTGTTGGGGATATAAGAAAACTCAGTAAGCATTTTGAGATACTTGAAAAAAATAGTATTCCTCTATGCCTACATGGGGAAACGATAGCACCTTTTGATGATCCATTTGAAAGGGAAAAAATCTTTCTCAATAAGGAATTAGTTTGGATACAGAATAATTTTCCTAATATTAAAATCACACTTGAGCACATTACAACCAAAGATGCTGTTGATTATGTAAAAGAAAATAAAAATATAGGAGCAACCATTACTGTCCATCATTTACTCGAAAATACCAACTCTTTTCTTGGTGATTTATTAAAACCAGAACTTTTTTGTAAGCCTTTAATTAAAAATAGGTCACATCAACTATCATTACAAAAAGCTGCTTTGTCAGGAAATAAAAAATTTTTCTTTGGATCAGACTCTGCACCTCATTTAAGTAAAAAAAAATTTAATTCTCAATGTTGTGCTGGTGTGTATTCTTCTAAATATGGAGTTTCAAATCTAATTGAATTTTTTTCTTCAAATAATAAATTAAAAGTCTTAGATAAATTTTTGTCTATAAATGGTAATGGACATTACTCTCTTGATTTTAATAAGAAAAAAATTACTTATAAAAAAATTAAAAATTTTAAATTTGTTAGCAAAACTAGATGCAATCAAGACTACTTAATTCATTATAATCATTATAATGCTTTTTGGTTATTGAATAAATAGTTTTGAATTTATTAAAATATTTTTTTTCACCAATTAATTGGCCAATAATTGTTATAATTATATTTATTGTATTAATTCTGATGATTATTTTTTAGTGACACGAAATACCATATTTTTTTAGTCTCCAATAGTTGTAAGGAAGAGGAGTTATAAAACCAAATATCAACATTATGGGAACTACCCAAAGATTTAATATAGCGCCACCAGTTGCTATATAGTCAACAATATTCATTGATGCTTCCATAGAAATCATTGATATAAGACTCATTCCAATTGCTGTATTAAATGCTCTTTTGATTCCTAATTCTTTTGTAAGTACTATAGTTTCCAATATTATACTTGTTATCAATCCATTAATGATTGCTAACACCATTATTCCCAACAATGGAAAATCAATATTATTGATTTGAAAGAATAAAATCGTACCAAAATCACCAATAGAACATCCCATTAGACACCATGCGGTGTTTTTCATTGCTTTAGGCCATGTATGTTTACATTTCCAATTCATTTTTTCATCTTACTAACTTTTTTATTTTCTATAAATAGGACAAATTAATTAATTTATAAAATAAAATTATTAAATTATATTTTACAGTAAATATCTTAGGAGATTCCATGAAAATAGGATTTATAGGGCTTGGTAATGTTGGCGGTAAACTCGCAGGAAGTTTACTTAGAAATGGTATTGATTTAACCGTTTTTGATATAGACGATTTAATTGTTAACAAATTTACAAATTCCGGCGCTTCCAAAGCCATTAATCCAAAAAAACTAACCGAATCCGTTGATTGTATTATCACCTGCTTACCCTCTCCATCTATATGCGCACAAGTTGTTGAGTCGCAGGACGGTATCCTGAATGGTATTACATCTAATAAAATTTGGATTGAAATGAGTACAACTAATGAGAAAGAAGTTCTCCGATTAGGCGAATTGATTACAAAAAAAAACGCATATACTTTAGATTGCCCAGTTTCAGGTGGATGTCATAGGGCGGATACGGGAAATATTTCAATTTTTGCTGGTGGTGATTATCAAATTTTCCAGTCTATTCTCCCAATATTAAAATTTATGGGTAGAAGAATACTTTATACTGGTCGCTTAGGTTCAGCTTCTATTTTAAAAGTAATGACTAATTACTTAGCGTCTGTAAATCTTGTTAGCATCGGTGAGGCGCTTACAGTTTGTAAACTAGCTGGTATGGACATGAAAACAACTTATCAGGCAATCAAAATTTCATCAGGTAATTCATTCGTAAATGAAACTGAAACACAGGTTATTTTAAATGGAAGTTATGATGTCAATTTTACTATGGAGTTAGTGTTAAAAGACATTGGAATTTTTAATGACCTTGCGAATAATTTCAAAGCACCTCTTGAAATATCACCTTTGCTAATTAAAGTTTTTAATGACGGAAAAGAGAAGTATGGACCTGAAGCTTGGTCTACAATGATTGTTAAAAGACTTGAAGATGCTTGTAATATTAATTTTAGAGCCGGAGGCTTCCCCCCACAACTCAAGGACGATGAGCCTGAAGAAGAAGGTTATGAGATTAAGTAATATTAGTTAGATGACCCATCTTTCTTCCACTTTTTACTGATTTTTTTTCATAGTCATAGAAAAAATAATTCTCTTTTGTGGATTTATTTCTATATTTCTTTATGTCTTCACCGATTATATTGAGCATTTTTGCATTTTTTATCTTTTGAGGCTCTTTTTTTGGAAGATCGCAAACAGCCCGAATATGAGATTCAAATTGACTACAATCATACGATTCAATAGTCAAATGTCCGGAATTATGAACTCTAGGGGCTATTTCATTAACATAAATTACCTCATTGTGATCCACGAAATACTCAACGCACATTGTACCCACATAATTTAAAGAATTTGCCATTATTTCGCATTGCTTCTGAGCTGTGCTCATCATTTCGTTAGTTATGGAAGCGGGAATTTTAGAAGTATGTAATATTTGCTCTTTGTGTACATTTTCAATTGGTTCATAAGTAAAAACTTTGCCGTCTTGGTATCTAGTAATTATGATAGAAAATTCTTTTAGTAAATTAATTTTTTTTTCTAAAATATATGGAATATTCATATCAATATTAACTAAATCATCCTTTGAATTGACTACAGATTGTCCCTTACCGTCGTATCCCATTCTTCTTGTTTTTAACATACCTGGGAAAATCTCTTCACTAATTTTTGTGTCTTTATTCAAATCAATAAAATCAGTAGTCTTAATGCTTAAGTTATTAATAAATTTTTTTTCAAGTAATCTATCTTGGATAATTTGATTTATATGAGGGCTAGGAAAGACTGGCTTATCTTTTAAAATATAATTTAATGTATCAAATGGTATATTTTCGAATTCAAATGTAATTACATCACATTCTTTTATAAACCTACCTAATGTCTCTAAATCATCATATGATTGTATTAAAGATTTCTGAGAGTAATTTATAGCTGGTGAGTCATCACTATCAGTATATACAAAAGTTTCTATTCCAATTTTATTTGCAGCTTGCGCTAACAGCATGCCAAGTTGACCGCCACCTAATATACCTAAAATCATAATTTTATTTTGGCTTTTTTGCTATCAGTTTAGTCTGCTTATTCCTCCATGAAATAAGTCTTTTTTCAAGGGCTTTGTCATTTAGAGATAGAATTGAAGCGGCTAAAAGAGCGGAATTTTTAGCTCCACTTTCTCCTATTGCCAAAGATGCTACTGGAATACCAAATGGCATTTGAGCAATAGAAAGCAAACTATCTAAACCTTTAAGAGCTTTACTTTCAACAGGGACACCTAGCACAGGTAAATGTGTTAGAGATGCGACCATACCAGGTAAGTGGGCGGCGCCTCCGGCGCCAGCAATAATAACTTTAATGCTATTTAAGTGAGCATTAGATGCAAAATCATAGAGTCTTTGTGGGGTTCTGTGAGCTGAAATGATATCGTAAGAGTAATCTATTTTTAATGATTTTAACACAAAAGCAGTTTTTTTTAATAAAGTCCAATCCGATTGACTACCCATTATTATGGCAACTTTAGGATTATTTTTTTTAATTTTTACCATATTTTTTATAATAGTTACTTATTTACCAATTTCGATATTTTCTTAAAGTAAAGCCAATAAGGAATTATTCTAACAAACTTCATAATAAAACTAAAAGGAAAAGGAAAACTTATTTCAAATCCTTTTTGATTAATCTTTTTTTTTATAATCTTAGCAGCTTTTTCACTAGATATTAAAAAAGGCATTTCAAAATCATTAATTTTAGTGGCAGGAGTATCGACAAATCCTGGACATATTAACTTTACATCTACTTGATATTTTGCAGTATCAACTTTCAATGCTTCTGCAAGATTAATGAGAGCTGCTTTTGTAGGTCCATAGCTAATCGATTTTGGTAATCCTCTATATCCTGCAACAGAAGAGACAATGGCTATAAGGCTTTGATTTGGCTCTTTGAGACGATTTCTTATTCCTAGTAAACTTCTATAAACTGATAAGAGATTAATGTTAAATGTTTCCTCTATACTCTCTTCAGTGAAAGTATCAAAATCATCTGTTTTATAAATCCCTGCATTAAATATAAACGAATTTAGGCTAGGATATTTTTCTAAAATATTTTTAAAAGTTTCTCCTATATTTTCCTTTTTAGATAAATCACATTGAATAATTATTAGTTTTTCTAAATATAAATCTCGAAGACTTTTGAGTAATGTAATTTTTCTACCAATTCCTATTACTGTCCAACCGTCTTTTAAATATATTTCTGTTAAAGATAATCCTATTCCACTTGTAGCTCCGGTAATTAAAATAATTTTATTTTGTGAATTCATTTATAAATTTCTCAGCATTCTTCACATGAGTATTTAATTTAGCAGTTGACATTTTATTTAAAGCCATAGTCATCATAGATAGTCTAGGGTTTTTTTTAAAAAAATTCTCATTTTTTTTTATAAAATTCCAATAAAGACCGTCTAAAGTTTCTGTCCAAGGACCTTTTTTATAGTCGCTCATTTTAAGAAGATAATTTGAGCCACATATATATGGTTTTGTAGAAAATATACCACCATCACTATATAAACCCATTCCAAAAACGTTGGGTACCATAACCCAGTCTGAAGAATCTATAAAAGTTGTCATGAACCAATTATAAACCTCTATTGGTCGTATTCCTGAAAGATTCATAATATTAGATGCTATCATTAGTCTTGGGATATGATGGGCGTATCCTGTTTTATCAAGATTGTGAATTAGGTCATTTAAGATAGGTAAAGATGTTGTGCCTTCATACCAGTGATTTGTGAGAGATTTTGTATTATTAAAAAAATTTCTTTCTAACATGTCATTATAATGTTTCTGATTGATACCTCTTATAAACTCTCTCCATCCTATAATTTGCCTTATAAAACCTTCAAGATTATTAAGACTGATGTTATCTGGTTTAATGTCTTTTACTGCATCGATAATATCAATCGGATCTATAATGCCCATATTAAGAGGTCCGCTCAATAGGCTGTGATTAATGGGGCTTTGAGTAGTTGAAATAAAGTCTTCATAGTCACCAAAATTATTTATTTTTTCTTTTAAAAATAGTTTCAAGCTATTCAAAGAGTCCTTTCTATTAAATGGAAAAATGGATTCTTTATTCAAAGTTCCAAAATGACTTTTAAAATGCTTATTTATAGATTTAGATAAATCTTCATAGTATTTAGAAGTATAAAGATTTAATCTTGGAAATTCATAATCTTTAGGAACCCTTTTTCTATTTTCCTTGTCGAAACTCCACTGTCCTCCTAATGGCTTATCATCTAGCATCAGTAGATCTAATTTTTTTCTTTGATATTGATAAAAATTAGCCATTAAAGGTTTCTTATCTTTATATAAATTTATAAACTCTGCTCTTCCAGTGACAAACATAGGAGATGGTAAGAATTCATAACTTATTGAATTTTTTTCTACAAATTTTATGAATTTATTTTCAAATAACTTATCTTCAATTTCAAAAATTCTTATTTTTTTTATATTATTTTTTTTTATAAATGAAGTCAGGTTATCAAAATAGTTTTTACTTTGAATTGAATTTTCTATCTCTGAATAACTTATTTTAAATTTCTTCTTTATTAAATTATCTCTGAATTCCCTCATTGAAGCTAAAAAATAATAAATTTTTTGCTTATGGTGTTTAACATAAGTGCAGAGGCTTTTATCCTCAGCCATGTAAATAAAATGATTATTTTTATACTTATTAAGGTGGCGATCTTGAAAAAGCTGATTACCTAAAATAATTAGTGCATCCATTAAGTTTTATAAAGTACTTGTTTATTTAGTATTAATATTTGATCTTCCGCCATCAACACTAAAATTCTGACCTGTAATCCAACTTGCTTGTGGAGACATAAGATAAGCAGCTAAAGAACCTGAGTCACTACCTTCTCCAAGCCTTCCCATTGGATGTAATTTAGCAATACCCTCACTCATTGGCTTACTGTCTGTAAGGAATGAAGACATTTTTGAATTTGTTAGACTTGGCGAAATACAATTAAAACGGATTTTTGGGGCATATTCAGCTGATAAAGAGATCATCGCGCCATTAAGAGCACTTTTCGCAGATGCTATGGCAGTATGAAGTTTAAAGCCTGACTTTGCAGCTACAGTTGAAAAATATACAACTGAGGATAAATCTGACATTTTTGGAATCGCTTTCTGAGTAAAATATATTGGGTTCAAAAAGTTTTGTTTATATGTAGATTCAAAATCATCGACTGATGTTTTTTCAAATGGTTTTAAAATTATAGAACCTGTAGCAAATATTATCCCATCAATATTAAAATCGATCTGATCAAAATACTTATCTACATGTTCATAGTTTGTTATATCAATTACTTGATAGCCACATTTTAATTCTGACGCGTTAACTTCTAATTCTTCTTTATTTCTTGATAAGATTTCAATTTCCCTATTTTGTGATGCAAGAATCTTCGCACTAGCTTGTCCAATAGATCCATTGGCGCCAACAATAATTATTTTACCCATATAAAATTATACTCCATATAAGTTTTATAGATTACTTTTCAAAAAGACTAAAGGTATAAGTAGCGGTAAACATAAGTAACAATGAGCCACTTAATTGATGCAGAGCGCCAAGCAATATAGGCACTTCATAAATTATTGTTAATATACCTAATAAAATTTGTATGAAAATTATTATCTCAATAATAATTAGGTGTTTTTTTTGAAAATTTGAGAGAATGTAACGAAAGGATGTAACAAATATATAAACTCCAAAAATACAGGTTAGATAAGCAAGTATTCTATGAAAAAAATGAATAAAAACTGAGTTTGTATACAATTCATGTAAACCACTATCTCCAATTAAGCTATTTGGAATAAAGCTATCTCCCATTAAAGGCCATGTGTTAAATGATTTTCCTGCATCCATGCCTGCCATGAAGGCACCATAAATCACGGTCACTGAGGTTAAAATGAAAAAAATAAGAAATTGATATTTGAAACTATGACCTTGGTTTCTAAATTCATATTTTGATGGATATATTTTTTTTAAGACTAGATATGATAATATCATTAGAATTGTTTGTGCCATGAATAAATGTGTAGCCAATCTTATATGATCTACATACGGATTGTCTACAAGACCACTTTTGACCATCCACCATCCAATTAACCCCTGTATAAGTCCTAATAAAAGTAGAAAACCGTAAATTAAAAATTCTTTTTTATTAAAATATTTTTTAAATCCAAAATAAATAAGAGGTAAAATAAACGCAATACCTATTACTCTTCCAAGCACTCTGTGGCCATATTCCCACCAAAAAATATATTTAAATTCACTCAAGGTCATACTAGAATTTTTAATAATAAACTCAGGATAAAGTTTGTATTCATTAAATAGATCGATCCAAGCCAATTTACTCATTGGTGGAATTATTCCCATCAATGGATCCCAATTTACCATCGACAAACCTGACTCAGTGAGTCTAGTAAGTCCTCCCACTATAATCATAATTAAAACTAGTGCGACTAAGCTTGTCAGCCAATAAAGCACATGCTTATCTCTTGCTAATTCCATAAAGGAAAAGTATTTTGTATTTCAAAATGTTAAAACAGAGATATAGTCGCAATTGATTTATATCCTGAATGAAAACGCTTTATGACATATAATATCTTAGTAACCGATCACAATGGCAAGGAGCATATTCTGGAAGCAACACCAGGATTCACTATAATGGAAATTATTAGAGATGCTGGTTTGGATTTAGAGGCAATATGCGGCGGATGCTGTGCTTGTGCTACGTGTCACTGTTATTTAAATGAAGAATGGACTGATAAATTTGAAAAAGCAGATGATGATGAGGAAGCAATGCTTGATCAAGCCTATGAAGTAAAAAAGAACTCAAGACTTACTTGTAGATTAAATTTTTCGGAAGAATTAGATGGTATGAAATTAATTTTAGGACCAAAGTTTTGACGGATTATGAGTCTTTTAAATCTTGGCCTTTTCAAGAAGCAAAAAAGATCCTCAAAAGTAAACAAAGAGATTCTAAAGAGACTATCGTATTTGAGACAGGCTATGGTCCATCTGGATTACCTCACATAGGTACATTTGGGGAAGTATCAAGGACAAATATGGTTAGATTTTGTTTTGAAAAACTGACTGGTAAAAAAACTAAACTAATTGCTTTTTCTGATGATATGGATGGACTTAGAAAAATCCCGGATAATATTCCCAATAAAGAAATTATAGAAAATTTTATTGATTACCCCTTAACCAGTGTCCCCGATCCATTTAAAAAATTTGCTAGTTTCGGTGAACATAATAATAATATGCTACAAGATTTTTTAAATAAATTTCAATTACCTTTTGATTTTCAAAGCTCAACAACAGCCTACAAATCTGGATTATTTAACGAAACAATTAAAAAAATCTTAACTAATTATCAAGAAATTAAAAACACCGTCTTACCGACATTAGGAGAAGACAGAAGAAAAACTTATAGTCCATTTTTTCCAATCGATAAAGATACAGGCCAGATTCTTCAAGTAAATATTGAAGAAATTAATCTTGATAATTTCTCAGTTATTCACAGAAGCGATAATAAAAATATAGAAACTTCAGTACTGGATGGTCATTGTAAATTGCAATGGAAAGTAGATTGGGCAATGAGATGGGCTGCTTTTGGTGTTGACTATGAAATGTGTGGAAAAGATTTAACTGATAGCTACAGCTTATCTTCTAAGAT
>JAQWMI010000020.1 GCA_029246865.1 Alphaproteobacteria bacterium
AGAGTATTGATAATGCTATCCAAACGTTTGATGAAATTAAAAGATCTTTTATTTTTTTAACAGTGCAGGAGTATTATAGAAAATACTTAAATACTTTAGAAATTATCAAAGAATTTTCTCATAAAAAATCACATCCTGACGGTATTATTATAATTCAAATTGCTATAATTATGCTTTTTTTTTCTAAAAAACCTGATCATGCTATTGTCCATGACGCAGTTGAATTTGGAAAATCTTTTAAAATATCAGGATTTATAAATGCTCTACTAAGGAAAATCCTAAGTGAAAAAGATAATATTCAAAAAAACATGGAAACACATATGGTTGATAGTGAATTTAAAAAGCAGCTTATTAAAATTTATTCAAGTGAAAAAATATATAATTATATTTTTGAAACCTTAAACGAAAAACCTATTAACTATCAAATATCATACGATGATGATGTAGAGGCTATATATGACTCAAGAGTATCTATTCTTAAAAATTATGATGATTTACTAAGCAAATCATGGGTGCAAGATATTGGAAACTATGAATGTATTAGATCGGTCAGACATTTAGTAAAAGAAAAAAAAGTTTTAGACTGCTGCGCTGCTCCAGGAGGCAAAAGCTTTCTTCTGTCTTCTTTTGGATGTGAAGTAACATCTCTTGATAATAATGAGGATCAAATTAATAAATTTTATGAAAATACAAACCGTCTTAACTTAAAGTTAAAAATTCAAGAAGATGATTTTTTAACCTATCGACCTGAAGAAAAATTTGATTGCTTTCTTCTAGATGCTCCCTGTTCCTCTCTTGGAACATTTAGAAGAAATCCAGATGTGTCATTTAAAATTAAGCAAATGGCCTTAAAAGATAAACAAACTTTACAATTAAAAATGTTAGAGAAGGCCTCATCTCTTGTTGATAAAAATGGTATCATTATTTATATGGTTTGTTCTTTTCACTCGATTGAGACGATTGAAGTAATTGATAAATTTTTAAAAAAACATACTGATTTTAATACAATTAACTTAAAATCTGATAAACTATTAAAAAAAAATGATGGATATTTTATTAACCCTCTCTCCTTTAAAGATTTTGGTGGGTCTGACTCCTTTTTCATATCCGTATTACAGAAAAATGTTTAATTAATGAGTATTATTTTAGCACCTTCTATACTTGGTGGTCCTTTTTCTAACATGGAAAAAATTATTAAAGATTTTGATCAATCAGAAGCAAGTTATATTCACTTAGATGTTATGGATGGAGATTTTGTTCCTAATCTAACATTTGGTCCGAAATTTATTTCAGATATCAGAAAATACACAAGTAAGACTTTTGATGTTCATCTAATGATCAATCGAGTTGATAAATTTCTTCAAGATTATATCAATGCTGGATCTGATATTATTACATTTCATATAGAAGTTAACGAAAATATAGAAAGTAATTTGCAATATATAAAATCTAAAGGTTTAAAATCTGGTCTAGCGATTAAGCCAGATACTAACTGGGATACTATAATTCCATTTATACACTTAATAGACCAAGCACTTGTGATGACCGTAGAACCTGGTTTCGGTGGACAATCTTTTATGAATAATCAACTTCTTAAAGTAGAGGAGATTAAAAAATTATCTAAAGATAAAAACCTTACTCTTGATATTGGAGTTGATGGAGGAATAGATGACTTAACCGGACCTTTATGCATTAATGCAGGTGCAAATGTATTAATTGCAGGTTCATATCTTTTTAAGCAAGAAAATCTTATAAGCGCAACGAATGAGTTAAATAAAAAATTTCATAATGTTTAAATATAAGAATGTATTAATTAGTGTTTATGACAAAACAAACCTAGATGTTTTTGCAAATTTTTTACTAGAAAAAAAATTTAATATTTACTCTACAGGTGGCACATCAAATTATTTAAAACAATTAGGATTACCGGTTAAAGAAATTTCTAATTATACAGAACAAAAAGAAATATTAGGTGGACGTGTAAAAACTCTTCATCCAAAAATATTTGGTGGACTGCTTGCAGACAATTCATCTTCGCATCAAAAAGAATTAAAAAATAATCAAATGATAAATTTTGATTTACTTGTTGTAAATTTGTATCCCTTTGAGGAAACACTTAAAAAAACTAAAGATAACAAAAAAATTAAAGAAATGATTGATATAGGTGGACACAGTTTAATAAGAGCTTCTGTGAAAAATTACCAAAAAACTATGACAATTATTGATCCCAGCGACTACTTAACATTTATTAAGTCATACAAAACCATTACTAGTAAAAATAAAAAATTTGCCATCAAGGCTCTTGAACACGCTAACAAATACGATCAAAATATTTTGAATTGGTTTAAGAAAAGTAATTCAGAAGAATTAGAAAACTTTGATCTACGTTATGGTGAAAACCCTCATCAATCAGCTCATGCAAAAATTCGCAAAGATTCATTTGAGCAGATAGGTGGGATTAAAAAACTAAGCTACAATAATTTATTAGACTTAGATGCAGCCATAAATATTATTTATCAGGCACCAAAAACAAATAGGAATACAGTTACAATTGTAAAACATAACACTCCTTGTGGAGCTGCAATTCATAAAAGTCAAAAAAAAGCTTTTGAATTAGCATTATCTAGTGATCCTATTAGTGCGTTTGGGGGCATTGTGGTTTTTAATAAAAAAATTGAAGAAGATTCTGCAAAAGTAATTATCAAGGGATTTTATGAAGTAATTGCCTCAACAAGTTTTAGCACAAAAGCACTTACGATATTATCCAAGAAAAAAAATTTACGATTATTAAAAATTAATAAAAAACTTCCTAAATTTGAAACTAAATCAATATTTGCTGGAACTCTTCATCAAAAGATGGATTTACAACCAATAAGATTAAAAAAAATTAATGGTAGTAATCTTAATAAAAATTTGGATATTAAATTTTTTATCCATGTTTTAAAATTTGTGAAGTCTAATGCTATTGCTATTTTTGACAAAGAAAAACTTCTATCTCAATGTGGTGGGCAAACATCTAGAATTGATGCTCTCCATAATACAATAAATAAACTTAAAGAGTTGCATGAGGTCAATTTAAAAAAACCTTTATATTTAATCTCAGATGCTTTCTTTCCTTTTGAAGACTCACTTAAATATATTCGATCAGTGAAGTTAAATATGAAAATATTTGTACCAATGGGATCTATTAATGATAATAAAATTATTACATATGCTAGAAAAAATAAAATGACTCTTTATGAGGTTAATCACAGACATTTCAAACACTAATGAAAATTATAAAAAATACACCACCTAAAAATAAATATATTTTAATGAAACATTATCAGTGTGTTACAATTATAAAAAAGGTTTCTACAAAATTGACTGGTGATTTTTTTAAAGTATTTCCCGAAGAAAAACGTGGACGTAAATCTTTTAAATCTAAAGAAAAGGAAATTATGACTTTGATGGCCTATAATGAATTAATTGAAAAAGCTATTAAAGTAGAATGCCACTGCATAGGAAATACAAGAGAATTTTTAGAAGAAGAACGACTAGAAGTTTCGGCATCTTTTTATAAAATGATATGATCGTTAATAGTTCTATACCTCTTTTCGTCGATCTAGACGGAACAATTATAAAAGAAGATGTAGGTCAAATGGCCATAAAGAAAAAAATTTTTAGTAATTTTTTTTGTATTTTTAATATTGTATTTAAATTTATATTTTTTGGTAAACCAAGTGTTAAACTCTATGTTTCTAAAAATTATAAAGTAAATTTTGAAAAAATTCATTTTAACAGCGCTTGTCTAAATTTTATTAATGAAGCTAAGAAAACAAATAGAAATGTATTTTTAATTTCAGGCTCTCAGGAATTAGTTGTAAAAGAAATAGCAAATAAATTAAATATTTTTGATGATGTTTATGGAACTAGAGAAGATTATAATATGGTAAGTTATAACAAGGTAAAATTTATCAATAATACATTAGGATTTAGTAAATTTGACTATATTGGTAATAGTCATCAAGATTTAAAAGTTTGGGAATATTCAGAAAATATTATTTACACTAACGTAAGTAAAGCGTTGCTTTTAAAAATTAATCTAATCAATAAGAATAAAATATTTATTAAATCAGTTTTTAATTAAAAGTATTTTTTATTAATAATTTCATTTACTCTCAAAATTGGATCATCCCATTGATCCATCTTAGTTTGTTTAAAAGTACTTACAGAACTATACCATAAACTAACCTCATTAATTTGATGTTCCCAATACCAAACTAAAGAGTTAGTTTTTGGAAGTATTAAATAAGTTTCTTTTCCAAGAGCTCCTGCCAAATGAGCATTGGAATTATCTGCAGTTACAACTATATCACATGATGATATCAAGGCTACTAGACCCTCTATATCATTATAGTTATCAATATCTGATGTATCTAAAATATCAGAATGGTATTTATCTTTCATAATTTCTATATCATTTTTAACATCTCCGTATTGCAAATTAACAAACTGGATGTCTTGGTTTTTGAGAAGTGGTTCTAGCATCTCTATCTGAAAACTTTTATCTCTTCCAATATACGGGTTATTGCTTTTCCAGCTTACTCCACATTTAATTTTACTCTTTTGCATTTTAGATTGAATTAAACGAGCCCTTGTTTCGTCGGCAATTAAATATTTTCCATTAAAATTTTGAAAATCAGAATAACTATTTCTAAATATTTTTCCAAGATCACACATAGGGATATGGGCATCAAATTTTTCTTCGTCTATTTTTTTTCCTCTTTCTATAAATGAGATATTTTTGATAGATCTATGAAATAATGATTGCATTTTAGTATCTGTCATGACCGTTACATTTAAATTAAATTGCAATAATTCCCTTAATAAAGAATAAAAAAGCACCTGATCACCTATGCCCTGCTCAGCAATCACCAAGAGATTTGTGATTTTTTTTTTGTGATCCCAAAGTGGAAGGCTAATACTAAATAAGTCTGATACTTTTAAAATTTCTTGGTCAAATCTTGAATCATAATTAATCCAACCATTATAAAAATCCCCTATTGCTAATTGACAATTTGATAAATTAAAAAGTGCCCTTGAATGCTTAGGATTTAAGCCTATGACCTCTTTAAAATATTTTATTGCCTCCAATGAGTCCCCCGTGCCATCATAACAGTTTCCTAGTCCAAATATTGCTTCTTCATATTTAGGATTTATTTTTAAAGCATTTTTAAATTGTTCCAGTGATTTATTATACGCTTTCATGGTTAAATATGAGAGACCCATGTTAGTGTAAATCTTTTCATCATTTGAACTTATAAGACAAGCTTTACTGTAATACTTAATTGCCTGTTCACTCATGTCTTGTTGATGGTACAAATTTCCTAAATTGATTAAAGCTGGAAGAGACTCTGGATCATACTTAATTGCTAATTTGTAATTACTTTCTGCTTCTTTAATATTATTAAGTCCCATATACGCTAAAGCACGATTATAATAAAAAATAGAATTATTTTTTGATAATAAAATTAATTTGTCATAAATTTTAATTGAGTATTCAAATTTTTTTGAAAACAGCAATATTGCTGCTGTTATATTTAAAGCATCTATATTATCTGGATTTTTAATTAATATATTATTACACAAACGAATTGCGTTTTTATAATCCCCATTAGAAAAGTAAGACTTTGCATCGCTAATTAATTGATCATCAGGCGAGTTCATTTAAATAATAATATTAAAGTTTAATCTATAGAATACATTGATTTTCTTTATTGATTAGTAATATGATAAATGCATTAGTTTTAAATTGAGGTATAAAAGGCTAGTATTTTTCATAAATTTTAATTTTTATTGTTAGTTTCATATAAATCTCTTAAGTAGATAACTACTGCAATCCAAATAAAAACAAAGCTTAATAGTTTGGTTGATGAAAACTGTTCATTATATAAGTAAAAACCAAGTAAAAACTGTAGGGTGGGAGTAACAAAAAAAATCATCCCTGCTGGACCCATTCCACAAAGTTTAACGCCCTTAACATATAGAAATAAAGGAATGACAGTCATAGGACCAGCCAAAAGAATTAGAACTAATAATGAGGGGTCAGATATTTTAAAATCGTTTACACCATTTTTTACCAAAAAATAGAAAACAATTAATGCAAATGGTAATATGAATAAACTCTCAACAAGAAGCCCAACATCGGTATCAATATTTATTTTCTTTCTTATTAAATTATAAAGTGCCCAAGTAATAGCAACTATTATCCCGACCCATGGTAAAGATTTAACACTAACCAATAACAAAAATAAAATTGAAATTGTTACAAGAAAAATACAGAAAACTCTTTTTTTATTTAACTTTTCATTAAAAAAAAAATATCCCAATAGAACACTTAATATAGGCATAATGTAATAACCAAAACTTGCATCGATAATTTTTTGTGTTGCTACTGCATAAATCCATACAGACCAATTTATAAAAATTAAAATACCTGAAAAAAATAAACTTATAACATTTGCTCTTCTAGAAATTATAGTTAGAAAAATATCCCATTTAGATAAAAGTGAGGTTGTTATGATTAGAGTTAGTGCTGTCCAAAGACATCTATGAATGACAACTTCTATGTGACCAATAAAAGCAATATGTTTAAAATAAATGACGCCTAAGAACCCCCACCAGAAGGAGCCTAAGAAACTGTTAAAAAGCCCCTTGTTAAAGTCGTTTTGCATATTTGAAACATATTGATTTAATTTATATTTACAAATCTATTGGATAAAAATTATAATTTTTTTTGATTTATTACTACATCTACAAGGACAGCTATTAAAAGATTCAACATCGTTATTCCACAAATTATTATAAAGCTAAAAAAATATATCCATGCCCACCAATATATTTCTTGCAGTGGAAGCATAACTTGCTCCCAGGAAGATAATGTTAGAACCTGAAAAAGAGTAATCATTGATACTCCCAAGTCATTCCATCTTTGCGGAATATCATTACTAAATAGTATGGATCCTATAGTTGCATAAATGTAGAGAATAATAAAAAGTAATAGGCTGACATAAAAAACTCTTTTTACTGAGCCA
>JAQWMI010000021.1 GCA_029246865.1 Alphaproteobacteria bacterium
GAAATTGAATTGATATCTCACGACAAAAATGTTGTTACACAAAGAGATATAGATTTAGCTGAACAAATAGATAAGATTTAGTTAATGATTTATTTCATTGGTATTCCAGGCTTAATTCCTTTTTACCTTTGCTTTTATAATATTGATTTAATATTTCTTGAATTTGATAAAGAAATGTTTGTTATTTATTCGAGTGTCATTCTATCTTTTTTAGGTGCCGTGTATTGGGGGCTTTATCTTAACACTAAAAATAAAGTAGCAATTATATTTAGTGTAATTCCTTGCGTCTACGCATTTTTTGTACTTGCTTACGATTTAAAATTTGAACCAACACTATGGTACCTTATACTGGGTTATTTAGTAGTTCTTGGTTTTGACTTTTTCTTTTATTTTAGGGAAAAAATTATTAAAACAGATTACTTTATTTTAAGGCTTATGTTAACAACAGGGATAATGCCCGCCCATATTTTATTTATAATTTAGTTATTAAAGAAATTTAATATCTTAGAAAATTTACCAGAGAATTTGATTTTACCGTCGGTGTAAGCAAGACCTATACAGCCTGTAGTTGGATGACCAACTGGTTTGTGATCGTGATCCTCATCTCTTGTTTGAACGGAGCCCGCTTTGTATAGACCATATTCATCACTATAAGAGCCATGTAAAACTAAAAAATTTTCTTTACCCTCATGAGTATGTTGGGGAATTGAACCGCCTGGCATAACATGAATTAATTCTAATTTATCTCCTTCGTTGGAGGGTGTGAGCATTGCAACTTTAACATCTGAATAATTCTTCCATTTGACTTTTTTATTAGAAAGATAATCTTGGAGAACAACAGGCAGATTATTGTAAAAGGGATCAGTTATGATGGAATTTTTTTGTCTGTTAGAAGATTTGATAGAGGCAAGAGTTTTTTCCCAAACATTCTTACGGAGGGCTCTTGGTTCAACTTTATTGAGAAGATAACCGGAGATTTCATTTTTAATGAAATTAAGAGTATTTCCTTCTATTGAACTTTCAGCAACGCATTGCTGAAAAAGTAGTTTGGCAGGTGTCACAGAGGGTTGAGCCATAAGATCTAACATTGTTAATTAATACCCAAACTCTTAATGTTTGGATCATTTGTTTTATTATCTTTTTCAATACGATCCCTAATTTTTTCCATAGCAAGTCTGATACGGGATTTAATCGTTCCCAAGGGAATTTTTGTTATTTCCGCAATTTCCCCATGAGATTTTTCTTCAATAAAATTCATTTTGAGTAAATCAAGCTGTTCTTTTGGAAGGTCATCAAGATATTTATTGAGAATTTCAAATCTTTGATCATGCTCAATATCTTCCTCTAATTTTGGCTCGACTGGAGGAAGGATGGCAGTATCTATATTTTCTAAAATAGCTTTCTTGGACTTTCTAAGAATATCAATTTTTTTATTACGAGCGATGGTGTATATCCAAGTGCTAGGTGATGCCAATTTGGGGTTATAAAAATCAGCTTTTGTCCAAATAATGGTCATAGTTTCTTGTATTACTTCTTCCGCTATAGATTCCTCTGCGCCCGAGGACATCAAAAATGATTTTAATCGAGGTCCAAAATAATCAAAAACCATTTTAAAAGATTTCATATCTTGATTTTTGGCTATTTGTGCTAGAGCGCCAATAAAAGGGTTCTTTTCTTTTGTTTTAGTTTTTTTCATGTTTAAAGCTGACTTATTGTCCATTAATTAAACTTAAAAATCAATTTCAATTGCTGTATATTATTTTTTTAATGAAACAGATTCTTTTATCTTTAATTTTTTTTTTAAACTTCAACCTCCTCTTTTCTGCAGATGAAAAAGGAATTTGGACTCAAAAGAAAATTAGCAATAATGCGTGTGCTATTTATCAATTTCCTGTTGATGAAAAAGGAAATTATACAAAAAGAGGTAAGGTAGTTTTTTTTGTTATTAAAGAATCAAACGCTATTTATGTAAGAGCGGACGCAGGTTATACTTATGATGAAAAAAAATATATTAAAGTATCAATTGATGGAGCTAAATTTCAATTTTTTGGAGATGGCGATACGGCTTGGTCGATGAAAGACGATAGAACTGTAATTGACGCAATGAAAGCTGGGAAAAAAATGACTGTTGTTGGCTTTTCATCAAGAGGAACAGAAACAACAGATATTTATTCTCTTATTGGATTTACAAAATCCATCAACAACCTAATCGAAAGTTGCTAATAAAATAAAATGAAAAAAAAGATTGTTTTGGCCTATTCAGGAGGCCTTGATACCAGTGTGATATTGAAATGGTTACAGACTGAGTATGACGCAGATGTTATTTGTTATGCAGCAGATTTAGGACAAGGGGCGGAATTAACAGAAGCCAAAGCTAAAGCAAAAAAATTAGGTGCTAAAAAAATCTATGTTGAAAATCTCAAAGAAGAATTTGTTAAAGATTATGTCTTTCCAATGTTTCGAGCTAATAGTATTTATGAAGGAGAATATCTTTTAGGAACTTCAATTGCTCGACCACTTATATCTAAAAGACAAATTGAAATTGCAAAACAAGAAAAAGCATTTGCAGTGTCTCATGGGGCAACTGGTAAAGGGAATGATCAAGTAAGATTTGAATTATCGTATTACGCTCTCGCTCCTAATATTAAAGTGATTGCTCCTTGGAGAGAATGGGATCTTAACTCAAGAACAAAACTTTTAGAATTTGCTGCAAAAAATAAAATTCCTATTATGAAGCATAATAAAACAGAATCTCCTTACAGTGTTGATGCTAATGTCTTGCACAGATCAGCAGAAGGTAAGGTTTTAGAGAACCCTTGGAACAGACCGCCTGAAAATGTTTTTGGTATTTCAAAAAGTCCAAAGGATGCTCCTGATAAAGAAACAATAATAACTATTGATTTCAAAAATGGAGACCCCGTTGGCCTTAATGGTAAAAAATTAAGCCCATTTAATTTATTAGAAAAACTCAACCAATACGGTGCTAAGAATGGCATTGGAAGAGTTGATATTGTTGAAAATCGCTACGTGGGAATTAAATCAAGAGGCGTCTATGAAACTCCAGGTGGAACCATTTTACTTAAAGCACACCGCGCTATAGAAAGCATAACGCTAGATCGGGAAGAAGTGTTTACAAAAGACGAACTTATGCCTAAATATGCCCGTTTGGTTTATAATGGATATTGGTTTGCACCAGAAAGAGTGATGATGCAGAAAGCAATTGATTTTTCACAAAAGAGAGTAAATGGACAGGTAAGAGTAGCGCTTTACAAGGGCAATGTAATTGTCATTGGAAGAAAATCTCCTAATAGTTTATATGATGAAGACCTTGCAACTTTTGAGTCTTCTAATTACGATCAAAGAGATGCGGAAGGCTTTATCAAGTTAAATGCCTTAAGACTCAAAAAAAATAAAATGAAGTTTTAATTTTTTTATAATAGGTTTTTTATTTAACTAACTGTTCCTCTAGGATCATCCAAACCAGCATGACGATAAGCCGAAGTTACAGTATTTCTTAACAAGCATGCAATTGTCATTGGACCCACTCCACCAGGAACAGGAGTAATAGCAGAACTTTTTTCAAACACATCATTATAATCAACGTCTCCTACAAGTTTTGTACCTTCGCTTCCATCAGGTTTTTTAGAGGGAATTCTGTTAATACCAACATCAATAATGACCGCATCATCTTTGATCCAATTAGATTTTATCATTTCAGGTCTTCCAACTGCTGCCACAATAATATCTGCTTTAGAGCAAATGGCTTCGATGTCTTTTGTTCTTGAGTGAACTATGGTTACAGTACATGACTCCTCAATAAGGAGTTGAGACATAGGTTTTCCTACAATATTTGATCTACCAATGACAACAGCGTTCATACCACTCAAATTAGGGACAGTGTCTTTTAAAAGTAAAAGGGACCCCAATGGAGTACAGGGAATAAATGCTTGTTTGAGCATTTCTCCACCGATTGAAAGACGACCAGCATTGATTGCATGAAAACCATCAACATCTTTTTTAACATCAATTGCGTCAATAACAGCTCTCTCATCAATTTGTTTAGGAAGCGGTAGTTGTACAAGTATCCCGTGCACACCTGAGTCGTTATTTAATTCCTCAATTACTTTAAGAAGAGTAGCTTGATCAGTTGTATCTTCCATTTTAAAATCTTTAGTTTTGATATTACATTCTGCAGCCATTTTTGTTTTAGCCCCAACATAAACTTTACTTGCTGGGTTTTCTCCCACAAGGACAACAGCAAGGCAAGGTTGAACCTCTTTATTTTTAAATAAATTATCAGAGTCTTCTTTTACTTGGTTTCTAATTTTTTGGGCAAATTCTTTGCCATCGATAATTTTCGTCATGATCAAGGTCTCCTAAATGATTTCTAACTTATGGGCCAATACTCTATGAGTAAATCCTTTAATAAGTATATAATTAAAATTAATATAACAGGGGCTATGTCTATCCCTCCTAAATTAGGAATATATCTTCTGATATAATCTAAGGGAGGATCTGTCATTTTTTTTAATCCATCAAATAATCTAATCAAAAACATATTATCATAAGAGAGGACTTTAAAATGAAATAGCCATGAGAGCACTACGTATGCAAAAATTAAAAGTGTATAAAAATCTACAATTCTTAATAAAAACACGAGCAGAGAATTCATGGGTAGAAAATATAAAACTTTATTAAGATCGTCTATTAAATAAGAAATTTCGACAGCGCTCTGATGATGGATTTGTGAAGACTGTGTCAGGATGCCCTGCCTCTTCTACTAAGCCATCATGCAGAAAAATTACTTTATTTGATACCTTTTTAGCAAATTCCATTTCATGAGTTACAACTAACATAGTTTTACCATCGTCTGCTAACTTTCTCATTACTCCTAAAACCTCATCAACTAATTCTGGATCGAGAGAAGATGTTGGTTCATCAAATAATAAAATTTCTGGAGAAATAGCGAGAGCTCTTGCAATAGCAACACGTTGCTGCTGCCCACCTGATAAATGAATAGGATAGCTGTTGGCTTTATCCTGAATTCCAACTTGCTCCATTAGGACTAAAGCTTCATCTTTTGCATCTTTTTTATTCTTACCGAGTACATGAACTGGTGCCTCAATAATATTTTCTAAGATGGTCATATGAGACCAAAGATTAAAGCTTTGAAAAACCATTCCCAATTTTTTTCTAATTTGAATAATATTATCCTGTAGCTCTTTACTAGGCTTTTCTAAATTTTCTTTTGCACAATCAATTTCATGCCCACACACATTAATCGATCCATGATTAGCATTTTCTAAAAAATTTACACATCTCAGTAGTGTGCTTTTACCTGAACCAGAGCTTCCTATTATGCTGATAACATCACCTTGCTTAGCACTTAAATCTATTCCCTTTAAGACTTTATTGTCGCCAAAGTTTTTTTCTAAGCTTTTGATTTCAAGAATAGTCATCAAAGAGCATCTTAACTTTAATAAATAATGATAATAGTATTTTATTTTAACTTGATGTTAAAAAGTAGTCTTTAATGCCAATATCAACTAATTTTGTAATAACCTCAAACACACTATCTTTGTGAGTTGGTCCAACTAAAATACGATAGTAAATTGGTTCTGTAATGAATGTTGGCTCAACGATCACTTTCTCACCAATCTTTTTTGAAATATCCTCAGCTACTTTATTTGAAACATTTTCGCTTTGAAATGCACCTATTTGTATAAAGGCAGCTTGGTCAGACTTATAAGCTGTAATAGCATGTAATTTACTTGAAAGAGTATCTGTCAATGTCGCCATTAAAACACTTTTATTAGGAATAGGTTTTTGCTTAATCTGTAATTCATCAACTTTTTTTTGAAGATCTGCGTTTACAGATAAAGGCAAAGTCATTTGTTCTTCATTGATCTCAACTTGCTTTACTTCGTCAACTGCAGCAATAGCATTTGCTTGATTTATTTTTGTAGTCACAGAGTCAACATTCTTTTCAATGACCAAGGTTTCCCCTTCATTTTTTGTGATGACTAATTCTTCATCCATCATTGATACATCTCCAGCATAAAAAACTATAGGTTTTCTTTTCTTTTGAAACTTAAGTTCAAATAACTCTTTTACTTGTACTACATCATTGCTTGCTTCAATGCTTATTTCTAATGATTCAATTCCATCCGGACTTGTACCAATAAATTTTCTCTCCGTTGGTATAAAAACTAACCAATTCGGTAAAGGCTTACCATTAGCCTCTCTTACTCTATAACGAACTTTTCCAGGTCCACTTAAGTAAAAAGTTTGAGGAGAAAAGGAAAACTCAGAAAAGTATGGGTCTAAAGGAATATTATAATTAATAGAGCGTCTGTAATCGATATCAGTAAGTACGGTTGATTTTTTTTTGAATACAGGATCTTGTTCATCGATTGGTATAGCAACTTCAGCATAATACTTTTTACTCCACCTTCCCAAAGATTCATTGATAAAAGACGCTAAATCTTTCTCTGAAAAATTTCCTATATTATCTGGGGTAAAGTCCATTCCAATAGAGGCATAAATTGTTCCAAGACTATATTGTAGCTCGGCATAAGCAATATCATGCCTGAGCTTTGCCACAAGCATACTGGCTTCTTCTCTGATTACTTCCAATTCGCCGAAGCGAGAAATTTTTTGAGCATTTTTAATTTGCTCATTAATTCTTTCAGATACATTTAAATAATGACGAGCGTTGCTATACTCTCTCATGGATTGAGCATAATTAATATTTGATAAATGTACTTGAGATAGAACTGCCATCGATAGTGCTAAACGCTGTTCTTCAATCACAGTTTGGCTTGCTTCTGCAGCTTTTTTTGTCAAAGGTGCTTTAAAAATATTTAATAAATTCCCACCTATTTGAGATCCAAACTCGTAATTAGATTTGTTTAATAGATACTTATTAGAGTTATAATTCCATGTTGAATTAAATTGTAGAGAAGGCATGAGCGATACCATTGATGCCCTGACTTCTTCCGAAGAAATTCTTTTCAGATATCGACTTTCCATTAACTCTGGTCTTGCAAATAATGCAGCCTCTTCCATTGTCTCCAAATCTATCTTGAGCTCTGTTAAAGGAGTTTTAGTTTTAATTAATTTGTATTCTGTTCCTGGCAATAAGCCCATTAGTGTTGAAAGTTCAGTTCGTGCACTCATTAGTGAACGTTGTTGCGACAGCAATATTTGTGCCACATCTAATAATTCTTTTTGATAAAGAAGAGCATCCATTGGAGAAGATAAAAGTAACTCTTCAATATATTCAAAATCTTCTAGCGCAATATTAACGCGATCCATTAAAGGATAAATTTCTGCCAATAGTTGATCTGCGGCAAGTGTCTGCCAATAAGAATAAATAACTTCTCTTGTAATATTTTGAATAGCTTTTCTTTCCATTTCTTTGGCAATCAGATACTTGTCAGCATTTTGCCCAGCTCTAATATAAGACAAACCAAAGTCGAGAGCGTTCCAGGTAAATCCTATGTCAGTTGTAGTTGTGCTTTTATCTTGAGATAAAGAATAAGAAGGATTGCTTGCAAGCTCAGCTGGCTCTTGTCCCGTCATAGTAACACTCGTAGACCCAGGATTTCTTCCTAAATTTTTATATCCGGCATCAACTGCAAATTTAGGCAGCATATCAAATTGCGTTAGTTCAATTTGATCATTGCTAAGAGCAGACTCCATAATTTTAACTCTAAGATCTCTATTATTTTTAATGGCAAAAGCTATGGCATCATACAAGTCAATTTCTTGGACGTTATTTTCTAACGGTGAGGTGATATTTTCTAAATCTGATTTTATGTCTTCAGCTAGATCACTTTTTACTAGAGGTTCAGGTGACCTACTAGAGCACGAAATTAATAACAAGGTACTAACAACGAAAATTAATAAATATTTAGCTAAATTTTTAAACATATTACTCCACCTTTAAAAGTAACCATATTTCATAGAATTTAAGGGCTATAACAATACATTAGTGACCCAATATGGGTCATAAGTTTAAGCAATTGAGTTTTTGATGACTTATTATAGTGATGTTTTTAAAAGAACAAATAAATGTCTAAATATATGAATAATCATAAAAAAACCATTTATTCAAGGGATCCAAAAGCTTATCCTTTAATGAAGGTTCTTGAGCCAAGAATTATGTTTGATGGTGCGGCCATATTCAGTGGCCTCGATGCTCTAGATAACCTTGAGGCACAGAAAAATAATTTAGACCAGACCGATATCTCTCAACAAAGTTTAGACAACAACCAAAGTCTTTTTTCATCAAATGTTTCAACAAGCAAAGACTTTGTATTTATTGATAAAGGAGTAAATGATTATGAGTCTCTTGTGCATTCAATTGGTTCTTCCAAACAAATTTATATTATAGACTCAAACAAAGATGGCTTCATTGAGATTCAAAATATTCTTCAAGGAAAATCTAATCTTGATAGCGTCCACTTAATTGGTCATGGTTCAGCAGGTCAAATCATTTTTGGAAACACAACTCTTAGTTCAGAAAACTTAAATCAATACACAGATGCTCTTAGAGTTATTGGTAGTGCCTTAACAACATCAGGTGATATTTTATTTTATGGTTGTAATATTGCGCAAACAGAAACGGGTGAATTACTCATTCAACAAATTGGAAATATTACTCAGGCAGATATTGCTGCCTCAACCGATCTAACTGGTAAAAATGGAGATTGGGATTTAGAGCACAAAATAGGAAGCATTGAAAGTGAGTCATTGGTCTTTGAAGAATTTAACGGAACCTTAGATAGTTATGGCGTAGATTCGATTAATTCAAATGTTGTTGCAATTCATAGTGCTACAAATTTTAAAGCCACTTGGAGTAGTGGTAGTGGTAATAATGGAGGTCAAACAGATCCCTCTTCCGATAGATTTATAATTACTATGGAGAGACAAAATATAACAAACAGTGGAGGAACTTTGGTTTTTGATCAAGCAGGAACAAATAGTACTTATACTGCGAGTTCGACAAACAAAATTAATAGTTATTTAATTTATTCCAATGATAATACAAGAGGTGGCACTTCCAGGAGAACGGCCTCAAGAGCTGGCTCCGTCACATTTGATAATGATATTCTTGGTTACTACACAGCTTGGACATCAACGATAGATAACGATTATTTGGATAAAAGCGGAGCAACCTATCCTTCAACCAGTGCCTCCAAAGTAAGTAAGCGTGCTTTTGAAGATTTTCGTACATATCAAAATACGTCTACTGATTGGGCTTACTTAACTGGAGACAAAACGATTACTTTTGGTTCATGGAATGGATACAAGGGTGACTTTATTCGTGTTATTACAAAGGCTACCCCAACTAATACAGCCCCCGTTGCCAGCTACGATTATGCTGTTATTAATGAAGATGCTAGTTTTTCTGTTTCAGATGGTGCAGGGGAAAATAAGGTAGGATATTATGATTCGAGTGGAGAGAATACAGGTGATATTTTGGACTCTGATAATTCTTCATACGATGATACGGATGCAGATGGTGATTCACTTACAATCACATCGGTTAGAATAGGAAGAGTAGAAAATAGTGGTACGGCCGGAACTCTTGGGCAAGCTTTAACTGGAACCTATGGTCAACTAACTCTTAATGCAAATGGTAGCTACAGTTATTCTGCTAATCAAAACGCAGCAGATACCCTAGACTCAGGCGACTCTGTTTATGATTACTTCAACTATACAGTAAGTGATGGAACAGACACTGACTCAGCAGTTATTAGAATTCAAGTCAAGGGTATCAATGATGACATTACAGCTGTCAATGATTTCGATGCAGTAAATGAAGACGCAACTATTACAAGAAGTGCAAGTTCTTCCTACTCCGTAGATTACGACGATACAGACGCTGACGGAGATGATAATTATACAAATTTCACAATTACAGCTATTAAAACGGGAATCACTGAAGGTAGTGGAACAGCTGGAACAGTAGGATCTGCCCTAACAGGCACTTATGGAACTCTCACTTTAAATGCAGATGGAAGTTATTCTTATGTTGCTGATCAAAGTGCTGCTGATGATCTAGATTCAGGAGACACAGCTTATGATTACTTTAATTATACTGTTAGTGATGGAACAGATACAGACATTGCAGTTTTAAGAATTACCGTAACTGGAATTAATGATGCTCCAGTTGCTCAAAATGATGTTGGTGTTATAAACGAAGATGCAACTTTAACAGTTTCAAATAGTGCTAACGCAAATGTGAGTGGATCCTATGATGCTACAGGTGAACACTCTGG
>JAQWMI010000022.1 GCA_029246865.1 Alphaproteobacteria bacterium
GAAATTATCAAAGGGGACACATTACATAGACCGCAATTTAATTTATTGCTAGATGAAAAAATTATTCAGACAAATGAAATTGATAAAATAAAAAGTAAAATCCATCAATGGATTCAAAATACTATTGTTAACAGAGTGGACCTATCCTTGGAATTAGCGAACATTAATACAACTTCAGATGAGAGAACATTCGTATTCTCTCTCATAGAAAATAACTTCAATTTTTATAAAAAAAGCATTTTAGATGTTTTCAAAAAAATTGATGAAAATAATAGAAAAAAGATCCATGCTCTTAACTTCAGACTAGGAAAAAACACAGTATTTAATTCAGAACTATTGAGACCAGAATTAATGAATATCAGATTTGCTTTGTGGAGTATATTTTATGAAGTAAAGTATAAATCTTCTGATTACATACCTCGTGATGGAAACTCTACAATAGGCTTTAACAATAACAATAAAGATTTGTTCACTTATCTTGGCTTTTATAAAGAATTGGATATTTTAATTCGATTTGATGTATTTAATGAATTTGAAAAAACTTTGTTTAAAAGAGATAGTAGAGGTCCATATGCTTTACCCATCGATCTCTCTAATCTTCTAGGTATTAAAAAAGACAAACTAGTATCGATACTCTCTAAGAGAAATATGCAAATTCTTCCTATGGGGGAAAATGATCATATGATATTTAAAGCACCACCAATTCTAAAAAATCACTTCAAAGAGAAGAAGAAAACTAAAAAAACTGTTTTCAATCCAAAGCAGGAGAAAAAAAGTAAAAAGTTGTTTAATAATCCTTTCAATGATTTGACAAAATTTAATGTTTAAAGATCTTAAAAACTTCTTCTCTAAAAAAGAGACCCCAAAAGCAATAGACATCTCTACTAATAGTGATGTTTTGAGAGTAATATACGAAATCATTGCTGCAGATCATGTTATTAAGGATGAAGAAATTGCTATTACTGCTGAACTACTTAAAAAATACTTTGATTATGATGAAAATCAAACTTCTGTCGATTTGTTTAAATTAAAAGAAGAAAACTTTTTCAATACGGATTTAACTAACATTACATACAGAATAAAAAATGCTTATGCTTACAGTGAGCGAATTAATATTATCAAAATTTGTTGGCATGTATTACTTATAGATAACACTGAAGATATACTAGAAGCAGCTTCAGTAAGGAAAATTTCAACTTTATTAGGTATTGAAGATAAGGATTTTATCAGTATAAGAAACAATATAAGAGAAATCTGATGACTTATCTTGTTAATGATAAATGCATTAAGTGCAAGCATATGGATTGTGTTGAGGTGTGTCCTGTTGATTGTTTTTATGAAGGAGAAAATATGCTAGTGATTAATCCTGATGAGTGTATAGATTGTGGTGTGTGTGAACCTGAGTGTCCAGTCGAGGCAATCATTCCAGACACAGTTGAAGATGCAAATAAATGGTTGGAAGTAAACACAAAATATTCAGAATTATGGCCAAATATTGCAACAAAAAAAGAACCTCCAAAAGATGCAAAGGATTGGGAAAACATTCCCAATAAATATGAAAATTATTTTAGTGAAAAAGGTGGAAATGAATGATTAAAAAAATAACAAAGAAAAAAGCAGTAACCAAAAAAGCAGTAACCAAAAAAGCAGTTAAAAAAAAATCTGTAATTAAAAAACCTAAATCTCCCTCTAAACCAAAAGTTGTAAAAAAAACAATTACTAAAAAAGCTGTAAAAAAAATAATTAAAAAAAGAATTATAAAAAAAATTCCTATACCTAAACCTGCAAAAATAAAAAAAATTATAGTAGCTCAAGAATTTAAAGCTGGAGATAATATTGTTTATCCTACTCATGGTGTTGGTAGAATTCTAACAGTTGAAAAATTTCAGTATGATTTGGTAGAGGAGCAATTATATGTTATTCAATTTTTTCAGGACAAATTAACAATTCGTGTTCCATTTAGTAAAGTTAAACTTATTGGTCTAAGAGACATTACGAGTAAGCCAACCATGGCTAGAACACTTTCTAATTTAAAACAAAAGCCAAAAATTAAGAAAGCAATGTGGAGTAGAAGAGCTCAAGAATATGATCAAAAAATTAATTCTGGTGATATCAGACTTCTATCCGATGTTGTTAGAGATTTATTTAGAAAAGATGATCAAACAGAACAGTCTTACAGTGAGAGACAAATGTTTCAGGTAGCCTTTGAAAGATATACAAGAGAATACGCCATTTCTTACGCTATTAAATTTGAGGAAGCTTCTGAAAAATTATTAGAAATATTAAATAATAGATAACTCTAGGAGTTTTCTTCAGGTTCTTTATTTGCTGATATATCAATTGTAATATCTTCGTTTAAGTCTTCAGCCTGAGTTGTTTCTGAGTCTTCTTCGCTAGGTGTTTCTTCAATTAAATCCTTAAGTTCGTCGTTTTCTTTGACGTTTTGTGTTGGATTTGCAACAACGCCTGCTCTTCTGCCTCTTTTAGGCTTATTAATATTAACAGCTTGTATAGTTTTACCACAAGAAGGGCACTCAAGCTCATCTTGATGAAAGTCATAATATTTAGCTGCACAAAGTGGGCAAACTCTTTTATGTCCGATATCTAACTGCTGTTCCGCCATTGAAGAATTTTTATACATTATTATTGTAATTTAAACAAATTTTTAATAAGTTAACGCTTCATTATGGCAGTACCAAAACAAAAAGTCTCTCCTTCAAGAAGGAACATGAGAAGGTCCCACGACCGAGCAATTTCTCAATCTTTTATTGAAGACAAAAAATCAGGTGAATTACGTAGACCTCATCACATAGATCTAAGCACAGGTATGTATCGAGGAAAACAAATTATTGTTAAAAAAGCCAAAAAAGTAGATGAAACTTCAGCTCAAGCTGATAATACCACTATTGAAGCTCCTGACTCTAAATAACTAACTCTTTAAATACTTACCTATATTTTCGTTATTAAATCCCGCTTGGAACAATTTTTTTCTAAAGTTTAATTCATCATCTATTCTAAGTTTCTTTTTTTTTACAAAATTGACTAATAAATCAAATTCTAAATCAGGATTTTCAAATATTGCATTACTTAAAAATTCATCTACATCATTTTTTTCAAATCCTTGCACATAAAACTTATTTTTCATTTTATTAATAGAAAACATCGATCGACAGTAATAATTAAATAAAGATTCTAAATAATGCTTTTCATTTAAGATTTTAAGTTCAACTAGTCTTTCAATGACTTGCTCGATAGCATCCCTTAATTCTTCATCACTAACCTTATATTTATAAGAGTACCTTTTGCTTTTTATTTTTTTTTCTAAATGTGTCGCCAGTTTCTTTTTGGTAGCAGGATATCTTCCTAAATAGCTTATTGATTTGTTAAATAAAAATTCATCCAATTCCATATAAATGATATTTTATCTTCTAATTTAAAAATCAGTTAGTAAAATAAATTTATTAATTTTAAACAAGCACTCGTAGCTCAGTAGGATAGAGCACCAGATTCCTAATCTGGGGGTCACAGGTTCGATTCCTGTCGAGTGCGCCAATTATTTTGAAAAGTATTTCTTAATATTTATTCTAGAGGCGAGGTGAACAATAATTGATGATATAATGAAGAAAATCGATATTTGATATTCTGCGAACCACACATCATTTGAAATGAAGATAAATGTAAAACTTATGACTAGAGCCTTAAGATATATATCTAAAAAATTAATTGGTGCTAACTTTGATGACTCAAAAAAAATGTATCGAAATGAAAAATATGCAAATGTTAAAAAAATTGAAACTCTCAATGACAGTAGTCTGTGATAGGGTATTTCCTCTGCTTGTGAAATTGTAAAAGGAAAATATATGGTTATTCCAATTATTTCCAAACAAGAAACAAATAGAGCCCAGACCCCAAGTCCTCCAACAATTAATTTTGCTATCACTATATATGGCCTATCATGATTTAACTCATCCTTCTGGCCTTTTTTTTAGTAGGGCTAGTGACCGACCTACGTTTAAAAAATAATATCTAAACTGTACCTTATCAAGCAAAAAATGGCTTTCTATCTTTAATCAAAGGTTAATATTTGATTTCTGTGAATCATACAAATCCCATGAGTTTGGTTATTTATGATTTAGATATACCGGATGGCTATTAGAGAAGTTTCATGGTTATGAGCATAAAAGAGATAAATAATAAATTCCCAATAACAAAAGCAATTGTTACTTTCCAAATCCAGTGAATTTTTTGAAAATATTTTTTCATTATTAAATTCCTTAATTACTTTATTATTATGTTTCTAAAGCAATGTTCCTTTCAATATATATTTTAATATTTGAAAAGCTTGTTTTTGATCTGAGGCTACAGCAGCGGCAGAAGCATCCACTTCTTTAAGTGCATGTTGGTGTTCTTCATTATGAATAACTATTATAGATTTATCAAGTGCTGCAGCATAACCTGCATCAAATGCTGCATTCCATTGCTTATATTTTTCACCAAACTTAACAATTATTACATCACTTTCTTTAATGGCTTTTTTTGTTCGAATGGAATTAATACCAGCACCTTTTCTATCTTTCCAAAAATTTTTTTCTTCTACACCTAGAATTTCTACACCACAGTTATCTGATGCTTCGTGATCAGTAACAGGAGAAGTAAAAGTGATATCCAGTTTTTCTTTTTCAGAAAGTTGAATTATTTCTTCTCTCCAATTACTATGAATTTCGCCTGCTAAATATACTCTCATCATTTATATCCCCTTATTAATTATAAAAAATATTTCTGAATTTTTATTTCTCATTTATGATATTAAAAATAATTCTCATAATATTTACTTTTAAAGTGTTACCCCAAGAGGCGTGATGTATCAAAATAATAAACAAATAGTAAGTATGCTACTAAAGCCAAAATTAATCGAATTTTATTTTTAGGTTTTTTATATTTATCAGACTTGTGTTGTATTACAAAAAACATCGCAATGGCAATGATTGTCATTATTACCATAAACCAATTCATATTATCTAAATTTAGTCTGGATATGATTGAAGAAATTATTCATTAGGACTTATAATAATAATCAAAAATAGATTTAATTTTTAGTTTTATCGTGTAAAAAATCTAAAAGTCTGTCTAAGTATTTCTCATCAACATTGTAAGCCTGTTTATAATGTTCAATGCAGTATGGCTTAGTAGGAATATTTTCATCTCCACAGAAGTGAAAACCCTCTTTGAGGGGATCTCCAATGGGCCATTGGCACTTATTAAAATTCCCAGTTCCAACAATACTTTTCTTAAATTGAAATTTATCTCTTTTCTTAGTGGAAGAGACTTTTACTTCATTTTGAGTATGGATGTCAGTACTAGGTACTGTTTCTCGGTATATTGTTGAGGTGGTTTGCTGAACCGGTCCAGTTCTTTTTCTTGAATTTTGTCTTCTTTCCAGACCTAAACGGAAAGCTTTTCCAATGACCGCATTCTTTGTGAAACCCAGTTGTTGCCCTATTTGGCTTGTAGCGACACCATCATCCCAAAGTTTTCTTAGACTTTCGATTTTTTGTGTATTCCAAGACATTTAATACCTACCTCATATAGTTAATTTATCAATAATTTATACTATATATAGTAGTAGTAATAAAGGTAAAAAAACAATAAAAATGTGAATAAATAATGAATAATCTTAACAATTTAGATTTTACTGAAATAAAAAACGTTATTTTAAGAGTTGATTTTAATGTTCCAATTGATCAAAACTTTATCATTCAAGATTTTACTCGAATTAGTAGATCTCGGGAAACCATAGAAAAACTTCATACAAATAAATGTAAAATATTAATACTTACTCATTTTGGCAGACCAAATTCTAAATTCGAAGAGAACTACTCTCTTAAAAATATTTACATACAAATCTCAAAAGAGTTAAACAAAGATATACAATTTATTTCCTATGATGAATTTCAAAGAAATAGCCTCTCAAAATTCCATGATGCAAAAGATGGTATTTTCTTATTAGATAACATCCGTTTTCTAGCTGGTGAAAAAGAAAATGATCCTGCTATGAGTGATGTATTTACTCAAAATATGAATTTGTACGTAAATGAAGCCTTTTCAGCAGCACATAGAAGTCATGCATCTGTAGACCAAATGGCTAAAAATATTCAATCTTGTCCAGGTATAAATTTTTTAAAAGAAATAGAAGCAATTGATAGTATAAAAAAAATTGACGGCAAAACTTTGGCCATTATAGGAGGATCCAAAGTCTCTACTAAAATTGAAGCTCTTTTATCTTTAGTTAAATCTTGCTCAAATATTTTTATAGGTGGTGCAATGGCAAATAACTTTTTAAAGTTTCAGGATTTCCATGTAAGTAATTCGTTAGTCGAAGAAAATATCGATATAAAGGTGAAAGCTATCTTGCATGAAGCTGAAAAAAATCAATGTAAGATTCATTTGCCTCAAGATGTTGTCATAAACTCTGGTCATGAAATTTTAGTTCAAGATTTAAACAATAATCATGATTTTAAAATCTTTGATATTGGTAGTCAGTCAATTAATACAATTAAAAATATTACTAAAGATTCTGATGTAATTTTATGGAATGGTCCTTTAGGTTTGATTGAAAATACAAAATTTTCAAAAGGTTCTGTGGATATAGCAAAATATTTATCTAAATCTCATTCTAAGGTTATTGTTGGTGGTGGAGATACTTTGCTTGCGCTTAAAATAGCACAACTAGACTCTAGTAATTATTATTTTGTGTCTACAGCGGGGGGAGCTTTTTTAGAAGCACTAGAGGATAAAGTTCTACCGGCTGTTAAAGCCTTGGCTATTCAATAAAATATTTTTTTAACAGTGGTATTTGCACAATAGTGAAGGCAATTGTGACACCCATTATTCCGAATACTTTAAAATTAACCCAAACATCAGTTGGATAATTTCTCCATACAATTTCATTTAAAACTGCTAAAAAAATAAAATAGCCTGTCCACATTTTATTGAGCATTGTCCAGCCTTGATCCTTAAGCTTTATGGATGAATTTAGCATCATTTTCAATATTGGCTTATTTAAATAATTGCTGATAATTAATGCTATAGCAAAAAGAGCATTAATTATTGTAGGCTTCATTTTAAAAAAAATTTCATTTTTAAAAAATAAGCTCAGACCACCAAAAATTACCAATATGACTGTACTTACAAGCATCATAGTAGATATTTTTCTCTCTTTAACATAAAGAGCTATAAGTGAGATAAGTGTTGCAATAATAACGGCAGCAATGCTGAAATATAAATCTTTATCAGATTTATAATAAACGGCAAAAAATACGATTAATGGGAAAAATTCAAATAATTGTTTCATTTTAAAGTAATCTATCTAAGTATTTTTCAAATTCAAACATTCTTAATTCTTTTATGTCTTCGCCATATCCTTCAAAAACTATAGGAATATCGAAGTCATTTATAATGGTAAGCAAGGCACCATATTTTGCATTAGAATCAACTTTATTAATTATTAACCCATCAATAGATACATAACTTTGAAATCCTTCTATTATCTGTTTAGAGGCAAGACCAATATTTGCATCAAGAGTGAGTAAAGTTTTAATGTTTAAAAATTGATTTTGATTTTTTTCTATTATGTTTGATATTTTTTTTAACTCATCCATTAAATTTTTATTATTATGTTGTCGTCCTGATGTATCTACAATTAGAACGGAATTATCTTCTTTGAAATTGATCATACCTTTATAAACAACTGCAGCTGGGTCTTCCTTGTCAGTGCCCTTAAAAAAAGGTACATCCATTTTATTGGCAAAATGTTCAAGTTGCTCCATAGCCGCTGCCCTAAATGTATCTGCCGCAACAACAGATGGTTTTAAATTTTTTTCTTTAAGTAAATGAAGAAATTTTCCTATAAATGTAGTCTTCCCAGATCCATTATTCCCAATAATTAAATAAAGTGTATTAGGTTCAAAATTCCAATCAATATTATTTTGAGGGTTTAATTTCTCTTTAATATTTTTCTTTAATGCGTCTTTAATATCTAACTCTTGTGCCTCTCCAGAAAGTGTATCAATAATAATATCAGCAAATTTAGGTTCCACTCCATTTTCATACAACGCATCCTCTAATTCTGAGATTTCAAATTTCTTGGAAAAAAACTTTTTTAAGAAAAACATAAAGTATTTATAACTTTGTAAACACTATTCGCATTTAAATTATAATTTCACTTTGAAAAACAATTTCTGCTGGACCTGTGAGTAAGACAGTATTTTTTTGAATTGAAGTAAACAAATGAGAGGACTCTGTCTCAATTTTAATATTCTCTTTAGTAAATTTATTTATGAAAAGAGTATAGGCTGTAGCGCAAGTTCCTGAACCACATGCCAAGGTATGACCTCCGCCTCTTTCCCAAAATAAAACTTTAATGTATGAAGATGATTTTTTTTCAACAAAAGTCACATTAGCCTGATTTTTAAATAATTTGTGACTAACAAGTTTCGGTCCTAAATCTTCAATTTTGATAGAGTTCAAATTTTTTACCAGTACTATGCAATGTGGATTACCAATACTAGCGCTCATAATTTTAATTAATCCTGGTATTTGTATATTTTTAAATTTTAGATCTTGAGTATTTTTATCTTCAATAAGAGGAATTTTTTTCCAATCTAGCGAAACATCCCCGACATTGATTTGATATAAATTTTTAATTTTTTTTCCAGAATGCATAAAATCATCAGACTTAATAACTGGGTTATGAATTTTTCTAACTTCCGTTAAGTATTTATAAACACATCTTAAGCCATTTCCGCAATTTTTAGCTTTAGATCCATCCGAGTTATAAAACTTAACTTGATATAATTCCTTATTTTTTTTGATTAAAATGATTTGATCACAGCCAATTCCAACTTTGCGATTACTCAAAAATTTGATTAATTTCTTAGATTTAGCAATAATATCAGTATTTTTATCAATAATAATGAAATCGTTGCCTGCCCCCTGAGCTTTAATAAAAGGTATTCTCATTTGGTTTCTATAGTGATATAAAAACACCCACTAATAAAGAAAAATTTGGTCGGTTGATGAGTTTCATTCACCGATCCTTTTTTTATTTTAAAATGCTAGATAACATAACAAATAAACTAACTGGAATTTTTAAATCACTCTCTAACAAAGGAGCGATTACTGAAAAAGACCTTAGTCTAACATTAAGAGAAGTGAGAGTTGCTTTACTTGAGGCTGATGTCTCATTGAAGGTTGCAAAAGAATTGGTAGCTGTTATCGAGCAAAAAGCTATTGGTCAAAAAATTATTGAAAGTGTTCAACCGGGCCAGCAAATTGTTAAAATTGTTAGTGATGAACTTACTTCAATCTTAGGGCATGATAACCATGAGTTAAACTTAAAAAGTAAGCCAGCTATTTTTCTTTTATGTGGTTTACAGGGTGCAGGTAAAACTACAACAGTTGCTAAGTTGGCTCACTATTGTCAAAACACTCTAAAAAAAACTGTTTCTTTAGTTTCAACAGATTTAAGAAGACCAGCTGCGATAGACCAACTGCGTACCCTTTCAAAAGAAAATTCATTCCATTTTATCGAACCTCATAATGAAAATGTTACTGATATTGTTAAGCATGCGGTAGATCAAACTGAAAAACAACTATCAGATATTCTTATTATTGATACTTCAGGAAGAGTGAGCACCGATGAAGAATTACTTAAAGAATTAAAAACTATTTATGATTTGGTTACCCCTCAAGAAAATTTTCTAGTTCTTGATGCTATGATGGGTCAGCAGGCTTTGGAAGTGGTTGAGAATTTTAATTTAACAGCCCCATTAACAGGTTTTATTTTAACAAGACTTGATGCAGATCCAAGAGGCGGTGTAGCTCTTTCCGCAAAATACCAAACTGGATTACCTATTCGATTTTTCGGTTCAGGTGAAACTGTAAAAGATTTTGAAGTTTTTTATCCTGAGAGAATAGCGTCAAGAATATTAGGAATGGGAGATGTTGTTTCTCTAGTTGAAAAAGCACAACAAGAATTTGATGAAAAAGAGATGGAAACAATGCAAGCCCAAATGATGAGCGGGCAATTCAGCTTTAACGATTTACTTAAACAATTTCTACAAATGAAAAAAATGGGAGGTATGTCAGGAGTTATGTCTTACCTACCAGGAGTTTCTAAAGTCAAAGATATGTTAGAAAAAAGTGATATGGATGAAAAAGTCATAGATCATCAAATCGCAATTATAAGGTCTATGACTAAAGAAGAAAGATCTGATCCCGACATCTTGAAAGCATCACGAAAAAAAAGAATTGCTGCAGGATCTGGGCGTCAAGTTCATGAAGTTAATAGATTGCTGAAACAGTACGAGCAAACTAAAAAATTTATGAAACAAGCCAAAAAGCCCGGTTTCGCCAACAAATTAAAAAATATGTTTGGTGGAAGCGATATGCCAACTATGGAATAAATCTTAGAAAGGAGAACCCATGGCAACTAAAATAAGACTAGCAAGAGGTGGTACCAAAAAAAGACCATTTTATAGAATAGTAATAGCTGACGAAAGAGCACCAAGAGACGGTAACTTTATTGAGAAAGTTGGAAACTTTAACCCAATGCTACCTAAAGATCACAAAGAGAGATTGATATTTAGCAAAGAAAGAGTTGAATATTGGCTAAAGGTGGGAGCACAACCAACTGAAAGAGTTCAGAAATTTTTAGCTGAGCACGGACTTGTTGATGCGCCAAAAGTCACTGAGAAAACAAAACAACACTTACCAAAAGCTAAAGCGCAAGAGCGTATGAAGCAAAAAGAAGAAGCTTCCAAAAAGGCTGAAGAAGAGGCAAAAGCAGCTGCAGCAGCACCTGTCGTAGAAGAGCCAGCAGCAGAACCTGTAGCAGAAGCAGCTCCAACTGAAGAGGCAACAAAAGAATAATAAAATTATCTATGGTTATTAATTCCAAAGATTACATCCAAGTTGGTAGAATCGGCAGACCTAAAGGAACAAAAGGTCTGCTTAGATTCCAAAGTTTTCTTCATGATGATAGAGAAATAAATGATTTTAGAACCTTTTACTTAGAAAGTTCTGAAACAATACAAATTAAAATTGTTTCTTTTGACTCAAAGGGGCCAATTATCAAGATTAACGATCTTATTGAAAGAAATAAAATAGAGAATTTTGTAAATCAGTTTGTATTTTTAGAAAAAAAATTTTTAGATAAACCTACAAAAGAAGATGAGTTCTACATATATGATCTAGAGGGTCTAAATGTTATTAATAAAAAAAAAGAGAGCGTAGGAATAATATCTTCAGTAGTTAACTTTGGTGCTGGAGATTTAATTGAAATACTTTTTCACAAAAGTAAAAAAAAAGAATTTTTTAGATTCACAAAAGAAGAATTCCCTGAAGTGGATATAAAATCTAAAAAAATTTATATCAATTCATAAATGTTAAGTTTTAAAATCTATTCTCTTTTTCCTGAAATCTTTCCGGGCAGCCTTCAACATGGGTTAATTGGAAAAGCTTACAAAAATAAAGTTTGGGATTTTCAGACTATTCAAATAAGAGATTATAGTAATTATTCAGGAAATTCAGTTGATGATAAACCATTTAGTGGAGGAGCTGGAATGGTTCTAAGGCCAGATGTAATTTCTGATGCAATAGAAAAAACTACATCTACAGAAGAGTTAACTAATAGTGTTAAAATTTGTTTCTCAGCAAAAGGTAAATCTTTAAACCAATCTTTAATTGAAAATTTAAAAAAAAAAGAAAATTTTATTTTACTTTCTGGAAGGTATGAGGGTATAGATCAAAGAGTAGTAAATCATTACAACTTTGAAGAAATATCTATAGGTGATTATATTTTAAATGGTGGTGAGAGTGCTTGTATAGTTTTTATGGAAGCCATAATCAGATTACAGAATAATGTTTTAAATAATCCTGAAACACATTCTAATGAGTCTTTCAAAAATGAATTACTAGAACATGATCAATTTACAAGACCATCAGAGTGGACTGCTCCAGATGGATCAAACTATAAAGTTCCTAATGAATTGCTAAATGGTAACCATAGTGACATAGAAAAGTGGAAAAAAGCCAATTCAGAGCAAAATACATCAAAAAATCGTCAAGATTTATGGAAAAACTATTTAAAAAGTAAGAAAAATGAGTAGAATGTCGAAACTCGGGATCACCCTTACTGTACCTCATGGAGCAAGCAATGAATGATATTATAAAAAATTATGAAAAAAACCAAATAACTGAAATCCTAAAAACTTCTAAAATTACTGATTTTAATCCTGGAGACACAGTTAAAGTAAATATTAAAATTAAAGAAGGAGACAAAGAACGAGTTCAGGCTTTTCAAGGAATTTGTATTGCTAAAAAAAATAATGGACTTAGTTCATCTTTTTCAGTTCGTAAAATTTCGAGTGGAGAAGGTGTTGAGAGAGTATTCCCTCTTTACAGTAATATAATTGAATCAATTGAAAGAGTTAAGACAGGTGATGTAAGAAGAGCAAAGCTTTATTATCTTAGAAATCTTTCTGGTAAAAAAGCTCGTATCGCAGAGAGAACTGATGGAAGATCTTATAATGATGCTCAGTTTGAGTCACAACCAGAAATCACTGAACCTGAAGTTGTAGCAGAACCTGTAGCAGAAGCAGCTCCGACTCCAGAACCTGTATCAGAAGCAGTTCCAGAAACTGTAACAGAAACACCAGTTGAAACAGCTCAAGAGAAACCTAAAGATAACACTGCTCCAGAAGTAGAAGTTGTAGCTGAAGAAGCTGATAAAAAATAATTTTTACTTTGAGTACAGACTCACCAAAAACATTATTTGATAAAATTTGGAGTGATCATTTAGTTAAGCAAAGAGATGACGGTACAAGTTTATTATATATTGATAAACATCTTGTCCATGAAGTAACTAGCCCACAAGCATTTGAGGGTTTAAAAATTGCAAGTAGACCTGTAAGAAGACCTAGTGCAACGGTTGCAGTTGCCGATCATAACGTTCCTACTTTTAATAGAGAGAATATTGAAGATGAGCAAAGTAGAATTCAAGTTCAAACTCTTGCAAATAATACTAAAGAACATGGAATAGAATATTTTGAACTATCAGATAAGAGGCAAGGTATTGTTCATATTATTGGACCAGAGCAAGGAATAACACAACCGGGAATGACAATGGTTTGTGGAGACAGTCATACTTCTACCCATGGTGCATTTGGAGCTCTTGCATTTGGGATTGGTACAAGTGAAGTTGAACACGTTTTAGCTACGCAAACTATAGTCCAAAAGCCTGCAAAAAATATGAGAATTTCGGTGAATGGTGATTTACCATTTGGCGTTACTTCCAAAGATTTAATTTTATATATAATAGGACAAATCGGAACTGCTGGAGGTAATGGTCATGTAATTGAATACGCAGGATCATCATTAAAACCACTATCCATGGAATCACGAATGACGATTTGTAATATGAGTATTGAAGCGGGGGCTAGAGCTGGATTAATATCTCCAGATCAAATAACTTTTGATTATTTAAAAGGTAGACCTTACGCGCCAACAGACGAACATTGGCAACAAGCCATAGATTATTGGTCTTCTCTTCCAAGTGATACAGATGCTTTTTATGATAAAGAACTTGTTATAAACAGTTCTGAAATTGCTCCAATGGTTACTTGGGGAACAAGCCCAGAAGATGTTGTGGCTGTTAGTGGATTAGTTCCAGATCCATCAAGTGCTAAAACTGAAAATAAAAAGAAAAGTATCGAAAGATCTTTGGATTATATGGGACTGAAGTCAGGAACTAAAATCACGGACATTAAATTAGATAAAATTTTTATAGGATCCTGTACAAATGGTAGAATTGAAGATTTAAGAAGTGTGGCTTCAATCGTGAAAAATAAAAAAATTGCCCCTCATGTTGAGGGAATGATTGTTCCAGGATCAGGTCTAGTGAAACTACAAGCAGAAGAAGAAGGTCTTGATGTTATATTAAAAGATGCCGGTTTTGATTGGAGAGAAGCAGGATGTTCAATGTGTTTAGGAATGAATCCAGATCAACTAAAGCCTGAGGAAAGATGTGCCTCAACATCAAATAGAAATTTTGAAGGACGACAAGGTAGAGGTGGAAGAACGCATCTTATGAGTCCTGAGCTGGCAGCGGCATCAGCCATTAAAGGCTCCATAGCAGACATAAGAGACTTTGATTAAAAATGGATAAATTTATAACACTCAAAGGCATTGCTGCTCCTTTACCAATTGTAAATATTGATACTGACATGATAATACCAAAACAGTTTTTGAAGACAATTAAGAGAACTGGCTTAGGTATTAGTTTATTTTATGAAATGAGATATGATCACCAAGGTCAAGAATTAAAAAATTTTATTTTAAATACCAAACCTTTTAATCAATCAAAAATATTAGTTGCTGGAGACAATTTTGGATGCGGATCTAGCAGGGAGCATGCGCCTTGGTCATTAAAAGATTTTGGCATTAGCTGTATCATATCAACAAGTTTCGCAGATATCTTTTATAACAATTGTTTCCAAAATGGTATTTTACCCATTGTAGTTTCTCCTGAAAATTCAAAAAAATTAATGGATTTTGCAAGTGATCAAAAAGAATTTGAAATTGATCTTCCATCTCAAAATATTTCAGTTGAGGGAGAAAAAATCGGTTTTGATATTGAGCCATATAGAAAAGAAAGATTAATTGAAGGGTTAGATGATATTGGTATTACGATGAATTATGAACAAAGCATTACAGATTACGAGCTACTACAAAAAAAAAATAAACCCTGGATATTTAAGGATATTAAATAATTATGAAAAAAATCTTAGTCCTACCTGGTGATGGCATAGGCGTTGAAGTTGCCGATCAAACTATTAGAGTAATCGACCACTTAAATACAAAAAATAATCTCAACATTGAATACGAAAAGGAATTAGTTGGAGGCGCTTCATATGATGTTCATGGTGAAGCTTTAACCCCAGCTGTTTTAGAAAAAGCTAAAGAAGCTGACGCTATTTTACTAGGTGCTGTTGGTGGATCTAAATGGGATAATGTTGAAAGAGATAAAAGACCTGAAGCTGGATTGTTAGGTCTTAGAAAAGAATTAGAGTTATTTGCAAATTTAAGACCTGCTATAGTTTTTGATGCATTACTTTCTGCATCTTCATTAAAAGAAGAAATAGTTAAAGGACTTGATATTGTGATTGTTCGTGAACTTACTGGTGGTGTTTATTTTGGACAACCAAGAGGTATTGAAGAATATGAGCCAGGAAAACAAAAAGCATTAGATACACAAATTTATTTCGATTATGAAATTGACCGTATAGCACGTGTTGCTTTTGATCTTGCAAAAAAAAGAAACAACAAAGTAACATCTGTTGAAAAAGCAAACGTTATGGAAACAGGAGTTCTTTGGAGACAGGTTGTTAAAAAAACACATGAAGATTACAGCGATATTACTCTGGAGAATATGCTTGCTGATAATTGTGCGATGCAATTAGTGAGAAATCCAAAGCAGTTTGACGTTTTGGTCACAGATAATTTATTTGGTGACTTATTAAGTGATTGCGCTGCCATGTTAACGGGATCGTTAGGAATGCTCCCTTCAGCATCTTTAGGGGCTGAGATTGATGGAAAAAGAAATGGACTTTTTGAACCTGTTCATGGTAGTGCGCCAGACATTGCTGGTGAAAATAAAGCTAACCCTATTGCTACTATTCTCAGCTTTGCAATGATGTTGAGATATAACTTAAACCAACAAGATTTAGCTAAAAATTTAGAAGACGTAATTCAAAAAGTTCTCAATGAAGGTTTTAGAACTGCAGATCTTTATAGTTCTGACGATCAAACCTTAGTGTCTTGCTCTAAAATGGGAGACCTCATTTTAGAGAGACTTTAATTATGACTGCCAAAAAACCTAAAATTGCTATCGTTGGTGCTACAGGAAATGTTGGAAGAGAAGTTTTAGATATTATTGACGACAGAGAAATTCAATATTCAGACCTTGTTGCACTTGCATCCAAAAAATCAGAAGGTATGGAGATAAATTTTGGAGAAGACAAATCAATTATTGTAAAAAACTTAAGTGAATATGATTTTACAGGAACTGATATTGCTATATTTTCTGCCGGAGCAAGTGTTTCTGAAGAATATGCACCTATTGCTGCAAAAAAAGGCTGTATTGTAATTGATAATACTTCTCATTTTAGAACAGATCCTGATGTCCCTCTTGTGGTTTCAGAAGTAAATCCAGAGGATATTAAAAACTATAGAAAAAAAAATATTATAGCCAATCCCAATTGCTCAACTATGGGAATGTTGGTGGCTATTAAACCATTGCACGACCAATTCAAAGTAAAGAGATTAGTTGTTTCTACTTATCAATCTGTGTCTGGTTCCGGTAAGGAAGGAGAAGATGAATTAGATAATCAAACTAGAAGCTTGCTTAACAATAAACCAATTACGAAACAAAAATTTACAAAACAAATAGCATTCAATCTTATACCTCACATTGACGTTTTTCTTGATGATGGCCAAACAAAGGAAGAATGGAAAATGTATCAAGAAACAAAAAAGATTTTAGATCCTAATATTGAATTAACAGCTACTTGTGTTCGAGTTCCAGTTTTTGTTTCTCATTCCATAGCAGTTAATGTTGAACTCGAAAAACCATATGAAGAGGACCAAGTAAGAGAAATATATAAAACTGCTCCAGGACTTAAGGTTGTGGATTTCAGAGTTGATGAAGGTTATGTCACTCCAGTTGAAGTAGCAGGCCTTGATCCAGTCTATGTTAGTAGAATTAGAAGAGATAAAACAATTGAGAATGGATTAAATTTTTGGTGTGTTTCAGATAACTTAAGAAAAGGTGCCGCATTAAACACTGTCCAAATTACGGAAATCTTAATTAAAGATTATTTAAGCTCTTAGTCTTAAACTTAAAAACTTCTTTCTTACTTATAACATCGTCAATTGCAATCTTATTATTTTTTATTTTTTTGATAATATTAAACATTTGATTAGTTGTAAGTTCTAACGTTTTGTTTAGATCTTTAATTGTAAATATATAATGCGTAAATAATGCAGTTGATATATCTCCAGCTCCATCAACTCTTTTCTTGAATTTAACATTAGGCGTTTCGATATAAAAACACTCCTTATTTGAAACAATCATATTAATTAAAATTTTATTCTTTCCAATTATACTTCTAATAAATAATATTTTGTTATTTTTTATACAGTAATTTTTTGCATCTTTTGCAATTTCATTAAAATCATAACGCAGATAATCTTTATTTGTTAGAATTGACCATTCAAAAAAATTCAATGAAATATGGGATGCCTGTTCAATAATCTTGGGCAAAAATTTAATAACATCTTGGCTTACATAAATTCCAGTATCTGTATCTCCCATCACAGGATCCACAATAACCTTTTTTTGTCCCCTAATAATTTTAATAACGGAATTACCAATTTTTCTATTAGGCACATATCCCACCAAAAAAGTAGCATTATTAAACGTATATAATTTTTTAAGTGCGTTAAAAAAACTGTGAGGAGTATTGTGCTTGATTGGAATTTCAATAAAATTTTTATTTCCCTTATGAGATGATAGAATAATTGTTGGAATTTGAAGTACTTGATAGCTCAAATTGCCTAAAATAAGAGATGCTGCCTGATTGCCAACTAAATCGTTGAGTACAGTTGATTGAATTGTAATAATTTTTTTCATAATCTGCCTTTAAGAATTGATAATATTATAGTAATAATAGTGTTTTAAAATTAAGAAAAGGAACCTGTTATTATGTCATTTGAACTACCAAAACTTAGCTATGGAAATGATGCCTTAGCACCAATTATGTCTGCTGAAACCTTAGAATTTCATCACGGTAAACATCATCAAACTTATATTACAAATTTAAATAACCTTACTAAAGATACAGAATTATCTGGAGCGTCTTTAGAAGAGATCATTACTAAAACCAGTGGAGATGCTTCAAAGGCTGGTATTTTTAACAACGCTGGACAGCATTGGAATCACATTATGTTTTGGCAATGTATGAAGCCTAATGGCGGTGGAGCTATGCCCTCTGAACTAGAAAGCAGAATTGTCTCTGATTTTGGTAGTGTTGAAAAGTTTAAAGAAGATTTTATTCAAGCTGGAGTAACTCAGTTTGGTTCGGGTTGGGCTTGGTTGGCAATTGATAATGGCAAGCTTGTTGTCACTAAATCAGCTAATGCCTCAAATCCACTTGTTGACGGTATGAAGCCAATTTTTGGATGTGATGTATGGGAGCATTCTTATTACATAGATTTTAGAAATAGAAGACCTGATTATTTGAAGGCTTTTGTCGATAGTTTGGCTAATTGGGAGTTTGTTGCTTCTCAACTATCATAAATTAAAAACAATAATTTAATTACGAAAATGGGACTACCTTGTTAAGGTAGTCCCGTTGGGTTTACTAGGCACTAATAGTCTTTGCGTTAGAGCCGATTTCAATCTTTCTTGGCTTTTTATGTTCTGGGATTTCTCTTTCCAAACCAATAACAAGAAGACCATTTTTTAAATCAGCTTCATTTACCTTTACTGTGTCTGCTATTTCAAATCTTCTCTCAAAGTTTCTTGTAGCAATGCCTCTATGTAAGTATTCGACATTTTCATCTAAGCCATTTCCAGATTTATTATCTCCTTTGATTACTAATAAGTTCTCCTCTAAAGATATATCTATATTGCTCTCGTCAAAACCAGCTACAGCCATTGTAATTTGATAATTATTTTTATCTGTCTTAACAATGTTATAGGGCGGATAAGCATTAGCCTTAGTTTCTGATGAAAATACAGTATCGAACAGTCTATCGAACTCATCAAAACCAACGGTTGTTCTCCATAATGGAGATAAGTCAAATGTAGTCATTATTAACCTCCTTAAAGCGTTAATTTAATTTGCAGTATTAAAACCTGCTGTTATGTAGGTCCGTCATGGCACCTACAATTTATATATGGGATTATTTAAATAAAATTCAAGACTTAAGTTTTAAATAGTTGTTCTGAAAAATTAGAAATATCAGAATTCCAAAATACATTTTTCTTTATTTGTTCAAATTCTAAATCTAATACAGCAGACATAGCCGAAGCGTAAATACCTCTCGCATCAACAGTGCTCTGTAAATCTCTATTTTCAAAAAGTTTATTTAATCCAGGCCAATCAGTTAAGACTTGGGATTTTTTTAATAATCCGCCTGCCATTAAAATAGCAGAGCCATACCCATGTTCTGTTCCATATCCACCATTTTGCTCAACTGTTCTTCCAAATTCAGTAAGTGTCAGTATTAAAGTATTATCAAATTCTTTTCCAAGCCCCTCGTACAAGTTTTTAATAATCATATCTATTTCTTCAAGTTTATCAGCATGTCCTCCTTCATCATTACCTTGTCCAGAATGAGTGTCAAATCCTTCTATGTCAAAAACAGCAATTCTTGGACCTAGAGGATCTTGTAATATTTTTGAAGCTTTTTTTGATAAACTATCAAGACTTTGATCTCCACCTTGCATCGTCAGTGGTCTATTCATGATAACATCTATAATATTAAGAAGTTTCTTTTCAGAAGCTCCCTCGTAAGCTGTTCTTAATTTTTTTACAATCTCAATTCTTGGCATTGTGTTGTGAGCTGGATAAAAATTATTATTTTGTTCAATACCCCTTAGTAAAAGAGGCATAGGAAGCGTTAACGCTAAACCTGATCCATCCAAATTTGCAAGTTTTAAACCTCTTCCTAGCCAACCAGTCTTTTCTCTATAAGGAACAAGACCACCAGTCTCCATTAAATTTTGCCCATCAAAATGTGATCTTTGAGTGTAAGGGATACTAGTGGCATGAACTACTGAGGCCTTACCCTTCTTCCATAAATTATGAAGTGTTGATAGTTTGGGATGAAAACCAAAATCTGAATTTAGCTTTAGTTTTTGATCAAGTAATAATTCTGATCGATAGCTCTTAATTTTAGGATCACCAATTACTGGTACAGCAGTTAGGCCGTCCATTCCCCCTCTTAGAGATATAATTACTAAATTTTTCTTAACCGATGCAGCGAGTAGCGGTAAGTTCAAACCACCTACAAACAAAGTTGCTAAACTTCCTTGTAAAAAACTTCTCCTGGTACAATTCATGTTTTTAAGACCTCCGGCATATTAGCAAACATTACAAATCTATTTTGAGTACTATTTGCAGAAAATACAGTCTTTAATGCATTTTCAGGATTACTAAAATTTTTATAAATAATATTTTCAAAAAATTCATCATCATAGGTACTTTGATTTTCTCTTCTAATATTTTTTAGATATGTTTGAAATTGATTAGCATAAACCATTCTTCTAATCATTAATTCTGGCGATGTCCATTCTTCCTCATTATCTGTAAATCCATTTGGTTGACTAGGTTTAAAAACAGGATGACCTAAATCTTCTAGTATCCATTGTATGTTTCTTTCTCTTTTGGGCGGTATTTTACCAGGTTTAAATACATATCTATCCGGCCCCCAGTAGTGTTTAAAATTTAGCATTTTTGCATTCTGAATAAGCCAAGGTTCTGGCATCAAAAATTTTTTATGTTTATTTCCATATTCAAAGGCAACTTTCATTGTAGCTTTATGAATTTCAGGGAGAAAACCATCTGATTTAACCCAAGCCTGAATGATTGGGTCGATCATTTCTTGGCTAGGTTCATCTGTTATAAAATGCTGACATAATTTTTTTGCTATAAATTCTCTACATGATTTATGATTACAAAGGTCTTTGATAACAGCAAACAATTGTTTATTGCCAGTTATCTTATTTTCTTTTGTATTGTAAGATTTACCTAATATATTTTTTTGCCCCATCTCATGTAATTCCGGTTGAAATATTAAGGGTCCTGCCCATGAATTTTTCTTAGACCATTTTTTAGCCCATCCAGTTAAAACCTTTGCCATATTAATCACATCATCTTGGGTATAATTAGCAGCTGGAGATACAGTATGGAGTTCTAAGAGCTCTCTTCCGTGATTTTCATTTAAGCCAACTTTTCTTTTATCGCCATCCGAGTTCTCTCTTCGACCTTCTTGCGAGTTGGGACCAATATTATCAGTGTTATCTAGGTGGTGGATCATGCCCCACGAAGTGGTAACCTCAACTACCATTTCCTCAAATGTTTTATCCATTGATGGTCTGATCGCTTCTCTCATGTAAGGCCCATAATGCCAGTCAGATATAAAGTCTTTATCACTTAAAGAAAAATGATTGCCCCAAAAATGCCACATTCTCTCAAATGCAGGAGCACCATTATTTAAAGCATTATGATGTCTTATTGAAAGTTCAAAAGCCTGAAAAAATTTTTCACCCTTTTGATGTCTTAATTTGTTAAGCTCTTTCTCATATATCATCGCATCCTTGCCAAATTTTTCTTGAATCTTATCCTTTTCAGTAATGTATTGTCTAAATATTTCTCTTTGATCTTCAACTGATGGAAGTTTTTCTGACCAGCTAAGAGGAGGCAGGCTATTAAATTGATCGGTTGCCCATTTTAATGGGTCTTCAGGAATGGTTTCCTTATAACTTAAACCAAAACCAACTTTTCTAAAATAATTATTCAAGGTAACATCATAACATTAATTATCTCAATAACTCAATTAAAGTCTTCTAATTATGATAGATGTATTAGAACAATCTTGTATATAATAAGATCATGAATTAATCTGTTTTTATGCCTTACTGTATGATAGCAAATGAACCAGGAAATTCTTCTGTGTTAATTAAAAAAGAATTCGTACTAGAAGCTCCTAAAAAGTATGAAGTTATTATTAAGAATGAAAGTATAGGTGTTAACTTTATTGATATTTATATTCGTAAAGGAATTTATCCTTGGCCCCCTGAAACTAATAACCAACATTTAATTTTAGGCTCTGAAGGTGCTGGTATAATAGAAGCAATCGGTTCTGAAGTTACAAAATTTAAAATAGGGGATAGAGTCGCTTTTCTAAAAACGAATGGAGGTTATACTTCTCACAGAACTATAGAGCAAGATTTCGTTGTTCACTTGCCTGACTTTATATCTTTTGAACAGGCTGCTGCAGTGATGCTGAAAGGTCTTACAGTAAAATATCTTTTAAACGATAGTTATAAAATTAAAGGTCACGAGAATGTTTTGTTTCATGCTTCAGCTGGTGGTGTAGGAACAATAGCCGGACAATGGTTAAAATCCTTAGGTATTAAGACTATTGGTACTGCTGGAACAGATGAAAAATGTGAAATTGCCAAGCAACAAGGATATGAATATGTCATTAATTATAACAAGGAAGATTTTCAAAAAGTAGCAATGGAAATTTCAGAAGGAAAAGGCTTTGATATCATTTATGATAGTGTCGGTCAGGCCACGATGCCAGGGTCTTTTGGTTGTTTGAAAAATCATGGAACATTAATTAGTTTTGGTCAGTCATCAGGAACTTATACAGATTTAAAAATTACAGACCTACAAGCAGGATCTTTCTTTCTTTCTAGGCCTATATTATTTCATTTTACGTCAATTCCTGGATGGCTTGATGAGGCATGCTCAGTTCTATTTGATATGATACGTTCAGGAAAAATTAATATTCAATTTGATAACTCTTATCATTTAGAAAATTTAGGCGCAGTTCATGATGAAATTGAGAATCGCAAAACTTCTGGTTCAATTGTTTTAAAAGTTTAGTTACTAACTTTTATATCGTTAAAAACTTCTTTCAAAGTATCTTCAAGAGTAGTGTACATAAAATCAATTTGTTCAGGAGTGGTAATAAATGGAGGACATAAAACAATCGACGGACCTAGAGGACGACATATTAACCCTTTTTCAATTGCCTTATTAGCAACTCTTTCGCCCATATTCATATGACCGTCAAAAGGTTTTTTAGTCTTTTTGTCTTGCACCATTTCTAATGCTCCCATGAGGCCTATTCCTCTTGCTTCACCAATAAATTCCATATCTTCAAATTTTTTCAAACCTCCCATAAATAAAGGTTCTAACTTTCTAACATTCTCAACTAATTTTTCTTCAATAATAATATCAATCGCTTGGACTGCTAATGCGCATCCAACTGGATGACCTCCAGCTGTAAAACCATGTGGAAACTCCTCTGCAGCATAAGAGGCATCTATTAATTCTTTTGTAATTTCTTCACCTGTAATAACAGCACCTAGAGGAAAAAATCCTGAAGTTATACATTTGGAAGCTATGATCATATCTGGTTTGATATCATAAGTAGTTGAGCCCCATAGATTTCCAGTACGCCCAAACCCACAAATAACTTCATCAGCAATTAATGGAATATTATGTTTTTTCAAAATAGGTTGGATAAGTTTAAAATAATCTTTTGATGGAGGTATTACACCACCAGCACCCATGACTGGCTCTGCAAAAAAACCAGCTATAGTTTCTGCTCCCTCTTTTTCAATAACGTCTTCCAAGTCTTGAGCCATTCTTAAAGAAAAACTTTCTTCACTTTCTCCCTCATTACCAAACTTCCAGTAATGTGGACATGCTGATCTTATAAAATCAGGAAGAGGTAATCCAAATACATCATTATAGGGTTTTCCTGTCATAGAGGCAGCCCCAACGGTAACACCGTGATAAGAATTATAACGTGTTATAATTTTCCTCTTTTTAGGCATTCCTTTATGCGAATTCATAAACCAAAGTAATTTTACAGCAGTATCGTTAGCCTCAGATCCAGAATTTGTAAAAAAAACTTTTCCCTCATCAAAAGGGGAGACTTCAATTAATTTATTTGTAAGGTTGATCGCAGGCTCAGTTATTCTTCCAAATAGAGAATGGTATCCAGATAATTCTTCATATTGTTTTTGAGCAGTTGCTATCATTTTAGGATGATCAAATCCAACAACAGAATTCCAAAGTCCTGAATTTCCATCAAAATATTTTTTGCCATTTGTATCGTAGACATAAGCGCCTTTAGCCTTATTTAAAACAATAGGGCCATGGGAGTCTAGATTTTTTAGATCAGTAAATCCGTATAGAACATGAGAGGTATCCATTTTTTTATTCTACTCTTTTATATAGATCTTCCAAATACGGCATTTTATCAAATGGAATATTAATAATCTCTAACTCAGCAATAAAGTAGCCAGCAAAAAAACAAAAAAACATTAAAATCAATTTAATCATAATCACCCAATCTATTGAATTATTTAATAAAAAGAACAAAAAAAAAGGGCCAAAAGGTATTCTTTTGACCCTTCTCGAAGAAAAAAGTGACCACTAAGAAAAAAGCCACTTAATTTAGTCTGCAAAAAAAAAGGATCGAAATCCTTTAAATAATTATAGTTTCATTCAAAATACACATCAAGAAATTTGCAAATTGTACTGTATCTTGTTACTTATAAAGACATAATCTACTATAGATAGATATAGCAATCTAATGATCAATTTTATCCACCGAATCATAGTCAATATTCCTGCTCTTGTGGTTATCTTCTTTTCTGCAATTTGTATTGCTGTAATGATTTATTTTACTCCAGTCTTAGATAGGGATGAGGCTCGATACGCGCAGACTTCTTTTCAAATTTCTGAAACAAATGATTTTATTAATCTCAAATTTGATGAGAGTTTAAGGTTGAAAAAACCACCAGGTATTTATTGGATACAATTTGCCACTTACAAACTATTAAATAACTTTAGTGATAAAGAAATATGGATGTTTAGGATCCCATCATTCTTAAGTTTTATGCTAATGCTTTTTTACACCCATAAATTAGCAAGATTATTATTTTATGATTTAAATACTATGATTCCGATGGCTGCATTAGCTGGAACAATTATAGTAATATTTGAATCTCTTCAAGGTACAACAGATATGGCGTATGCATCTTTTTCATTAATGTCATATTATTATTTTTTTAAATCTTTTCACGAAGATAAAAATTATTCATATATTTTTTTTATTATTACCAGTCTGATAGCCATATTAATTAAAGGACCTACTTTTTTAATTATACTCATTCCATTACTCGTATTTAAATTGTTAGATTTTAATATCTTGCTTAAAAAAAAACTATTACAACTCTCAAACTTATCCATTGTAGTATTTTTGACGATTTTACTTGCAATTATTTATAACATGCTAACAGAGGGACAATTTCTACAGCAATCTTTAATGAAAGATTTTGGCAATAAGTTAATCTCTACTCAGGAGTCTCATGGAGGTATCTTTGGGTATTATTTATTAGGTTCTTTTGTAATTATTTTTCCAATTTATCCACTTTTAATAATTTGTATTTTTTATAATTTTTTCAAGAAAATTAATTGGGATAAAAATTTAATTATTATTTTAAGTTCAATATTTTTATATGTATTGATCTTAGAAATTATTCCAACAAAGCTTCCACATTACATTTTGCCAGTAGTTCCATTAATGGCTATCTACATGTCAAGAACATTGGAATTTATTGAATTTAAATGGAGTAAAATTTTATTAGGTTTCAACGCGAGTTTGGTCATTGCATTAATATTTCTAGATATCAAAGCCTATGAAATAACAGGAGAAAATAGAAATAATTTTTCATATATCTTTTATGGCCTCATGGTTATTCCCTTAGTTTTAAATCCTATTTTCTTTAAAAATAACCAGTCTTTATTGAATATCGTGAAATTATCGTCCTTATCCTCCTCATTTTTAGTACTCATTACAGTGCTAAATCTAGTATTTATACATAAAAATCTTTGGATAGCGGACGGGATTAAAGATTTTGTAAATAGTCATTATGGATGTAGAGACGATTATAATATTAATATAGACGGTATAAATGAACCAAGTCTTATGTTTACATTTTATCAAAATTTTAAATTAGAAAGTAATTGTAATATCTATATAAAAGCATCAGAACTAAATGATATTCCAATTGATAATACAAATTCAACTAACAAAACTTTTTTTAATTATTCAAATGGTAAAAAAATTAATTTAAATTTTTCAAAACAATGAACTTTTTTAAAAATTTAGAAATAAGAGATAAAAAAATACTTTTTTCTTTTATTGTAGTTATTTTATTGACTTTTTTAATTGATAGTAAATTAACGTTATTTATTTTTGAACTGAACGAACCGTTTAAATCTTTTTTTCATACAGCAACAAAGTTTGGCGATTCATTTTACTATTTAATCATAATTGTACTTTTATTTTTTATCTTAAGAGTAAAAAAAAATATATCACCTATATTTAAAAATCTCTATGACCTGAATACATTTATTTTTTATAACATTATGTTAAGTGGGATTGTTACTCAAATTCTCAAACACATTGTAGGTAGACCAAGGCCAAAAATGTTACTATCTGAATATCAGTCATTTGATATTAACCTTTTGAGTTTTAACTCAAATTTTCATTCTTTCCCCTCTGGTCATACTTCAACAATATTTAGTATTGTTTTTGTTTTTTATTTCCTTTTCCCAGTTATTAAAAAATACATTATTTCTTTAGGAATTTTCATTGCTTTGACAAGATTGATAATTGGTGCACACTACCTTAGTGATGTAATAGCAGGTTGTGCAGTTTCTTATTTTGTCTTTATTTTTCTTAGAGATAAATTTTTAATTCAAGAAAGATTATTTATACGAGAAAAGGATATCTTGCCAAATACTCATATCAATCAAATTGGCTCAATGTGCTTAAATTTCTTTAAAGGGTATTATTCAAAAATAATTGTAACTCATTACTATCTTAAGTATTTTTTATTAATAATCTCTATTTCTATTATATTTTTTATATTTCCCACTATTGATATTACGGTTAGTGGTGTCTTTTATAAAGGCGGAGGCAGCTTTTTTGCTAATTCTTTTGATTGGAATGTCTATTTATTAAGAAAAATTATTCTACCTTTTATTGCGAGTGTAATTGTATTAGTTCCAATTATAGGAATACCGTATTATCTTTTTACTAAAAAAAAATTTCTTACCTTGACATTAAATAATCTAACTTATTTATTCCTATCTTCCCTTCTATCTTTAGGCATAGTTGTAAATGTAATCTTAAAAAATCTTTGGGGTAGGGTTAGACCTAATGATACTGTTATTTTTGGTGGAGATCAGCCTTTCTCGATTCCATGGTTAAAAGTCTCTCATTGTGATCACAACTGTAGTTTTGTTTCTGGTGATGTATCGGCTTACACCTTGTTACTTGCCCTAATCTTAGTATTTTCAAAACCCCAATTTAATAAATTTGCTTATATGTTGATTATATTGATAGGGATAACTCGCATTATGGAAGGGGGACATTTTTTTAGTGATGTGATAATGAGTTTTATGATTACACATTTTATAATCAAAATCTTATTTGATTTTTTTTCCCATCTACCTGATAATTTAAATGTTGATAAAATTAGATTCATTAAAAAATAATTACTTATTTTTACTTATTTTTATTATTTTTTGTATAAGAATTATAGGTCTTTATTTTTCTCCATTAGAGGTTCAGGGGGATGAAGCACAATATTGGTATTGGAGTACTTATTTTGATTGGGGTTATTATTCAAAGCCCCCTTTAGTAGCATGGATAATAGGTTTCTTTACTTCAATATTTGGTAATTCTATATTCATATTAAAGTTCCCTTCACTTCTAGCTCATTTTTTAACGTCATTCATACTCTTTAATCTTTCCAAAGCTTTCAATAGAAATACCGAAGAAAGTTTATGGCTTTCTATTACATATTTATTATTTTTTGCTGTAAGCCTCTCATCAAATATCATATCGACCGATCCATTTTTATTATTATTTTGGTCTAGCTCATTATTATTTTTTAAAATTTGTCTGAATAAAAAATCTATTAAAAATATAATTCTAACAAGTATTTTTGTCGCTTTAGGATTTTATGCAAAGTACGCAATGATATATTTTTTCCTAAGTAGTATTGTTTTAATATTATTTACAGACGATAAAAAAGAACTGATCAAAAATATTTTAATTATTTTTTTCATTGTTTTAATTTTAATTAGCCCTCATCTATATTGGGTGTATAGCACTAATTGGGTTACTTTTATTCATACGGGTGATAATTTTAATTGGAATGCATCATTATATAATTTTGAACAACTAATTAACTTTATTGTAAGTCAATTTTTTATCTCAACACCTATTATTTTATTTATTTTTATTAAACAATTTGCAAAAACTAAAAAATTCATTCAATCCTATTCTTTTGAAATAGCTTACTCATTGCCCATTTTAGTATTAATAACTGCTCAAAGTTTTATAAGTAGGGCTAATGCTAACTGGTCATCTGTAGCATTTATTGGAGTCACAATGATAGCTGTAAATATTTTATATAAAAATTATAAAAAAATTTTTCTCCTCAATACCACTCTTGGATTAGCTGTTTTAATTTTAGTAAGTACTTTTATAATCAACCCCCCTAATATTTCTCCGTTTAATAAGCTTCAAGGCATGAAAGATGCCGCCAAAGAAATACAATTTTTAGATGAATCTCTTAATTCAGATTACATAGTCTTTGATGATCGCATGAATATAGCAAAATTTTTATATTACTTACCTTCCAAAAATGAAAAATTAAAGTATTTATCTTATGGCGATCATCCTGGTAATCATTTTGAAATGTTAATGCCAATTACTATTGACGATATTATAAACAAAAAAATTATTATAATTCACCGTTATGATTTACCATCAAATTTTTTAAAAGAAAACCTATTGGTAAAGCAAATGTATGAAATGCCAAATTCCAAGAACAATTTCTACATTAGTTACTTCGAATGAATCTTTGGCGGTTTCGTCAGGACTCGAACCTGAAACGCAAGGGTCGAAACCTTGAATGATATCCATTTCACCACGAAACCTAATTCTTTATACTTTTATAATAAGTATGCTTCAAAAGGTATGATAATCTGATAATATAATCTATGAGTAAAATTCCAAAATTAGCAAAGATGGGGACTGGCGGTAAGATTATCTTAGGCGTTAATATCTTTCTTGCAATTGCAGTGGTATCAATAATCTTCTATAACCATTTCATTGGTCTTTAGAAATTAATTGTTTCACTACTGACTAAAGAAGTAGAAGATATTTAATTAAAATTATTATGAATGATAACTTAAATAGAATTCGTACGTTCAACTTTCCTATTAAAGTATATTATGAAGACACTGATGCTGAGGGAGTAGTTTATTATGCTAACTATTTAAAATTCATAGAACGTGCTAGAACAGAAATGATTAATGTATGTGATACTAGTTTAAAAATTTTACACAAAGATTATGACTCTAGATTTATTGTCAAAATTTGTAATTTAGACTTTATTAAATCAGCACATCTAGAAGATGTGCTTGAAGTAAAAACTTCCCTCAAAAAAATCTCTAATGCCTCTTTTGTATTAGACCAAAATATATTTCATAATGAACATCTCATATTAAAAGCTGAAGTTGTAATTGTTTGTATCAATAGAGATTATAAGCCTTCAAAAATTCCTGATTTTTTAAAGAGAAAAATTCAATTATTGATTGGTCAATAATGAAAGCTCTCTGGACACCGAGCGAAAGCTTCATAAAAAAAACCAATATTTTTAAATTCCAAAAATTTCTTGAAAAAGATATTAAAAAAAAATTTACTAACTATGAAAAACTTTGGAAATGGTCTTCTGACAATAAAGAAATATTCTGGTTAAAATTATCTGAATATTTAAATATTACAGTCCATAAAAAAAAAAATTTTATTAGTTATAAGAATAATAAAAATTTTATTGATTGCGTATTTTTTAATAATTCTGAAATTAATTACTATCATGAAATTGATAAACTTCATTCAGATAGTATCGCCATAAAATTTCTATCAGAAAACAATTACTCAAATCATATTACTTATAAGAATTTACATAACAGAGTTAATTCTCTTGCTTGGTATTTTAAAGAAAAAAAATTAAAAAAAGGCGACCGAGTTGTTGGCTATTTGCCAAATATTCCGGACACAATCATATGTTTGTTAGCTTGTGCAAAACTAGGTTTGGTGTGGTCTTCCTGCTCTCCTGATTTTGGCGTCAAAGCTGTGATCGACAGGTTTCGTCAGCTAAATCCTAAAATATTAATAATATGTGATTATTATATTTATAATGGTAAAAAATTTAATTACTCAAACCAACTAGCTAAAATCCAAAAGATTTTACAAATACCTCACATACTTAAAACTTCTTACCCTTCTAAATCATCAAAAAAACTTGATCTAGAAAAAATTTATCAAAAATATCAAAATAATAAGGCGCTAAAAACTACTTTTGTTTCTTTTGATCATCCTCTTTATATTTTATTTTCAAGTGGTACCACGGGACTGCCCAAGTGTATTACTCATAGTCACGGTGGTGTGACTTTGCAGCACTTAAAAGAATTATCTCTTCATACAAATATTTCTTCAAAAGATAATATGCTTTTTTTTACAACATGTGGTTGGATGATGTGGAACTGGATGGTTTCAAATTTATTAATTGGCGCTACTATTTCTCTTTATGAAGGTTCACCTTTCTATCCAGATGCTAAAAATTTTATTAAAATTATAAAGAAAAGCGAAGCTACTATATTAGGCGCAGGTGCAAAAGCTTATGAACATTTATATTCAAAGCAATTACAAAAAAAAGATACATATATTAAAAATTTAAAATCTATCTTATCTACAGGATCTCCTCTGTCTGATGATACTTTTAATTTTATTAATAAAAAAATTAATAAAAGTATCCCGATACATTCTATAAGTGGAGGAACCGATATAGTGTCTTGTTTCATGTTGGGCAATCCAATGAAACCTGTTTTTAAAGGCGAAATCCAATCTCCCGGACTGGGAATGGATATTGATGTATTTGATGATCGCGGTCTTCCCACACGTAAAACAGGTGAGTTAGTTTGTAAAAGTCCTTTTCCCTCAAAACCGATTTATTTTTGGAATGATAGAAATAATAAAAAATATCAATCAGCATACTTTACTAAATATAACAATATTTGGAGCCACGGTGATTTTGTAAAAAAAACAGGTAATGGTGGATATAGGGTTTTTGGAAGATCAGATGCAACATTAAATCCTGGAGGTGTTAGAATTGGAACCGCTGAAATTTATAATGCCTTGAATTCTCTTGCTTTTATCTCTGATTCTTTAGCCGTAGGTTACAAAGACAAAAATGATGAAAAAATCATCCTTTTTTTAAAATCTAATTCTCAAATACATATTACCAGTAAGCAAATTACAGACATCAAAAAATTAATTAAAAAACAGCTTAGCCCAAGGCATGTTCCATGGAAGTGTTTTCAAGTAAATGACATTCCAAGAACAAAAAGTGGAAAAAATTCAGAAATTATAGTCAAAAAAATACTTAATAATGATAGAGTTTTAAACTTAGACGCTTTGGCCAATCCCGAGTCTCTAAAAGAATATAAAAGTATAAAAATTTATGAGTGAAGTATTTATTATTGATGCGATTAGAACACCTATAGGGAGTTTTTTAGGGCAATATAAAAAAACAGATGCAGTTGACTTAGGGTCTTTGTGTGTGGAAGGTATATTCAACAGAAATAAAAATTTAAATAAAAAACAAGTAGAAGGTCTGATCTTGGGTCAAGTTCTCACAGCTGGACTTGGTATGAATACAGCAAGACAAGTGCTTCTAAAATCAGAACTTTCTCAAAATAGTTTTGCTTATTGCGTTAATCAAGTTTGTGGTAGTGGAATGAGAGCTGTTATGGAAACCGCATTAAAAATTAAAAGCAATGAAAATCAACTCTTAGTTGCTGGCGGACAGGAGAGCATGTCACTTGCTAGGCACACTTCCCTTCAGCGCGTAGTTACAAAACTAGGTCATGATATGATGACAGATTCTATTCTCTCTGAAGGATTAACAGATGTTTTTTCAAAAGATCATATGGGCATCACCGCAGAAAACGTGGCAAGAAGATATAAAGTCACCAGATTGGAACAAGATGAATTCGCCTTTCATTCATATAAGAAAGCTTATAATGCTCTTAAAAAAAATTATTTTAAAAATGAATTAATATCAGGCCCATTGGTTGATGAGGTAAGGCAAGGAACTAAATTAGAAAAACTATCTTCACTAAAAGCTGTTTTTAAAAAGAATGGAACTGTGACGGCAGGAAATGCATCCTCACTTAATGATGGTGCTTCTATGCTTTTGATTGGCTCAAGTAAGTACTGTGATAGTAATAAAATTAAGCCAATTGCTAAAATTATTGGATGGTCAGATTATGCTGGAGATCCTGATTATATGGGTATCACACCAATTCATGCTATTAAAAATTTAATGAAAAAATTAAATGTATCATTAGATTTTTTTGACTTAATAGAAGTAAATGAGGCTTTTTCAGCAACTTCTGTGGCAGTTCAAAAAACACTTGGTATTAAAAAAGAAAAGCTCAATATTTGTGGTGGTGCAATTGCCCTTGGTCATCCCATTGGTTGTTCTGGTTCTAGAGTTATAACTACGCTTGTACATCAACTAGTAAGAACGAAACAAAAATATGGTGTTGCAAGTATGTGTATAGGTGGCGGTCAAGGGCTAGCCGTTGCTGTCGAAATCATTTAATAACTAAAATGGAATTAAATAATTCCGTCAAAGCGGCAATTGTATTATGCCTCGCTTCACTCTTTTGGTCTGGAAATTTCATTGTTGGTAGACTTGCCTCAACAGAGTCGATTATTTCTCCCCTCTCTCTTGGTTTCTATCGATGGCTTATAGCTTTTTTAATCCTTACACCTTTTTGCTTACCTTCTGCTATAAAAGTTTTTCATCTTATTAAAAATCAACCCTTAGTTTTTTTTCTTGTAGTTCTAACAGGACCAACACTTTTTAATACTTTTATTTATATGGGACTTACTTCTACCAAGGTGATTAATGCTCTTTTAATTGTTTCAACTACTCCAATGTTAATTGTACTGTTCAATTTTTTACTATTTAAAATTCAATCATCAAAAATTCAATTTTTAGGAATTTTTATTTCTTTAGTTGGAGTTAGTTATGTAATTACAAAAGGTGATTATAATAATTTTTTTAATTCAGAATTTTATGGAGGAGATATTTTCATTATCATGGCTGTAATAAGTTGGGCTATCTATTCAATTTTTTTAAAAAAAAATAAAACTGGAATTACAGGACTCTCTTTTCTTTATATATCCTTTGGTTTCACGATCGTATTATTATTTCCCGTTTACCTTTTTGATGTACTTGTTTTAGACCACAGTATCACCATAAACATGGAAACAATGATGACGATTGGCTATACGGGAATCTTTCCAAGTATTTTTTCCTACTTATTTTGGAACATGGGAGTATCGTTAATTGGGGCAAACAAATCAGGGCCTTTTCTTCACTTAATGCCAATTTTTGGCGGAATTCTTGCTTTTTTAGTTTTCCAAGAAACTTTAGAATATTATCATTATGTAGGGATCATTTCGGTCTTCCTTGGCATCATAATTACTAATAAAAAATAGAAATTTGATATAATATAAAATTATAATTTCTATAGGAGGAAATAATAATGGCTAATAAAAAACCAATGAAGAGAAGAGGTTTTCTTAAAGCTGCTGGCGCAACCGTTGCGGCGGCTGCTGCTGTATCTTCTTTTCCAGCTCCTGCAATTTCAGAGGGTCACAAAGAATGGATAGCTTGTTCTGCTTTTGGCAAAACTGGTATACTAGGTGACGCCCTTTCACAATTTGCAGCTTTTGTAAATTCACAATCTAGTAAAGTAAAAATTAAAGTTTATTTTTCTGGAGAACTAGTCCCAGGTTTGGAATCATTAGATGCAGTAAGATCTGGTGCAGCACAAATGGCATACGGAGCTCCTTATTACTGGACAAATATTAGTAATGCAACCTCACTTGTTGCTGCTATGCCTTTTGGTTTAACTGCCCAAGAACAAAATGCTTGGTGTTACTATGGAGGTGGTATTGAAGCCGCTGACGTCGTTTATAATGAATTAGGTGTCAAGTTTTTACCATTAGGTAATACAGGTAATCAGATGGGCGGATGGTACAATAAAGAAATTAACTCCGTTGAAGATTTCCAGGGCCTTAAGTTCAGAATGCCAGGAATTGGCGGTAAGGTATTAGAAAAACTTGGTGCTTCAGTAATACTTCTAGCTGGTGGTGATGTTCTTCCCGCTCTTGCCTCAGGAGCAATCGATGGAACTGAATGGATTGGACCTGCAGCAGATTTAGGTAAAGGTCTGCATCAGGCAGCAAAATATTATTACAACCCTGGTTGGCATGAGCCTGCAACTATTCTTGATTGCTCCATTGACTTAAAAGAATGGGAGTCTCTTGATGATGATACCCGAAGTCTTATTACGCAAGCTTCAAAGGCAACAAATATGGAAGTACTCTCTAGATTTCAAGCAGCTAACGATGGCGCGTATCAGAAGTTGATTAATGAACACGGTGTTCAAATGAGACAAATTCCTGATGAAGTAATGAATAAGATTGGAGAGACTGCAGCAGAAGTTCTAACAGAATATGCTGCTCAAGACTCACAATCACAAGCTTTATTTTCTCATCTTGCGAAGTTTAGATCAACGGTTATTAGATGGACAGGTGTCTCTGAGAAAGAATACTTAAGGATCAGAAATCTTCCTTTTAAATTTCCAAACGCATAATAATTAATAAAGGCCCTCTGCTATAAGGGGGCCTTTTAAAAAATTTTACGAGGTAGCCATGTCGCTATTTCAGGAATAAACCCTACAACAATAATAGCAATTACCTGAATTCCAATATAGGGAATTACTCCTCGGTAGATATTTTTTGTTTGTATTTCAGGTGGGGCTACGCCTCTGAGAAAGAAGAGTGAAAAACCAAAGGGGGGAGTTAAAAAACTCGTTTGTAAATTTAATGAGATCATTATACCCAGCCACAGAGGGTCGGCTCCATTTGCAATAAGAACTGGACCAACCAAAGGCACAATTACAAAAATAATTTCAATGTAATCAAGAAAAAATCCAAGAACAAAAATTGCTAGCATTACAATTATTAGTGCCCCAACTTGCCCACCAGGAAGGCCTCCTAATGCATGTTCAATTAGTTCATCGCCATTAAAACCTCTAAAGACTAGAGAGAACATTGAAGCGCCAATTAAAATTACAAATACGAAGGAGCTTAATTTGACCGTGCTAAAAGAAACATCCTTTAAATTTTTAAATGTCAATTCACCTTTAGCAAAAGCCAATAATGAGGCACCGGCTGCTCCAACTGAGGCAGACTCAGTGGGCGTAGCGATACCTAGTAGGATGGAACCAAGCACTAATAAAATTAAAATTAATGGAGGAAGAACATTTTTAAATGCTTCAATGTAGATTTCTAATCGTGATCGCGTTGTTTCTATAGGCGGGCAAGATAGTGGATAAATTTTTGCATAAATATAAATAAATAAAATAAACATACAAACCAACATCATGCCTGGCATCATCGCACCAGCAAACAAATCAATTGCAGTTATTGGTTCAGGTGCAAGATTACCAGAAATTAATGCCGCTTCTTCATTTGCTCCCTGAAGGATATCTGCTAGCAAGACTAGAACTATAGAGGGTGGAATAATTTGCCCTAATGTTCCCGCAGCACAAATTGTTCCTGTAGCAATTTTTTGGTCGTAGCCTGCTTTAAGCATTGTAGGTAATGAGAGCATACCCATCGTAACGACTGTTGCTCCAACAATTCCTGTTGATGCCGCTAGAAGCATACCTACAATAACAACACCTATTCCAAGACCACCTTTGGTGGTGCCAAATAATTCTCCAATAGATTGAAGTAGTCCAGCTGCAATTTTGGTTTTCTCAAGCATAATGCCCATAAAAATAAATAGTGGCACTGCAACAAGAGGTTCATTAATCATCACACCGAAAATTCTTTGAGGAAAAAATCCCATCATTCTAAAATTAAAAATATCTAAGTAGTCTCCTAAAAATCCAAAAAATAAAGCTGATCCTGCTAATGTGAATGCCACAGGAAATCCAAATAACAAAAGTGTTAAGGTTGTAAAAAACATGATCATAGAAAGAATTTCTGGGGTCATGAGCTTTCCTTAGATGTTAGATGGATGATACTTTTAATAATATTTGAGAGAGCTTGTATGAAAAGAAGAATACAAAAAATTAAAATTGCACTTTTTAAAATATACAAAGCAGGCAATCCTCCAACTTCCCGAGAAACTTCATTCATTGACCATGATCTAGCAATAAAAGGAAAACTAAATTTCCAAATCACAAATATGAATGGTATGAGTAAAAAAAGATTTCCAAGAATATCGACAATGGATTTATATTTAACTGATGCTCCTCGATAAAAAACATCTATTCTCACATGTTCGTTGCTTAGGTAGGTATACCCGCTACCCATCATAAATATATATGCATGCAGCCAGACGTAAGCTTCTTGCATCCATATAAAGCTTATTGAAAAACCATATCGAAGCACGACAACACCTAGAACAACAAGAACCATGGATGCTGCAAAAAAGGCACAGATACTTCCTGTAATTTTATTGATCAAATCAAAGAAAGAAGAAATAGACTTTAATATATTCATAACAAAAAAGTCATATTATACAGTATGTGAACTACAGCAAATCAATAAAAATTAGGTCGTGGTGCCCACTTTACTTTCGTAAAGCAGTGCCTCATGCGGGGTGAGATAGGCACCCCTAAATACATAAATAGTAAGGTTGCACTTATTATTTTGGTACTAATACCTTTGTATTTAGGTTTGCGACCTAGTTATTAGATTTATCAATTAATTGAATGTATTTTAAGTAAATAAAATCAACTATTTTAAAGATATAAACAAGTTACTCACAGTTGGTTATTTATAACTATCTTGCATATATTCATTAATAGATAGTTTTTTACTATAAAATCATTGATCTATATATTCTTATTAAATGACAAAAATGAACAGACCACTATCCCCTCACTTACAAATTCATAAACCCTTACTTACAATGGTTTTTTCTATTACCCATAGAATTTCAGCTATAGTTTTCTTTGTATCTTTAATTCCAATAGGACTATGGATTAGTTCAATCTATTTAAATGAAGGTATATTCAATCTCATAAATATTGTTCTGAATTCTTCTGCTGTTAAGATTTTGATCCTATTGTGGTTAGCTTTCGTAAATCATTTTATATTGAATGAGATTAAACATCTAATATGGAGCCAAGTTAAAGTAATGGAACTTAATCAGGTTTATCCTTTTTCTTATATGATTTTATCTTTAAATTTTTTTATTGTTTGTTTAGTTGGGGTAAAAATAATTTAATGAAATCCTCACATAAATGGAACCTTCACAGATTAAGCTCCTTGAGCTTAATTTTTACAACCATATCTTTTTTAATTTTTTTCTTTAATAGCATCCAGCTTAACCAATTAGAAGTTCAAACAAAATTAAGTTTCTTACCTGCTAAATTATTAATATTTTTCTTTTTTCTTAACGCTCTTTTTCACGCAAGATTAGAGCTGTGGTCAATTTATGATGATTATTTTAAAGGCACCCAAAAAAAAATATTTCAAATTACAACTTACGTGTTTTTAACCGTTTTATTAATTTTAGTATTACCAATTTTAGGAGTGAAATAATGAGCTATGAAATTCAAGACCATTTTTTAGATGTTGCTGTTTTAGGAGCAGGAGGTTCAGGACTAAGAGCATCTCTTGGGTGTGCGGAAAAAGGTTTAAAAACTGCCTGTATTAGTAAAGTCTACCCAACCAGAAGCCATACTGTTGCAGCCCAAGGTGGTGTTGGTGCAGCTTTAGGTAATATGGGAAAAGATGATTGGAAATGGCATATGTACGACACAGTAAAAGGTTCTGATTGGTTAGGCGATCAAGATAGTATTGAATATCTGTGCTCAAATGCACCTGAGGCTGTTGTTGAGCTTGAACATTTCGGAATGCCTTTTTCCAGAAATAAAGAAGGTAAGATTTATCAAAGACCTTTCGGGGGACACTCAACTGAAAATGGAAAAGGTGAGCCGGCTCATAGAGCTTGTGCCGCTGCTGATAGGACGGGACATGCAATGCTTCACACTTTATATCAGCAATGCTTAAAGTATGACGTTAATTTTTATAGTGAGTATTTTGCTCTAGATCTTTTAAAAGATGATCAAGGAGAGATATGTGGTTTCTTTGCTATCAATATACAAGACGGAAGTATGCACAGATTTCTTGCAAAAATTACAATTTTGGCAACAGGAGGTTATGGAAAAATTTTCCAATCATCAACTAGTGCTCATATTTGTACAGGTGATGGCGCTGGCATGTCATTAAGAGCAGGACTGCCCTTATCTGATATGGAGTTTATTCAGTTTCATCCTACAGGCATATATGGTGTTGGTGTTCTTATATCCGAAGCGGCTCGAGGAGAGGGTGGTTATTTAAAAAACTCTGAAGGTAAAAGATTTATGTTAGATTACGCGCCTCATGCAAAAGATCTTGCTGCAAGAGACGTTATCTCAAGATTTATAAGTATTGAGATAAAAGAAGGAAGAGGATGTGGGCCAAATAAAGATTATATCAATCTTCATCTTGATCATTTAGACGGTGACCTTTTGGCAAAAAGATTGCCCGGTATTTCTGAGTCCGCAAAAACATTTTGTGGCGTAGATATTAATAAAGAACCTATTCCTGTCGTGCCTACAGTGCATTTTTGTATGGGAGGAATTCCAACTAATTTTAGGTCAGAAGTGTTAATGCCAACAAGTGGTAATTCTGAGGAAGTTCGTCAAGGGTTAATGGCTATTGGAGAAGGGGCTTGCGCTTCTGTACATGGCGCAAATAGATTAGGAACAAATGCTTTATCAGAATTATTAGTTTTTGGTAAGGGGGCAGCCATAAGAGCTTCAGAGGTTCTAGAGAATGAAAAATTCAATAAGCATCCAAGTCAATCTCAAACAGATGAAATTATCAACCGCTTTGATACAATCCTACATAACAAAGGAGATATCTCAGTTGGGCAATTAAGAGAAAAAATGCAAAAAACAGTGCAATCCAGATTTGGTGTTTATAGAGATGAAAAAACATTAGCTATGGGCATTGAAGAATTAGCTCAAATGTCATCTGACTTAAATCATATTGATGTAAAAGATAAATCAAGTGTATTTAATACAGACATAGTGGAAGCACTGGAGCTTCATAATTTAATGCAGATTTCAAGAAGTGTAGGAGCTTCCGCGATTAACAGAACTGAGAGTAGAGGAGCTCATGCTAGAGATGACTTCCCTAACAGAGATGATGATAATTGGATGAATCATTCAATTGTTTGGATGAAAGATGATAAATTTGAAGTTACAAAAAGACCCGTAAGAATGACAACAATCAGCAATCAAGCTAAAGTTATTGCTCCTGAGGTTAGGGTGTATTAATGGTCCAGTTAAGATTACCAAAAAACTCAGTACCTGTTGAAGGAAAAAAGTTTTCTAATATTGATGGATTAGATGAAGCCGCTGCTAGTAATAAAGTAAAAACATTTAAGGTTTACCGCTGGTCAGGTAATGCTGAAGAGAATCCAAAGATAGATACTTTTGAAATTAGTTATCCAAAATCAGACACAATGGTATTAGATATACTCAATAAAATTAAAAGTGAAGTTGATCCCTCACTTGCTTTTAGAAAATCATGTAGAGAAGGAGTTTGTGGATCTTGCTCAATGAATATTGATGGTGTAAATACTTTGGCTTGTCAAAAGCCATTAGATCAATGTCAAGATGAAGTTAATGTTTACCCACTGCCTCATATGCCAATAATTAAAGACTTAGTGCCAGAGCTAAATCATGCTTTTGAGCAATATAAATCAATAAAACCATGGTTAAAAAATGATGAAAATGAAGTATTAGATCCCAAAAAAGAGAGAATTCAAACTCCTGAAGAAAGAGAAAAATTAGATGGAAAGTGGGAATGTATTTTATGTTTTTCTTGCTCGACATCATGTCCTAGTTACTGGTGGAACGGAGATAAATATCTTGGTCCAGCAGTTCTACTACAAGCAAATCGATGGATTAACGACAACAGAGACAAGGATAAAAATAAAAGAATAGAAGATCTTGATGATAATTTTAAACTTTATAGATGCCATTCAATTATGAATTGTACAAAGTCCTGTCCAAAAGGTCTAAATCCTGCTAAAGCTATTGCAGAAATAAAATTAGAAGCTTCTAATAGATAATGAAAAAAAAAATTACTTTAATCGGAGCCGGTAATATTGGCGGAACACTTGCTCACTTAACTCTTTTAAAAAAGTTAGGAGATATTGTTTTAATTGATGTTATGAAAGGTATGCCTCAAGGCAAAGCCCTAGATTTAAGTCAATCAGCAGCAGTCGAAGGATTTCCATGCAATGTGGAAGGAACCAATGATTTTTCTAAAATGAAGAACTCTGATGTTGTAATTATTACAGCCGGTCTTCCAAGACAACCTGGCATGAGCCGAGACGACTTATTAGAAACTAATGGAAAAATAATTAAAAAAATTGGTCTTGATATTAAAAAATATTGTCCAAAAGCTTTTGTTATTTGTATCACAAATCCTCTGGATGCAATGGTTTATGTATTGCAAAAGTATTCTAAGTTACCAGTTGAAAAGTGTGTGGGCATGGCTGGTGTTCTTGACTCCTCTAGATTAAAATATTTTCTCTCTGTAGAATTAAATGTTTCAATAAATGATATACAAACATTTGTCTTAGGAGGTCATGGAGATGATATGGTTCCTATGGTTAACTATACCACTATTGGAGGAATAAGCCTTTTAGATTTTATCAAAAAGAAAAAAATACCAATTTCAAAAATTAATAAAATATTCGATAGAACTAGAATGGGTGGTGGAGAGATTGTAAGGCTACTTCAGAGAGGATCTGCATTTTATGCTCCTGCTAGTTCTGCTATACAAATGGCAGAAGCCTATTTATTAGATCAAAAAAAACTTCTTCCATGTGCAGCTTTTATTAAAAATAAATATGGACTTAAAAGTATGTATATGGGAATGCCGGTTATAATCGGCTCCAAAGGAGTTGAGGAGATAATAGAAGTTTCCTTAAGTAGCTCTGAGAAAAATATGCTTAAAAAATCTATTAAATCAGTTCAAGGATTAGTTTCCGCTGTAGATAAGATTTTGAAGTAACCATTTTTTCTAATTAAATAGACTAAGTGATAAAAAAAAATTATATTTTAAAAAATGCTTACAACAATGCATAAAAGAAAATCTTCTTTCTTGATTCCGTATTTTTTCTATATAGGTCGCCTTAAATAGACTAATGAGGTCTTATAACTCATTTCTAACAACTAACAATACATCTCAAATTATAGAAATATATAAGAGTTATAAGTCTGATAAGAATTCTGTTGATAAAAGCTGGATTGATTTTTTCAAATCTCTAGACCCACAGGAACTTGCTATAATTGAAGATTATCAAACTCTAAATTGGACCAAGGTCGAAAATAATTATCGTCAAACAGACTCCGATCAAGCTATTACTGATTCATTAAAAGCCGTAATGATTATAAGAGCATATAGAGAAATTGGTCACTTAACTGCAAATTTAGATCCTCTAAATATTTACCGCCCAGATTTTCCCTCTGGTCTTGAACCTAGTTACTATGGATTTGAAGAAAAGGATATGGATAGAAAAATATTCCTTTCTGGTTACTTAGGATTTGATTTTGCAACCATAAGAGAGATTATTGCTAAACTAAAAAATATTTATTCAGGAACTTTTACCTCTGAATACAAACATATTCAAAGTTCAGAGGAGTATCTTTGGTTAAAAGATAGAATTGAAGATAGAACTGAAATGAGCCTTACTCTTAAAGGTAAGAGAACTATTTTGGAAAGGTTAATTAGTTCTGAAATTTTCGAAAAATTTTTAGATAAAAAATACAGAGGAAGTAAGCGTTTTGGTTTAGATGGTTCTGAGTCAACAATCCCCGCTTTGGAGCAAATCCTAAAAAGATCCTCTGATCATGGTATTCAAGATTTTTCTTTTGCATGTGCTCATAGAGGAAGGTTAAATATTTTAGCTAACATTATCAAAAAGCCACAAGTGCAAATATTTAGTGAGTTTATTCATGGTGGAGAAAATGCTTTAAGCAATCAAGGGTCAGGAGATGTTAAATATCATTTAGGCGCTAGTTCAAATAGAAGTTTTGACGGAAATATTATTCATGTAAGTATGGCAGCAAATCCCTCACACCTTGAGGCAGTTAACCCCATTGTTGCTGGCAAAATTAGAGCAAAACAAACTATTATAAATGATCACAGTAATGATTTAGTTTCAGGCTTATTAATACACGGTGATGCTGCAATTGCTGGTCAAGGAGTTGTGGCAGAAACATTCACTATGTCCCAGTTAAATGGATACAGAATTGGAGGACTGATTCATTTTATTATTAATAATCAAATTGGATTTACTACTAGTCCTCAGTACAGCCGTTCTGCCCCATATCCATCAGAAATTGCTAAAATCGTTCAAGCACCAATATTTCACGTTAATGGTGATGATCCAGAAGCTGTGGTTTTAGCAGCAAGAACTGCCACAGATTTTAGAAATAAATTTAAAAAAGATACTTTGGTAGATATGTTTTGCTATCGAAGACATGGTCATAATGAAGGTGATGAGCCTTCATTTACTCAGCCATTGATGTATAAGTCCATAAAAAAACACAAAACCACTGCGGAAATTTATGCTGCAAAACTAATATCAGAGGGGGTCACTAAAAATGATCAAGTAGAAAATTATAGAGAGAGTGTATGGAAAGATTTGGAGAGAAAATTTGTCAAAGCAGAAAATTATAAAGTTAAAGGAAAGTCTTGGTTGGGTGGACAATGGACTGGTTTAACAAGCGCACCCAAAGATACTAAAAGAAGAGGCCATACTTCAGAAAGTGCTAAAGCGCTCAAAGATACTGGATTAAAATTAACTCAAATTCCTAAAGGATTTAATCTTCATCCAAAATTAACTAAATTCAATGATCAAAGAATAAAAGCAATAAAAACTGGTCAAGGTATTGATTGGTCATTCGCTGAGGCATTGGCTTTCGGATCTTTATTAAGAGAGGGTTTTAAAGTAAGGTTAGCAGGTCAAGACTCAGGTAGAGGTACATTCAGTCAACGTCATTCAGTTTTTTATGATCAAAACACTGAACAAAGATACATTCCTTTAAATAATTTATCAAAAAAACAAAAGCAATTTGAAGTTATAGATAGCTTCCTTTCTGAATTAGGCGTTTTAGGGTTTGAGTATGGATATTCTCTTGCCGATCCTAATTCTTTAGTTTTATGGGAAGCGCAATTTGGTGATTTCGCAAATGGCGCACAAATAATTATTGATCAATTTATTTTACCTGGAGAGAGAAAATGGATGCAAATGAGTGGTTTAGTTTTACTTCTCCCTCATGGTCATGAAGGTATGGGCCCTGAACATTCAAGTGCAAGAATCGAGAGATTTTTGCAAAGCGCCTCTGAAGATAATATTCAAATTTTAAATTGTACAACTCCTGCAAGTTACTTTCATGCATTAAGAAGACAGTTGCGTCGTAAATTTAGAAAGCCACTAATAATCTTTACCCCTAAGTCAACATTAAGACATCCAAATAATGTCTCTAATCTTGAAGATTTTACAGGCAGAACATCCTTTCATAGGATTATTAGTGAAAAAATAAAAAATACCAAGAGGGTAATCTTTTGCTCAGGAAAAATTTTCTATGAATTGGATGATTTTAGAACTGAACATAATATTAAAGGAATAAAAATTGTTAGAATCGAGCAACTCTATCCTTTCCCATTTGATACAATTAAAGACGTTATTATTGAAAATAAAAACTGTGAATTTTTATGGGTCCAAGAAGAACCTAAAAATATGGGCGCTTGGTCATTTGTAAAAAGCAGATTGAGACATACTATGAGAAAAGAGGGAATTCCAAACAATCTATATTATGTGGGAAGAAAAAGTTCTGCTGCTCCTGCAACTGGAATAGCTAAGCGTCATATTGCAAATCAAACATTAATTAAAAAATTAGCTCTTCAAGCATCACTTAAAAATGTTATAAAAGAGAAGATGGGAGTAAGTTTTATGAAATTTAAAAACTTACCAAAAGAATAAAAAAATTATGACAGACATACTAGTTCCAGAATTGGGAGAATCTATCATTGACGGCACTCTTACAAGTTGGCTGGTTAAAGAGAATGAAAGTTTTAAATCGGGAGATAATTTAGCTGAAATAGAAACTGATAAAATTACAATTGAAATACCCGCTCAAGCAGATGGAGTTATGAAAAAAATTATTACTCAATCAGGTGAAAACGTAAAAGTAGGTCAGATCATTGCTGAATTCGAAACTACCCATAAAAAAGAAACTCCAAACATTAATAAAGAAGAAGTAGTTCCAATTAAAAAGAATGAAGAAGTAAAAGAGATCCTAAAAACTCATAAGCCATTAAGTCCAATCGATGACATTCCAAACTTTGATAAGAGCGGAAATTCAAAAAGAGAAAAAAGAATTCCTATTTCTAAATTAAGACAGACGGTAGCTAGAAGGCTTAAAGACGCTCAAAATACAGCAGCAATACTTACTACTTTTAATGAAATTGATATGACGGAAGTCATGAACATTAGAAAAAAAGAACAGAAAATATTTCAAAAAAAACACAATATTAAATTAGGTTTCATGTCTTTTTTTGCAAAAGCCGTCATCGAGGTCTTAAAAGAGATACCTGAAATCAATTCTGAAATTTATGAAAATGAAATTGTTTACAAAAATTATTTTGATTTAGGGATAGCTATAGGTTCAGAAAAAGGGCTAGTAGTTCCAATTATTAGAGATGTGGATAATTTATCATTTGCAGAAATAGAACAAAAAATATCTGAGTTATCTCTTAAAGCTAATACAAACAAATTAGCTATGGCAGATCTTTCTGGAGGAACTTTTTCTATTACTAATGGTGGTGTCTATGGCTCAATGATGAGTACCCCAATTATCAATCCACCTCAAAGCGCAATTTTAGGAATGCACTCAATTATTGATAGACCAATAGCCATTAACGGTAAGGTTGTAATTAGACCTATGATGTATGTTGCTCTAAGTTATGATCATAGATTAATTGATGGCAAACAAGCGGTCACTTTTTTAGTCAAACTAAAAGAAATATTAGAGAACCCAAAAAAAATATATTTAGCTTAATATATTTTTGAGAACAAAATTTAAAATTCCATCAGCTTTGTAGTATTCTAATTCATTAACTGTATCTATTCTCAAAATACAATCTACGTTTATTATATTCCCTGATTGATCTATCCTAACTTGAATATTTTGTTGAGGTTTAATTTTATCATCAATAGCTATAGATATAAGATCTGTTGAACTGATGCTTAGTTCTTTAATTTTATTTGCAGATTTTAACTGAATTGGAAGAATTCCCATTCCTATTAAATTCGATCTATGAATTCTTTCAAAACTTTCAGCAATAACAGCTCTCACTCCAAGAAGTTTTGTTCCTTTTGCAGCCCAATCCCTAGAAGATCCAGTGCCATACTCCTTGCCGGCAAAAACAACCATATCTTCTCCACGATTTCTATATGCCATAGCAACATCGTAAACACTCATTTCTTGGCCCTCAGGTTGTAAAATTGAATAACCACCTTCCACTTCGTTCAATAATTCGTTCTTAATTCTTATATTAGCAAAAGTACCCCTCATCATAACCTCATGATTCCCTCGCCTTGCTCCATATGAGTTAAATTCATTTTGAGGAATATTATTTTTTAAAAGGTAGGATCCTGCTGGACTTTTTTCTTTAATTGCTCCAGCTGGAGAAATGTGATCTGTTGTAACACTATCGCCAAGTAGAAGCAGAGGCCTTGCATTTTGAATGGTTTCTATTGATTTATTTAATGAGTTAAAACTATTGAAAAAAGGGGGTTTTTTGACATAAGTTGAGTCTTCTTGCCAATCATATAGTTCACTATCAACTGTTTTAATATTTTTCCACTCTTCCGTTCCTTCTAAAACATTTTGGTACTGTTCATTAAAAATCTTTTGTGTTACATGTTTTTCGACAATTACATTAATTTCAGAATTGGAGGGCCAAATATCTTTGAGATAAATGTTTTCACCAGTCTTAGACAGACCAATTGGTTCAGACGTCATATCAATATTCACAGTTCCTGCTAATGCATAGGCAACAACAAGAGGTGGAGATGCTAAATAATTAGCTTTTACATTAGGATTTACTCTCCCTTCAAAATTTCTATTGCCGGACAGTACAGATGCGACTGATAAATTATTTTTTGATATTGTTTGAGTAATATCTGAGTCTAATGG